>CAYXHC010000024.1:0-26809 GCA_964464905.1 uncultured Lachnospiraceae bacterium
AGGTAATAAAAATGGCAAACAGAATTTTCTATCAGCAGGATTGCGATCTTCAGAAGCTCAGCGGCAAAACGGTTGCTATCATCGGTTACGGCTCTCAGGGACACGCTCACGCTTTGAATCTCAGAGACAGCGGCGTAAATGTTGTCGTCGGTCTTTACGAGGGTTCAAAAAGCTGGGCTAAGGCTGAGGCGCAGGGACTCAAGGTAATGACGAGTTCCGAAGCCGCAAAGGTTGCTGACATTATAATGATACTTATTAACGATGAAAAGCAGGCCGCACTCTACAAGGAATCCATTGAACCAAACCTTACCGAAGGCAAGACTTTGGCTTTTGCTCACGGCTTCAACATCCATTTTGGCTGCATCAAGCCTCCGAAGAACGTCAACGTAATTATGATCGCGCCTAAGGGTCCCGGTCACACCGTTCGTTCCGAGTATCAGGCGGGAAAGGGTGTTCCCTGCCTGATCGCCGTTGAACAGGATGCAACCGGCGACGCCTGGGATCTGGGTCTCGCTTATGCTCTCGGCATCGGCGGCGCCCGTGCAGGTGTTCTCGAAACCAATTTCCGCACCGAAACCGAAACCGACCTTTTTGGTGAGCAGGCTGTTCTGTGCGGCGGTGTTTGCGCCTTGATGCAGGCAGGCTACGAAACCTTGGTCGAAGCCGGCTACGACCCCAGAAACGCATATTTTGAGTGCATCCACGAAATGAAGCTGATCGTTGACCTTATCTATCAGAGCGGATTTGCCGGTATGAGATACTCCATCTCCAACACCGCCGAATACGGTGACTATATCACCGGACCCAAGATCATCACCGAAGAAACAAAAAAAGCGATGAAACAGATACTCAAGAATATTCAGGATGGCACCTTTGCAAAGGATTTCCTTCTTGATATGTCTTCAAGCGGTGCACAGGTACACTTCAATGCGATGAGAAAGCTGGCAAGCGAGCATCCGTCCGAGATCGTCGGCGCGGATATCCGTAAGCTCTATAGCTGGAGTGATGAGGATAAGCTCATCAACAATTAAGCGGAACGTCGGGAACGCCGTTCCCTGCAGTTCAGAAAGGAAACAATTATGAAAAAAGAGAGTGTTGTGACGGGCGTACAAAACGCTCCGCACCGCAGTTTGTTTCACGCCTTGGGACTGACCGAAGAAGAACAAAAACGGCCGCTTATCGGTATCGTCAGTTCCTATAACGAGATAGTACCCGGACACATGAACATTGACAAGATCGTGGACGCCGTCAAGCTTGGCGTCGCGATGGCGGGCGGAACACCCATCGTTTTCCCGGCAATCGCAGTTTGCGACGGCATCGCTATGGGGCACACGGGAATGAAATATTCCCTCGTTACCCGCGATCTTATCGCTGATTCTACCGAGGCTATGGCACTTGCTCACGGCTTTGACGGTCTCGTTATGGTGCCCAACTGCGACAAAAACGTGCCGGGACTCTTAATGGCTGCGGCAAGAGTGAACATTCCCACCGTTTTCGTTAGCGGCGGACCTATGCTCGCGGGCAAAGTGGAGGGCAAAAAAACAAGCCTTTCTTCTATGTTTGAAGCGGTTGGCGCTTACAATGCGGGTAAGATCGATGATGCCAAGCTTTTGGAATACGAGTGCAAGACCTGCCCGACCTGCGGCTCCTGCAGCGGTATGTATACCGCAAACTCGATGAACTGTCTTACCGAAGCTCTCGGTATGGGACTTCGCGGAAACGGCACCATTCCTGCCGTTTACTCCGCCCGAATCGAGCTTGCCAAGCACGCCGGCATGGCGGTAATGGATCTGGTATACAAAAATATCCGTCCCCGCGACATTATGACCAAAGAAGCACTTACAAACGCACTTACGGTTGATATGGCGCTTGGCTGCTCCACGAACAGTATGCTGCATCTTCCCGCCATCGCGCACGAGTGCGGCGTGGAGTTGAATCTGGATATCGCCAACGAGATCAGTGCAAAAACACCTAATCTTTGTCATCTTGCACCTGCAGGCCGCACCTATATGGAAGACCTCGACGAAGCGGGCGGTGTTTACGCCGTTATGAATGAGCTGACAAAGAAAAACCTGCTCAACACCGATTGTATGACCGTAACGGGCAAGACTATCGGCGAAAATATCGCAGGCTGTGTCAATCTTGACCCGAACGTTATTCGTCCGGTCGAAGCTCCATACAGCGAAACGGGCGGTATTGCGGTACTGAAGGGCAATCTTGCTCCGGAAGGAAGCGTTGTCAAGCGTTCCGCAGTATTACCTGAAATGCTCCGTCACGAAGGCCCTGCCAAGGTATTTGATTCAGAAGAGGAAGCGCAGGCGGCTATTAATGCAGGCAAGATCGTGGCAGGTGACGTCATCGTTATCCGCTATGAAGGGCCTAAAGGCGGTCCGGGTATGCGCGAAATGCTGAATCCCACCTCTGCAATCATGGGAATGGGACTCGGCAACAGCGTTGCGCTTATCACAGACGGTCGTTTCAGCGGTGCTACACGCGGCGCTTGTATAGGACACGTAACGCCCGAAGCCGCTTCCGGCGGGTTGATCGGCGTCGTTGAGGACGGTGATATCATCAGCATCAACATTCCCGAAAACACTATTGAGCTGAAAGTGGAAAAGGACGTCATTGCCGAGCGCATGAAAAACTTTGTACCGAAAACCAAAGAGCTGACGGGATACCTCAAACGCTATGCGGCGCTCGTTTCAGGCGGTGCATCGGGAGCGATTCTGAACTGATATGGAAAATTTGAAAGAAAAGCTCAAAACCTTATGTATCTTCAGAGAACTGCTCAATGACACGGTGATCTCTTCTCTTTGCGCCTATCTTGATGCCCCTACGAGCCCGGCATACGTCGGATTTGTTGCGGCGCTTTATAATGCAAACGGCGGAGATCTCGGCGAGTATATAAAAGAGTTATGCACCAACAGCGAAAACATATATGTAAAAACAGTGGGACTTGGCAAGAGTGTGCCCGGATATATGGTGTCGGCTCTTCATTCAGAGCTGGACATTTTGCAGGAGGTATCCGAGCTTGACAAAGAAGCTCTGTGCAGGGATCTCGATTACGGTGGTTTTTTGCCTGAGTTCACCGCCACGAGCTTGAGACTTAAAGATATTTATCTTCACAGAACGGAAAACATCGGTAAATACGGTTACGGTATTTACGCTAAAAACCGTATGTTTTATGTGGATGATAACGGTAATATCGTCCCCGTTATGCATCCCGATAAAACAGAGCTTTCAAACCTTGTGGATTACGAACGTGAACGAAGCATCATTATCAATAATACCCAGGCCTTGCTCAGCGGCAAGCCTGCCGCAAACATTCTGCTTACGGGTGACGCAGGCACGGGAAAATCCTCTGCCGTCAAAGCAGTAGCCAACGCCTTGTGGGGTGAGGGTCTGCGTATCATCGAGGTGCGCAAGGATCAGCTTCGATGTATACCCAAGATCTTGGATGAGCTTTCCGGCAATCCGCTCAAATTCGTGCTTTTTATCGACGACCTGTCTTTCCTTAAAGACGATGATAATTTTAACGCGCTCAAGGCGGTACTTGAAGGCTCGGTGACGGCAAGATCCTCCAACGTGGTGATCTATGCCACGAGCAACCGCCGACATATCATCAAAGAAAAATTCTCCGACCGCGAAGGTGACGACGTACACCGTAACGATACAATGCAGGAGCTTATTTCCCTGTCAGAGCGCTTTGGCATACACATAACCTTCTCAAAACCCGGAAAAGAGACTTTCCTGCATATCGTGCATCACTTGGCAAAGGAAAACGGCATTGAGATTCAGACCGATGAACTTGATCTGCTTGCCGAACGCTATGCTTTAGAGCGTGGCGGAAGATCGCCAAGACTTGCAAAGCAATTTGTTGACGGATTGCTTTCAAGATAATATAAATAACAGTTTTCATACGAGGTGTAAAAGTGTATTTCGATGAGCTTAAAGTTGGCATGACGGTAAATACCGCCCCAACGGTTATAGAAAAAGAAAAAATGGTGGATTTCGCCCGTGACTACGATAACATTCCGCTGCACACCGACGAAGAGTATGCGAAAAGCACCCACTTCGGAAAACTGATCGCTCCGGGTGTTATGTCCTTTATGTCGGTATGGGCAAAGTATTTAGAGGTGGATTTCTTCGGTGAAGAGCTGCTTGCCGGCAAATCCACGAAGATCGAATGGTTAAAACCAGTATTCGCCAATGACATTCTAACCGGAAAAGCCACCATTACAAACCTTATAAAGCGCAATGCCAAAAACGGACTCGTGGAGATCACGATCGAAGCGTATAATCAAAAGGGCGAACTCGTTTTGACGGACGTGACCGAAGCAATCGTAAAATGCAGAATTAAGCAACTTTATGACTAAAAAAGAAGTTTTCAAACGATATTTGCTGTTTATAGCGTGCCTTTTCTTTATGGGGATCGGAGTGGCACTTACGAAGCACGGCGAGCTCGGCGTTTCACCCATTTCGTCAGTTGCGAATGTTGTCAGCATTAAATTCACCTTTTTCTCATTCGGAACCTGGCTTACCATTTCAAACTGTGCATTATTACTTGGTCAGATCCTGCTGCTACGCAAAAACTTTAAGCCTATGCAGTTTTTACAGATTCCGTTATCATTCTTATTCGGATACTTTACAGATCTCGGACTATGGCTCGTAAGTAATGTCCCCAACGATACGTACATCGTCAGACTCATATTGGTTTTATGCGGCATCGCAGTTCTTGGCTTTGGAATATCACTCGGCGTCATTGCAAACGTGATCCTCAACTCAGGAGAAGCGTTCGTCAAAGCGCTTGCTGACGTAACAAAGAAAGATTTCGGCAACACGAAGATCGCTTTCGATGTTGCCTGGGTGCTATTTTCCATCGTACTTTCGTTCGTTTTCTTCAGCGGCAGACTGTACGGCGTCGGAGAAGGAACTATCATTTCCGCATTGCTCGTAGGCGTCACGGTTAAGCTTTTCTGCAAAATGCTGCAAAAGCCACTCGATCGCATACTGCGAAAATGAAGAAACAAAAACGGGAGATCCCTCAAACAATTTAAGTGACGAAACCATTTTTTGAAAATTTCAAATAAAAAGTATCAGCCGATCAACAAATATGTTGATCGGCTGATACTTTTACTTGCAAAACGGCGGATCCGACAGAACTTTCATGCCGGAATTTGTCTGCCGTTTATATTTCGATCTCCGTATAAATACCGTAATGATCCGAAGGAAAACCGCCGTCCGCCTTTTCATCCATTATTTTCTGATAAAGAGGTGCAACCGCGCTGTCCGTAAAGCAATAGTCAATATGCTCGTTTTTATGCTTCTCCGGATGATATCCGTGGTACGTGTCTCTCATATCACGAGATGTTGCAGCGTTTGCATCGGTGAAATATTTCGTCATTTCTTTATATCCTTCACTGTCGGGAGACATATTGAAATCTCCCAAAACGAATGTGGGATACTGCGGCAGCCTCGATCTCTGCTCCGCGATGAGACGTGCACTTTTCATCTGGCACCCGTCGCCAAAGCCGAAATGAGTATTCATTGAGGTGAAGACCGTTCCGCTTTTCTTTTCCCTCAGGGTAACGTATACGCACATTCTGTAGCAGCCGATCTCATCCCAACCGCGAGACTCTACATCGGGGGTATCAGAGAGCCAGAAATAACCCGTGTCGATGCAATCGAAAAGCTCACGTCGCCACAGGATCGGCGACGCTTCAAGCTCCACCTCGGAGGTGCGGTATTTATTAAACATAGCGTACTCTATGGCGAAATATTTTTCGATATACCGCTCCCAAGCTGGCCGGTATTCCTGCAGTCCGATAACGTCCGGCGCATACCGCGAGATCACGTCAAAAAGTCTCGGTGCACGCTCTCTGATAGAGTTTCCTCCGCGGTCGTCACAGTATCTGATATTGAAGCTTACCGTTTTGATCTTCATCATCTCGCCTCCTTGGGAGCGTATCGTTTCGTTTTATTTCTTCAAAACCTTTTTGCACCAGGTACGTTTTCCGCACTCGGGGCACTTTAAGTAGCGTGTGGTTCCTCTATGCATCGCCCACAATGCTTCAGAATAAGTCGGCACGATATGGTGGCCGCATTCTTTACACTTATATGCACCGACACTCACTTCGAGCTTCAGCGCATAGAAGCAAGGTATCAAAAACACGACGCAGATCCCGAGAAGTGTGACAAGCTGCCACACACCCTCAGGTATCAGGAATGCAGCAATGAAGATACCTGCAAACAGTGCCGTCATACTTACGATCATAATTGCCCACATAGACGTCCAGATCGTCTTGTTTTTCTGCTCCAGTTCTTTTGCCATATCAAGCAAAAGCTGTTCGTTTTTCTTTTCGTTGTTTTCCATATTGATTCTCTCCCCACATAATAATTCGTTTACCGTGATCTCTAAGATATCACAAAGCTCCAGCATGATCGAAACGTCGGGCAGTCCTTTTCCGCGCTCCCATTTTGAAACGGCTCTGTCAGTAATACCGAGCTTTTCGGCAAGAGCTGCCTGAGTCATATCTTTGCCTTTTCTTTGTGACGATATAAATTCACCAATTTTCTTTTGATCCATTGGTTCGTCCTCCTTTCGAGATCTATTGTAGCCAAGCGCCCGTCTTATGTAAACACACCGACCGTTGAGTGGGGACCAAACCGTCGGTTGGATATATAATTTGCTTTTGTTATGCTCATTTTATCACGCGAGCCATCCCGAAGTCAACGGACGTGAAAAAGAAGCTGCACCGTCCGGCAGCTTCTTTGATCAATTTTATATAAATTTTCTGTCGTAAAGCAGTGCAGCGATAAGCACGACAAAGCAGGAGCCGGCGTTATGGACGAGAGCGCCCGTCGTGGGATTCAGAAGTCCCAGAACGGAGAGAGCCACAGCCAAAAAGTTAATGAGCATTGAAAGGAAAATACTGAATCTGATAGTCTTTACGGTTGCGTTTGAAAGACGCTTCAGATAAGGGATACGGGAAACGTCGTCACCCATCAGGGCGATATCCGCTGCTTCAACGGCAATATCGCTTCCCATGCTTCCCATAGCAATGCCCACCGTTGCCGTTTTAAGAGCAGGCGCGTCGTTGACGCCGTCACCTATCATCGCGACCGTCTTCCCCTCCGAAGCAAGAGACATAATAGCGCTTACCTTCTCCTCCGGCAAAAGCTCCGCTTTCACCTCGGTGATACCAAGCGCATCAGAAAAATAATGTGCGGCTTTGACGTTATCTCCCGTGAGAAGCACTGAGGTGACGTTTATATCCCTGAGCTTCTCGATAACGGAGGCAGATTCGGATCGAAGCTCGTCGGTAAGTGCAACGACGCCTATCACGCCGTTTTCGTCAGCAACTGTAACGGAAGCCTTGCCTTCATTTCGCAGCGCCGTCAGGCAGTCTGCCGTTTTTTCATCTATGCAAATGCCTTGCACGTTAAGGAATTTTTCGTTTCCGCAGAAAAGTCTCCGTTCGGACACTACCGCGGACACCCCCTTGCCTGCCGTCATTGTAAATCCGTCACATTCGTAAAGCTCCAGTTCTTTTTCCTTCGCATAGGAAACGATAGCGCGTCCCAAGGGATGCTCACTCTTCATTTCTGCAGACGCGGTGACCGTGAGAAGCGTACGGCTGTCAACGCCGTCGCGAAGAGGCAAAACATCGCTGACCTTCAGCTTGCCGACCGTGAGCGTACCGGTTTTGTCAAATGCGATCGTATCGACCTTCCCCATATTTTCAAGCGCTTCGCCCGACTTGATTATTACGCCATATTTCGTCGCCTGACCGATAGCAGCCATGATTGCGGTGGGAGTCGCGAGGACGAGCGCGCAGGGGCAGAACACAACGAGAACCGTCACAGCTCTTTCTATATCGTCGGTAACGAGTCCCGTAACGACAGCAACGAGCATGGCAACCGGAACGAGCCAGCTTGCCCATTTGTCTGCGATCCTCGCCATAGGCGCTTTTTTGTCTTCCGCTTCCTTAACCATACGTATAAGCTTCTGAAGCGAACTGTATTCGCCCACCTTGGTAGCCTCTATGTCAACTGCACCGAAGCGGTTCACAGTGCCGGCAAACACTTCTTCGCCAACCGTTTTATCGATGGGAAGAGATTCTCCCGTCATGACGGACTGATCAACAGAGGTCTCTCCGCTGACGATAACTCCGTCCACGGGGATGACCTCGCCGGGAAGAATGCGAAGAATATCTCCTCTCTCGATCGCCTCGGCAGCTATCACTTCTTCTTTTCCGTCTTTGATGCGTCTGCCGCGGGTAGGCGCCAGACTAATGAGCTTATGAAGTCCCTTCTTGGCTCTGTCGGTGGTCATATTCTCAAGTATCTCGCCAATCGCCATTATGAATGCGACCTCGCCTGCGGCGAACAGATCGCCGATGGCGATAGCTGCTGCCATCGCTACGCTTATAAGCAACGCGGAGGATATTTTACTGATGCCGGGATTATGTATAACGCGCCATATCGCCAGATGCAAAAGCGGGATACCGCTTATAAAGACGGTGATCCAGGCGGGATCAACAAAAAGTTCAACGCCTGCTTTTGTTAAAATTAGGCTCAACACCAAAAATACGCCGCCCACTATCACCATAGGAATGCTGGATAAAAATTCGATCAGTTTTTTCATATAAGTACTCCAAACGATTGACATATCGTTAATAATTCAATACAATATATACGATACCGAACATACTGTACGATGATAGTATATATGAGTATTGTAAAAAGTTCAACGAGCATTTTTCCGAGATTGTATTTTACCGAACAGAAACATTAAATTGTATGGATAAAGTAATGGACAGACGGCAAAGAAAGACACGGGACGCGATATTCACCGCATTTACCTCCCTTCTCGAAACAAAATCCTATAACCGCATCACCGTCGGCGAGATAATCGAAGCAGCGGACGTGGGACGCGCCACCTTCTACGCTCACTTTGAAACGAAGGACTATCTTTTGAAAGAGCTTTGCGAGGAGCTTTTTGACCACATTTTGAACGTCGCCGTCGGTCATACCCACAAAAACGAGCACTACGACTGTGAGTTCCCCAGGGACTCCGTATTTCTTCACCTGATCAACCATCTGATGGAAAACGACTATAACATTCTTTCTCTGCTTTCCTCGCACAGTAATGAAATTTTCCTGCAATATTTCAAAACGAATCTGAAAAAGCTCATAAAATCGAGCTTTGCTGATACGGGAAAGCTGAAGAGCACCGATCTGCCCGAGGATTTTGCCGTAAACCACATCGCCGCCTCCTTCGTTGAAACTGTAAGTTGGTGGATCTCAAACGGGATGAAGGAATCACCTGAAACACTGGCAAAATATTTTGATTTCACCATTGCCGCTGTGCTGTGATGAAAACAAAAGCGGAAGTCTCAACGGTCAGACCGCAGGAGGCGGCATCAAGAGGTATCTGCCCCCGAATTCTCTCTTGCTGCTGCATAAGAGAAAAACACCCGAAGAAGAACGAAGAATTCTTTTTCGGGTGATATTTTTTGTTTTAGGAATGAAGCAAGCGCCAATGCTTATATGGAGCGAAGAGCACGCGGGATCACGTGCCGAAAGGTAAGCAATCCGGTCGAAGGCGGCTTCGTTTTTGCTGTATTATCTTTTAATCGTTAGCGCCGCCTTCATCGTCGGCTTCATTCTTTTTCAAAAAATGCTTAACGGTATTGTTTCTTTCAACGCCGGCGGTGCTGTCTTTGCTGAAAATAATACGGAAGGTCATCAGTATCAGTTTAATGTCAAGCCAAAGCGAATAATTCTCAATATACATCAGGTCGAGACGAAGCTTATCGTAGGGATTCGTGTTATATTTACCGTATATCTGAGCGTATCCGGTAAGTCCGCCCTTCACCTTCAGTCTGAAATCAAATTCGGGCATATCTTCACAGTACTTCTGATAATACTCCTTGCGCTCGGGACGCGGCCCCACGATGCTCATATCACCCTTCAGGATGTTCAGTATCTGCGGGATCTCATCAAGACGCGTGCGCCGAATAAATTTTCCCACCTTCGTGATACGGGGATCGTTCTGCTCTGCCATTACGGCACCCATATGTTTCTCTGCATCAACGATCATACTTCTGAATTTGAGGATCTCAAATTCACGGCCGCCAACAGTAACCCGCTTCTGGCGATAGAAAACGGGACCGCCGTCCTCGAGCTTTATCGCAACGGAAACGAAGATCATTATCGGAAACGCGAAGATCATTGCGGCAAGGCACAGCACAACGTCGAACATACGCTTGATGAATTGCTGTCCGGGTGAAAAGCCGGTTCCCTTCACCATAACGATGGGAGTATCGAAAACGGTGATATCACGGGCTCCGCGGATAAGCACGTCCGCTATCTTGGGAACGACATAGGTACGGATCTGATTCTTATAACAGAATTTGAGTATATCGTTTCTGATCTGAGTCGGAACGTCGTTTATGATAACGGCGTCGTACTTGATAATCTCTTCAACAATTCTGTCGTAGCCTTCCTCAACGGAAATGACCTTTCTGACCTTATACTTGTCGCGGCGCATATCCATCTTCATCTTTAGCATCATCGCGTTTTCGCTGCCAAATACCATTACCATATTGTGTGGTGCGTACAGCTTGTAATAGAGCAAGACATATGCGTAAACGAATATGATAACGATGGCAACATCTATAAACATAAGCAGTATTATAGGAAGCGGACTTATCATCGTGTTTGCAATGAGGCAAAGCTGAAAATACGTAACGAAATTTACCATCAGCATCGATATCCCCTGTGCTATGACGATATCGGTCCAACGCATATTACCAAACATAAATCCGTCCGTATTTGTGAAAAGCAAATAAGAAAGGAAGGCGTAAACCCCCATCAGGACGTATTTACCGTTATAACTGTATTCGGGGAAAATTCCGGATCCATACGCCATTCGCCAAATAACGTAATAAATAATCGTAAGCACCGCTACTTCCAGAATGCTTTCGAGACCGCGCACGAGACCTTTTGAATTTTCAAGTTCGTGTTTGTTTTTACCATTCATAGGTTTGAATCATCCTTAATTACAGTCGCTGTCCCAACGCCGTTTGCGATACCGGCATATCATGGATAACGACATTATGTTTGATTATTCAGCATCATTTTATCACATAAAACGCAAATCGGCAAGTGAAAGATGCTTATTTTCAGTTTATTAACAAAAACAAAACAAAGAATTTATAACCTTAGGGGTTTTGTATCCAACGCCACGCAGTAAAACAGCTATTTCGTCGATACACGACCAACAAAGCCAAAAAAACTTGATTTTCTACACTGTATATGGTAATATGATTATGTATGTAATGTGGTGATTTCTGCGTTATGCGCAGCCACGGATATATCCCATATTCGGAAGGGAATCAAAATGGCAACTCAAAAGGCACCGCCAAAGGTGAGCATAATAATGCCGGCTTATAACAGTGAAAAATATATCGGAGCTGCCGTCAATTCCGTTCTGGCACAGGACTTCGCCGATTGGGAGCTTATCGTTTCCGATAACGGCTCCTGCGATGGCACGACAAAGGTCGTAACGGCTCTGTTCTGCGCCGACCCGCGCATTCGGATCATTGATTCATCTGCCGTGAGGTCAGCCGCTGCCGCAAGGCGCGCCGCCATCGACGACGCACGAGGCGAGTGGGTAGCATTTTTAGACAGCGACGACGAATGGGCAAAAGATAAGCTTTCAAAAGAACTTGCCGCGGCCAGAGAAACAGAGAGTAGCTTCATTTTTTCAGGATCGTCATTCATCGACAGTGAGGGTAAGGAAAACGGATTTACGCTTCACGTGCCGCCGGTGGTATCGTATCCGGAAATATTAAAGCAGAACGTTATATCCTGCTCGTCCGTCCTTGTGAAGCGTGAGCTTCTTGACGACTGTTTTTTTGAGACAGACAATGGCACGGCAGAGGACTTCGCCGCCTGGATAAGGATACTCCGCGATTACGGCATCACCGCCGTTGGCGTGGACGAGCCGCTCCTTCGCTACCGCATTTCCTCCGCCTCCCTTTCATCAAACAAGCTGAAGGCGGCAACGCGCACCTTCCGAACGTACCGAAGCGCAGGACTGTCGATTCCGCTTGCAGTCAAATATTTTTCCGCATACATTTACCGCAGCATAAAAAAATATAAAAGCATAAAAAACGGTCAATAGGCCGTATCACATATATCCGAAAGGAATCGTATTATCAATGAACAACGATTACATCAGAAAGAATAATTTTATAAGAAGCATAATCGAAAAAAGACAGAAGGGCATCAAGTGCGGTATTCCCTCCTTCTGCACGGCAAATCCCATCGTTATCGAGGCTTGCCTTCAGCAGGGCGTTCGTTTCAACGACAGCATCCTTATCGAAGCAACCGCCAATCAGGTAAACCAGCTTGGTGGCTACACGGGTATGCGCCCTGCCGACTACCGCGACATGGTATACGAGATAGCCGACAAGGTAGGCTTCCCTAAGTGGAGCATCATCCTCGGCGGTGACCACCTCGGTCCCCTTCCCTGGTATAAGGAGCCGGAAGTATCCGCTATGGAAAAGGCTGAGGCACTCGTTCGCGAGTACGTTGCCGCAGGTTATAAAAAGATCCACCTTGACACAAGTATGCGTCTTGGCGACGATCCCAGAAATTCTCCCCTCGAGCTCTCCACCATCGCCCGCCGCGGCGCACGTCTTTACCGCGCCTGCGAGGAGGAATACGAAAAGCTTCTGAAAAAGAATCCCGTTGAAGTGCGTCCCGTATACATCATCGGAAGCGAGGTTCCGATCCCCGGCGGCGAGCAGAACGAAGACGACGCTCTTTCAGTTACGAGAGTTGAGGATCTTGAGGCGACCATCGCCGCATACGACAAAGCCTTCGATGCTATCGGCATGCCCGATGCAATGGAAAACGTCGTTGGCATCGTCGTTCAGCCGGGCGTTGAATTCGGAAACGAGAATATCGCCTGCTACGACAGACTTAAAACAAGTGAGCTCTGCGAGGCTGTAAGAAAGCACCCCTCCCTCGTTATGGAAGGTCACTCAACCGATTATCAGCCTATTTTTCACCTCCGCGAAATGGTTGCAGACGGCATAGCCATCCTTAAGGTCGGTCCTGCGCTGACTTACGCGCTTCGCGAGGCACTCTTTGCTCTCAATATGATCGAGGAACAGCTCGTGCCCTCATACGAACAGTCCCACTTCCGAGACATTTTAGACGACGTTATGATCGAAAACGACAAACACTGGAGAAAATACTATCGCGGTACGGAGCTTGAGCTTCATCTGAAGCGTCAGTATTCCCTCTCCGACCGCAGCCGCTACTACTATCCTGACGAAAGAGTCAGCGCGTCTATCGAAAAGCTTTTCGCAAACATCAACCGCACCAAGATCCCCTCGGGTCTGCTCCGTCAGTTTTTGCCCAACCAATACATAATGGTTCGCGAGGGCATGCTTGAATGTGAGGCCCGTGAGCTTGTAAAGAGCCACATCATCGACGTTATCGAAGAATACAACTACGCAACCAAAAACAATTACGTTATCAACCGCTATCACTTTTCCTGATCGGTAGAGAGTTTTACGCCGCCGCGTGCGGCTGAATGGAGACTGATATGAACATTCTTTTGCTTATGATGGGCGGCTCCGGCACAAGACTGGGCGCCAACGTTCCCAAGCAGTATATCGAACTTGAAAACAGACCTATTTTCTCATATATCCTTGAAGCACATCAGAACTGCGAGGCTATCGACAAGATCGTTATCGTTTCCCACGAGGACTGGATCGAGTACGTAAGCGCGTGGTCAAGCTGGCTCTGTGCAGACAAGGTCGCAGCTATAACTAAAGGCGGCCCCAATCGCTCAACCTCCGTTAAAAACGGTCTGCTTGCCATGGAGAGCTTCGCTTCACGAAACGACGTTATCCTCATTCACGACGCTACGCACCCCTACTGCGACAAAAACGGCATCGTGAAGATCATCGACGCTGTGAATGAATTCGGCGGTGCCACACTCGGACAGGCTCAGTACGACACCGTTTACGGCACCACCGAGGAAGAATTCATTGAGCGAGTTGTTCCGCGTCAGAGAGTCGTGTCGGGAGCGTCTCCCGAGGCATTCCGATACGGCGACATTTGCGACATTTACAAAAACGCCGACGAAGCCGAGCTTGAGGCAATGACCTCCGCAGGCGCTATCGCGATGGCACACGATATCCCCATGAAGGTGATCCATTCCGAGGTGCTCAACCTTAAAATAACCTACCCCGGCGACCTTCATCTTCTCACGCTCCTCCTCCACGATTTCTTCCCCGAGAGGAAGCCCTGCTCCCCTGAGGAAAAGCCCATATAAAATAAATAATCAAATGCTCATATAAGGAGATCACTATGTACGCAGGCGTCGTTCACGGTCCTTTTGACATCCGCTACGAAGAAATAGAAACACCCAAGCCCTCATACGGCGAGGTGCTGGTTAAGGTAAAATACACAGGCATATGCGGCTCCGATATTCCCCGTGTAAACGGAAATGCGTGCCACTTCTTCCCCATCATCCTCGGTCACGAGTTTTCGGGAACGATAGTTGAGGTTGGAGAGGGCGTTGCCGACCGCCACATAGGTCAGCGCGTTTCGGGCGTGCCCCTCGTGCCCTGCATGAAGTGCGCAGACTGCCTTCGCGGCAACTATTCTCTCTGCAAGCACTACACCTTCATCGGCTCACGCAGAAACGGAAGCTTTGCCGAATACGTAACGCTTCCTGCCATAAACACCGTCCCCATCAGAGACGAAGTCAGCTTTGAGCTTGGTGCCTTCTTTGAGCCCACCACCGTTGCTCTTCACGGCATCCGCTGTGCAAAATACGTGCCCGGAAAGACTGTTGCCATTATCGGTGCCGGCACCATCGGTACACTGACCCTTGAGCTTTGCCGCATTTTCGGAGCAGAAAAGATCGTTATCCTGAATCGTTCCCCCGAAAAGCTGAAGCGAAGCTGTGAGCTTTTCGGTGCCGATGCAGGCGTTGACACCTCCGCCCCCGACCACATCAAAAAAGCACTTGAGCTTACGGGAGGCCGCGGCTACGATTTCGTTTTCGAAACGGCAGGCTCCTCCGAGACCATCAAGATGGCGTTCAAGCTTGCGGCAAACGCCGCCAGCGTTTGCATGATAGGAACGCCGAAAAACGAGGTTACCTTCTCCGTTTCCGAGTGGGAGCTTCTGAACCGCCGCGAAATGTACGTTACCGGCTCCTGGATGAGCTATTCCGCCCCCTTTCCGGGCGAGGAATGGACTCTTGCCGCCCATTTCTTTGCAAACGGACAGCTTAAGCTCGACGATTCTATGATATACCGCATAATTCCCCTTTCAAGGATAGCCGAAGCGTTTGAGCTTTTCAAAACTCCCGGCGCCGTTAAGGGTAAGATACTCATCGACAGCGAAAACTGATCGAAACATCCTGCGAGGAAAAGAAGATGATGAAAAAAAGCCTTGCCGTCTCCGTCAGACGCGCACTGAAAAACATAATAAGCACTCTGATCCTTGCGCCTTTTTACTATATCTGTTGTCTTCGTCCCGTGAAAAAGGGGCTGGTGGTTCTTGCCGACGGCCACGGCGACACGATCCCCTATTCAATGACGGTGCTGAGAGAGCGTCTTCTCGCCCTCCCTCACGTTCAGCTCGTTGAGTATTTTCACGACTATTCCTTCGTTTCAATGGCAAAGGGACTTGGCGTTATGCTTCGCTTTATGCCCCTTTACGCCAGAGCCGAATACGTTTTTATCACAGACTGCTTTATTCCCTCGTCAGCTCCGAAAAAGCGGCGGGGCACCACCCTTATACAGCTATGGCATTCGGGCGGTCTTATGAAAAAGGTAGGTATCGACTCTCCCGAGGATTCTGCCGCCATGAAAAAGGGGCAATACAGAAACACAGACGTTTTCACCGCATCCTCCGACGCCGTTTCAGACACACTTTCAGCCGCTATGCAGATACCGCGCAACCTTTACTCAAAGGCGGGGGTATCGCGCATCGATCTTTTATACGATGAAAAGCGCGCTGAAGATATAAAACGAAGATTTTTCGATGCATATCCCGAATATATGGGAAAAAGGATCGTTCTTTGGGCGCCCACCTTCCGCGGTGACGTCCACTCCGCCTTCCTCGTTGGCCGCGACGACGTTATCCGTCTTCGCCGCGAAGTGGGAGAAGATACCGTTATCCTTTTAAAGTCCCATCGCTTCGGCGGCGGTGCTGAGCTTGATATCACACCGGATTTCACGTCGAACGAGATTCTCACCTTCGCCGATATGCTCATAACGGACTATTCCTCCATTTTATTCGACTATCTTTATTACCGCCGTCCCATCGTTCTTTTTGCCCCGGACCTTGACGAGTACGCGGCAAGGCGCGGACTTTATCCCGACTATCGCCAAATGCCCGGCTATTTTGCCGACTGCTACGACTCCCTTTACCGCGGAGTGACCGAGGTTGACGAGTGGGCAAACGATGAATATAGAAGGCGTCTCGATGCGCTCTGGGACAAGGACATGGCATATTGCGACGGTCACAGTACCGATAAGCTTTTGCGTCAATTAAACATTATATGATTTCGAAAGGTCAGCGAAATGCGTTTACCGAACACAGCCCCTGCGAACGCTCAACAACTTAATATCGACGAGTTTCGTGCAGAATGGGTGACGCTTCTCGGAAAAAGCGACCGTTTACGCAAGATAAGCGTTTCGTTTCATTCGCCTTATGCTCCGATAAACAGCGCCGTCCGCGAAATATTGAAGGCTCACGGAGCTGATATCGCCGCAAGCGAAGCTGACGCAAATATTTATCTCGACTTCGACAGGGATTCCTGCGTTTTTCTGCCGGATCGCGGCAAGATCGTCTTTATCACGACCGGAGAAAACGACACGGAGCCTGCTTTTCCGACTGCAGCTTCCGTGATGCATCTTAAAACGGAGCCTATATACGGCGCGGGACTTCCCGATAACTGCGGTATTCGCAGCGGCGACCTCAGCCGTGCTTTGCACGTGACCGATCTTTTCGCCCTTGTGATCGATTCCGTTGCCGATCATAGAGCAGGTACATACACCGTCGCCGAGACCGGAGGCGACATTTGTTACGCTCCCATCATTGACCGCGGCGTTTCAATAAACGCTCTTCGCATTCTCGAAGAGCATCCCACCCGTCGTTTTTACGACGACACCACCTACGGCGGCAATCTCCGCCGGCTGCAAAAGCTCCAGCTTCTTTGCCTTTTAGAGCTCGACCGCGTGTGCCGCGAAAACGACATTGATTATTTTCTCGGCGGCGGAACGCTTCTCGGCGCCGTCCGTCACTGCGGATTCATTCCCTGGGACGACGACATCGACGTTATGATGACCAGAGAAAACTTTGACAAGCTTGAAGCTATCGCGCCTCAGGCGCTCGGCGAGGACTTTTTCTATCAAAGTTCACGGACAGATCCTCATTATCACAGTCCTTTCACAAAGATACGCCTGAAAAACACGCAGTTCGTGACTCCTTTCTCATCGCGTTTCCCCGAAATGCACAATGAAGTTTTCATAGACATTTTTGCGCACGACAGCGCCCCGAATAAAAAATTTCTTTTGTCAGCACACATTTTTGCCACGAAGCTCGCACGATCAATGGTATTTCATAAGTGGGACGGCACCCCACTCCATTTTTACGGCAGGCTCAAGGGCATTTGCCGCGTTATGACGGCGTACATGAAGCACACGACCATAGAAAAGCTCGAGCGCTTTGAACGGCGCATTATGACGTTTTTCAATTCCCCCTCCGCCCGCTACCTTTACGACGGTATGGGCGAGCACACGGGTCACGGCAGATTCAAAGCATCGGTTCTCGATGAAAAGATCTACCTCTCCTTCGAAGGCTACGACTTCCCCGTACCACGTGACTATGACGCATATCTGCGCTTCTCTTATGGCGACGATTACAGCGAATGGCCCCGTCCTCACGCAAGGGTGAGCCATCACGAGACCGTCCTTCTCTCACTTGGATCCGAAAATAACGAAAACATATAAACACACGGGATATTGCTTATGAACACGTATGATAATCTTACCTCGGAGCTGTTGCTCGAAAGGAAATCAAAGCTGATACACAAGCTGCACGCTTATGCCACAAAGCACGAGCTTGCATATTTCGCTATCGGTATGCTCGACCGCGCCGCAAGAACGCTCACTCCACTTACCGAGGAGGAGATCCGCGCTAACTGGTGTATCGGTATGCCGCGCCGCGACTACGAGAGCTTCATCGAAAACTCCGCCTCCGAAGGCTTCTCCATCGATCACACTTACAAGGGATACGCCATCCTCAGCGCTGAGGGCTTCGAAGGCTTTTACTTAAAGCTTTACGTTTACGACGCCGTGCCGGCAGATCCTGAGAAAAAGCATATCCATCTTGAAGCTGTAAGAGCGCTCCGTAACGATTGCCAAAAGCTTATCGGCGAAGGCGAGGACGCCGCCGATGCATACAGCAGGCTTACCGAAGCCGCAATGGCTTTTGAGGGAGCAGAGGGCGCCGTGATGACAGGTCCTGTCGTTGCCGGTGACGATTCCGTTTTTAACCGCGCACTTATCTATCCGATAAAAAACAAAGCCTTCTACGGTAATGCGATCTCCGTTACTGCGTCTCCTATGCACGGTGAGGACAGCGTTCCTTTCGCAGAAGAAAGGCTCCTTACACTTCGCCGTCTTGACGGGCTCTGCCGCAAGCATGGCATCGAATATTTTGCGATCTCCAAGCTTGCCGTTTCCGCCCGTATGTACGGTGAGTTTATGCCCGACTTTGGCACCTCTGCCATCGAGGTAGGTATGCTTCGCGGCGATCACGACCGCTTCATTGCCGCCGTTTCCGATAATAACAGCGGTCTCTCCCTTATTCCACATAACAAAAACGGTATCGACGACGGCAGCGCTCACGTTATCGCCGGTGAATACGGCGAGCTTGAGGACGTTTTCTCCGCATCCATATCAGCACTTCCATACGACGTCGTTCCCTCCGACGAAAAAGAACGCCGCATCTTCCTTGCCGATATCGCCTCAAAAAACAACGCCTATCTGCGCGCCGCGAAGAAGAACGACACGGAAACCGTCAGCTCTCTTTACCGTCAGCTCCACGAGGACGTACAATGCTTCAACGACGGCATTGGAACCGCATCACGCATCGGTCATATCGAATGCGGGCAGAGCAAGATACTCTTCTTTAACGAGGTCTTCCCAACGTCACGTTTCGATTTTGGCGGGATCACCGTCAGTTGTCCGAAAAACCCATATATCTGGGCAGAAAAGACCGACATAGACTATAACAACGCCGCAAACGCTCATAAAACGGAGATACTCCGCCGCCTTTACAGTCTTTGCCGTGACAACGGAATCGAATGCTTTGCCGTTGCTAATCTCCTTATCGGTGCTGTGACCTATAAGGACTATATCCCCAACAATCCTACCGCAGGCTGGGACGTTGCCCTTTTGCGCGCAGAATATGAAAAACTTCTTACCGTTCTCCGCGAAAAGGCTGAAGACTTTGGCATCTCACTTTCCGAATTCCGTGATAAAGAATGCCGCTGTCCCAAGATAACGAAAACCGTCACACTCTCCGAGCCTTCGTATTTTGAGGGAGAGATACGTCTTCTTCCTTTTGACAAGATGCCCGAATGCTACGATACGCAGTATGCTTTCATGCGCAAGCTCAACCGTAAAAATGAGCTTTACCGCCGTATTCTCAGCGTTGAAATGTGCGAAAAGAAAAAGCTCTCCGAAAAGGATCGCAAACTCGTTATAAAGAAATATGGCAAGGATCCGCTCCTTGCTCTTTACCGTGAGATCGACACGCTCTCCCAGTTTTACAATAACGATCCCGACAACGATCTCTACGGACGTATGGCTCTTGAAAAATCCAAGTTCATTCACAAGCGCGATCTTTTCCCCATTGAGTCAACAGAGTTCCGCGGCATAGAGATCGACCGTCCACATGATTATTCCGTGTGGACTCCCGTTATCGACGAAGCGCTTCGCTTTCAGGTCACCTCTATCCAGAAAGCAGACTTCCTGCTTCTTGACAAAATCAGTGAGATATGCGATAAGCTTGGTATCGGATACTTCATCTGCGGCGGTTCAATGCTGGGATATATGCGTCACGGTGGATTCATTCCCTGGGATGACGATATCGACATTGGCATGTTACGCGCCGACTACGACCGTTTTATCCGAGAAGCAGAGCCTTTCCTCGACGACCGCTTCTTCCTGCAGACAAGACAAAAGGATCCGCATATTCCTTATCTTTTCTCAAAGCTTCGTCTCAACAACACCGAATATATAACGGAATATAACGAACGCCGTGCCTTCCATAAGGGTATATGCCTCGACATTTTCCCCTTTGATTATATTCCCAACGACCCCAAGGCTCAGGAAAGCTTCAAAAAGGAGGTCATCGGTCTTTCAAAGGTACATAACCGTATCGTCAACAACCAAAAGCCGGAGCCTATCGACCCTTACATGCCCCGTGATATCCGCGAGTTATATTACAAGGGGTACGGCATCCTGAAACGCACATTTTTTAAGTGTCAATCTCTCAAGCGCTCTCAAAAGGCATATATCAAGAGAGCAACCTACTATAATAATAAGGCAGAGGAGCTGGGGCTCACCACAGTTGCAAGCTTTGTCCCCTCATACACCTACATAAAGATCGACGATCTTCTCCCCTATCAGGACGTGCTCTTTGAGGGACATCGTGCAAAGGTACCGAGGCGTCCGGACGTATTCCTCACCATGCAGTACGGCGACTATATGCAGTTCCCTCCCAAGCACAATCAGGTGGCTCACAAACTCTTGCGTTGGAGCGTAGACGTTAAGGCTGACGAAGAGAAACGTTCCGAATAAACAACATTATCGGGTAGCAGACGATGAAAAACAATTTTAGCGAAAACAGCGTAATTCTGATTGGCGGGAATCTTATTTCCGGCACCATTGAAAAGCGCGGACTTCTTAACGGAATAGACGTAGTCGGTGCCCTTCTTGGCGTATCCCCATACGCACTTTCATCCAAACGGCGCTTTATGTCGGGTGTGAAGCACGGAAACGATAACACCGAATCCCGCCGAGTTGATTTTGAAAATGATTTTGACGGTTTTCTCACACGCAATCCGTCCAAATTCGTTGCCGTGGATCTTCACTACGTTTGTCAGCCATTAGTTGAATGCAAAAAAAGCTACTACACCAAATATGCCGACGTGCCCCTTTCCGCATACGGAAAGGGAGCGAAAGAGGTGTCGCCGTCGTCCTTATCGGAGGCAAAAAAACGCAGCCTTATCGAAAGCTTTGCCGAAGTGCTTCTATCCCATTTTGACGGTGAGAACATAGTTCTGATAAAGACTCACAAAAGCGCGTATTTCGTCGTTGGAAACCGCGTTCGTGAACAGGAGTGCGACGATCTGAACCGCACGATGGCTGAATGTGAAAACATTTTCATTGAAAAAACGGGTTGCCGCGTTATCAACACTCTCGATTTTTACTTTATGGAGAAAAAAGCGGGAGGCTTGCAGTATGAATCAGAGGCATACGCCGACACCGCAGACAATATTAAACGCTTCGTCCGCGGTCAGCACGTGCGGCGCCGTCCCATTTTCCGCTACTCGCTGGACAGATACTGCCGCTATTACAACAACCTTTATAAAAAAGCGTTCGGTTCATTTCTGCGGACGAACTGGGCTGTAGAAAATCTCGTATACAGCGCAACACCCGATTTTATCCGCGAGAATTACGAGCTGCTCTGTGAAGCCGAAAAGCTGCTTTTACCTTCATATACCGATGCTGCTCAAAAGCTCCGTCTTCAAAACCCGTCCTCCGGCGAGCTTTGCGATATCCTCGTTGCTTTTGACGCCCTCATAAGCAAGAACTTTACCGACCCTGCTGTACGTTACGATCTTATATTCAAAAACAAGCTCGTCGTGCGCGAGCTTTGGAAATATCTTGGCAGATATGCCGCCGAAAATTGGTCTGACGTTTTCCCCGAAGAGGTGACCGAAGCAAACTACGGATATTATTTTGCCCGTATGCAGGAGGAGATAGCCGAGGATGAAAGAGTTATCGCCATTTCCCGAGACATAAAGGATCATATACTTTCCGATGACACGGTAGCTATCAAGCCTTTTGTTATCGATATGTGGGGGAGTTGTGTTTCACGGCTCAATTTCCAGTATAACTACGTTTCAGGCAGATCCGACCTCGTGTACCGCGGCAATATGTTTCAGGCACTTCCCGTTTTTCTGAATACCTCGCCGGTCAAATACGACGAAAAATTGTTCCCGCCCAAGACATCATACGACAATCTCGTTGTCAAATATCAGCTTGACGGTACCGTTACCGACATTCTCGATAACACGGGCGTTAAATGGCTGATCCTCGATTTTTACACGCTGACAGCTCGCTCCGTGTACCGTCTGCGCGGTAAATACTTCTGCGACAATAAAAATTTCGTGGCAAAAAAGCTCGGAGCTGAGAACGTTCAGCTTCATAAGATCATTCCGATTGAGGAAATGAAAGCGGAGCTCGACCGCCTGACAGAATATGTCAGAGAAAGATATGGCGACCGTGTTATCCTAATAAAACATAAACGTATGACCCATTTCGTGGATCATCTTAATAAGCTTCACCGCTTCTCCGCCGGAGAGACCGCAGAAAATATTGCGTGCAACGAGTACTCCGACGCTTGTGCCGATTATTTCAGCGAAAGATCCGGCTGCTACTACATCACCACCGTTGACGATTACATCTCCGACGAAATGAACCTCCTTTACCTGAACTCCGTTCATTACGAAAACGAATTCTATGAGGAAGCGGAAGATATGATCCGTCATATCGTAAAGGAGCAGCCCGAAAAGCGCGTATACAATAGATCAAGCTCTACGGTCCGCGTAAAACGCATCGCACGTCTTACGAAAAGCAACGGTGATCTTGATCTTATTGCCGAAGCACTCAAGGCGTCACCGCTTGATGAGTGCATCATCCGTCTTCCCTCGGAGGTGGCGCTTGAAAACGCGGCTCTGCTCGGCAGTCTCTATAACGAATACGAAAGCTGCCCCGAAAATGCCGTTAACGCACTTCGCAGGCTCGGAAACGACACTCTCGCAGATGCAATTTCGCTCACTTTTCCCCTTTAACATCACTTTACGGAGTTTCTGATAATGAAACGTTTTTTTACCGATCTGAAAAAATACAAGGCCTACATATTCCACTCGGCGAAAGCCCAGCTCAAATCAGAGCTGGCAAACTCCTGGCTGGGTGGATTCTGGTGGGTCCTTGAGCCTACTCTTTTCATGTTCGTTTATATGTTCGTGTTCACAGTCGTGTTCAGGCGCACCACCGAATACGTTGTGGCTTTCATAATGATAGGCCTCACTTATTGGCGCTTTTTTAACAACTGCGTTCTTTCAAGCATCACCCTTTTCAAGCGCTACCGTTCCGTTGCCTCAAAGGTGTATATACCGAAGTTCATTCTGGTGATATCCCTGATGATGACGAATGGCTTCAAGATGCTCTGCTCTTATATCCCCATTATCATTCTGATGATCATCTATCAGGTGCCCCTCAGCGTTCATATCCTCACCGTCGTACCCGTAACTCTTCTTCTTTTCGTCGTCACCTTTGCCGTGTCGGTATGGTGTATGCACGTCGGAGTTTACGTTGAGGATCTCAATAAGCTTATGCAGATCGCTCTGCAGATGCTTTTCTATATATCCGGCATCTTCTATCCCATAAACGAGCTGCTTGCACCTAACGTTGCCTCGATGGTATTCGCCTTCAACCCAATAGCAATGATCCTCTATGAAGTGCGCAACGCACTCCTTTATTCCACACCGTCAAATTGGCTTCTCATAGCCGTATATTTCGTCGTCGGCACCGTCATCGCTCTTCTCGGTGTAAGACGCATATACCGCTCCGAAAGCCAATACATAAAAGTCGTCTGATCCCCCGAAAGGTAATCTGACAATGAAGTCTGCAATCACCGTCACTAATTTAAGCTTACAATACGATATAGTCGAGCGGAGGAGCATAAAGAATCTTTTGAAATCCCGCAAGGAAAGATGCTCCGTTGAGGCTTTGAAAAATGTTTCTTTCACCGTTTCCAAGGGCGAGATACTCGGTATTATCGGCTCTAACGGAAGCGGTAAATCGACGCTTCTGCGCACTCTCGCAGGTCTTATGGCACCAAACGCAGGCACCGTTGACCTCCACGGTAATTCCGTGTCGCTCCTCTCCCTCGGCACCGGCTTCGTGCCTGAGCTATCGGGACGCGACAACATCATACTGTCTGCACTTTCCATGGGTTTTTCCGAGGACGACGTCGCTGACAGATTTGACAGCATCGTTGATTTTTCAGAGCTTGGCGACGCGATCGACCGCCCCGTTAAAAACTATTCAAGCGGTATGTACTCAAAGCTCGCATTCTCCATCGCAATGATGCTCAACACCGACGTTATCCTTATCGACGAGGTGCTTTCCGTCGGCGATCTTCAATTCCGCAAAAAAAGTCACGCAGCACTTGAAAATCTCATCAACGATAAGGACAAGACCGTGATCATCGTCTCCCACAATCTCGGTGAGATAAAGAATCTCTGCACCAAGGTCATGTGGCTTGAATTCGGTGAGCTCCGCGCCCTGGGCAGCACGAACGACGTGTTGGATGAATATCATAAGCACATCGCGGGAGATCCTTCAAGCATATCGTATCTGCCGCCGCCCTCCGTCAAGGTAACGTCAGGCACAGAGGCCATCACCGTTTCGTGGTGCGAGATAGCCGGTGCGCTTGACTACAGAGTATACAGAAGAGAAAATCTATCCGGTTCAAAGTGGGCAGCCATTGCCGACGGCTACACCGGACTCTCATATTCCGACACGCCGCCCTCCGCAGATGTTTCATATCTTTACACGGTGCGCGCAAGGGCAACGAACCGCAACGGTAACGTGTGGAGCACGCACAACGCAGGCGTTCCCGGCAAGCTTACAAAATAACAAAATAATAAAAGGAAGATCGGTCTCTCCGATCTTCCTTTTATTATTTTCATCAAAGCTCACACACGTCAAGGCTGGGACGCCTGATCCATTTGCCACCGGTGAAGTCGGGCATAGGTTGAGGCGCGCCCCCCTGCTTTATAGACATTTCCGAAAGCACCGAAACTGCCTGCCACGTTGCGCCGTCGTACACGTCGATTGGGGTGGGCGTTCCGTTTTTCACAGCGTCGGTGAAGGCTTTATACGCAAACCAGTCCATTCCGCCGTGGCCTGCCGCCATAGCTTCGGGGGTTATATTTTTCCATATCGCTGGAAGATACTCCGCCTCATACTGCGCGCCATTATTGAGATTTCTGCGGTAAAACTCAACGGGATCGAAAAATTCACGTTCACCGTCGAAGAAGAAGGTGTGCGTATCCTGCATATAAAGTCCCTTCGTGCCGCGGACGGTAAATTCGCGGCTGTAGGAACGCGGAAGCGTTGTGTCAAGACGCAAAAGGATCGTTTCGCCATTTGCACAAGTGAGAACGGTATTGATAATGTCCCCCTGATTGAAATTCTGACGCTTCATTTCATCGGTGGCGTCGGCTCTGCCCTTTATGTATTCGGTGAGCCCTGCCGCCTTCGTGGCAAAGGACGAAACGGAAAGTATCCTGTTTCCTCTGTTTATATCGAGAAGCTTTGCAATTGGGCCAAGCTCGTGAGTGGGATAATTTTCACAGCAGCGATGAACGTAATTATCGTAGCGGTAGTGACGGTTCACGTGACCGTACGATATCTCGTATCTTAAATCATGGGCGTATGCACCAGCGCAATGAACTATCGTGCCCAGCATTCCTCGTCTCACCATAGCTGTTGCAAGAAGCTCCTCCTTGCCCCAGCAGCAATTCTCGACGAACATATAGGGCGTGCCCGTCTGTTCCTGAGTCCTTACAAGCTCGTAGCAATTATCAAGAGAATATTCACAGCCAACCTCGCAGGCAACGGCGATCCCTTTTTTCATTGCATAGACCGCTATTTCCGCGTGCGTGATCCAATCCGTGAACACGAAAGCGGCATTGACCCCCTTCACGTTAAGTGCGTCCTTATAATCCGTGAATCCGAGAGGGTCGTGCCCTGCGGCTCTCGCCTTGTTCACAGTTCTCGCGATCCTGTCCTCGTAAACATCACAAACGGAAACTATCCTCACGTCCTCGTTTTTCATCAGCACGCTTCCGATAAGCTCGTATCCGCGGCACCCAAGTCCTATAACGCATGCATTTATCATAACCTCTCCGTCCTTTCAGCTAAAATGCGTTATCCTACAGCTAATATAATTATAATACCAAAACGGCACGGTTGGAATATGTTTTTTAAGTTTTGCTTTTGATTTTCAAAAAAGGTGTGCTCTGCGTACGTGACCGTATGAGTAACCACGCAAAAAGCGGAGTGAGACCACTCCGCTTTTTTCTCGTTAATATCATCCGCAAAGCTCGGCTGCCAGCGCTTCGATCTGCGTTTTGCTCTCATCGTTGAGAGCAGACGTGATCTTGACTGTGTTTTCCGTATAGGTGATATCCTTGCTTTCCTCAAGCATACGACGCATGATCTTCACCGCCATAGGCGCCCAGGAGCCGTTTTCGATCATACCAACGGTGCGGTTTTTATAGCCACGCTCCGTCAGATGGTTGATGAACTCTCTCATAAAGGGGAATATCTCGCCGTTATAGGTGGTGGTTGCAAGCACCAGCTTGCCGTAGCGGAACGCATCCTCCACAGCC
>CAYXHC010000025.1:0-11178 GCA_964464905.1 uncultured Lachnospiraceae bacterium
TACCATAGGAGGCTGTTTTTTTCTATTGTCCGTTTTTACTGGACTTGTGCAACCTCTCGCTGTTTTTTATTACAGTATAATACAAATAAGTCCGCCGGAGCCCTCGTTGATGATCCTGCCGAGGGTATCGGAAAGCTTCATTCTTGCCTCCTCGGGCATATTCTCCATTTTATCGTGAAGTCCGTCGTTCACAAGCTCGTATAGGGTCTTCCCGAACATATTGGATTCCCAAATGCTCTTGTCGCCGCCCTCAAACTCACGCAACAGATACCGCACCATCTCCTCCGACTGCGCCTCCGTGCCGACGATGGGGTTTATCTCAGTCTCGATAGTTGCGCGGATCATATGGACTGACGGTGCGCGCGCGCAGAGACGAACACCATAGCCGCCGCCCTGACGGACGATCTCAGGCTCGTCGAGAGTCAGGTCCTCCACGTCGGGCATAACGACGCCGTAGCCTCTCGTTTTAACCTCATCAAGGGCGTATTTCACCTTATCATATTCCTTTTTCATCTCCGAAAGCTCGCGCAGCAAACGGATCAGCTCCTCCTCATCGGCAATATCAAATCCCGTAAGATCACCAATGGTCTTGTAGTAGACGGCATCGGGGATGACCACGGTCAATCCCGCTTTGCCGCAGCCAAGGTCCGCTTCCTTTGCCGTCACAGATTCGACGTATTCCCCGTCACAAAGGGACGCAAATTTGCCCACGCCTGCAAGGTCACCCATTTTATACGATTCCGACGCTGCAGCACGAATGCGTCCATAGAGTTCTCTTATAAGCGGATGCTCCCTTTCAAGTGCAGACAACCACGCAGGTGTCGTAATTTTTATCTCATGTATGGGAAATTCGTAAAGCACCATTTCGAGGATACGCGTTATATCCTCCGGATCCATCGTGAGGCAAGACACAAGGGCGACCGGTGCTTTATATTTTTCCTCGAGTTCTGCCGCAAGCTCCGCGGCTGCAGGACTTTCGGGTTCGGCTGAATTGAGTATCACAGCAAAAGGCTTGCCTATATCGCGAAGCTCTCTTGCCACTCTTGCTTCAGCCTCCTCATAGTCGCTGCGAGGGATCTCGCCGAAGCTTCCGTCTGTTGTGACGAGCATACCTATAGTGGAATGCTCATTTATAACGCGACGAGTACCCGTTTCCGCAGCCTCCGCAAAGGGCATCGGTTCCTGCTGCCAGGGGGTTGACACCATACGGATCTCGCCGTCCTCGGTATCACCCAGTACTCCCGGCACGAGATATCCGACGCAATCCACCATTTTGACCCGCAGCCGCGCGTTATCGCGGAGGTTAACCTCCACCGCTTCGTCGGGAATGAATTTCGGCTCCGTCGTCATCACGGTGCGACCGGCCGCACTCTGCGGCATTTCGTCCCTCGTCCTTGCTCTGTCGTATTCGCTAACGATATTGGGCATCACGAGCGAATTCATAAATCTTTTGATAAAAGTGCTTTTTCCGGTGCGGACGGGACCGACGACGCCTATGTAGATGTCGCCTCCCGTGCGCTCCGCTATATCGCGGTATATGCTACTCTCCGTCATATATATCCTCCCGGTGGTAATTCTTGTCTCATTTATATGAGGGATCGGGAGTGAATATACCTATGATCTCACAAGTCACCATTGACAACGGTATTATGCCGTGATATACTTAAATTGGTAACTAATTAAACTATACGGAGGTCTTCTATGAAACGGTTATCAGCTATTTTGCTCATCATATCATTACTGCTCACGCCTTCGATGTTTTCCTCGTGCAGCTCCGATGAGGTGTCTGACGATTTTTATTTCACGATCTCGTGGGGCGTGAACGGCGACTCATACTACAGCAGCAAAACGGGAAACTTAAGACGCTCAAGGGACGATAGTGAAAACGCATCGGATTACAGCACTACTTTGGTTCTTTCCGAAGAGGATATGAAGACGATATACGATCTTATCACCGCGTTTGATCTCGATTCGCAGCCTGACGTATATAAAGGGGCGAATTATAAGCCGCAAAAGATGCTTCAGCTTGCCGTATACGACAAAAACTACTCGAAGACCATCACAGTTACGAACCCCGTTTCTCCTTCCAAAGCAAGTAATGAAAGTGAACGACTGTTTTATGCTCTTTGTGATAAGATCATAGAGATCATCACCTCTACCGAGGAATGGGAAAGCCTTCCCTATCATTTTTATATGTGAACGAATAAAAATCATAACCACCGGCCGTCGGTGGTTTTTCTTTTGACAAGCAAAAACCAAGACCGAGACGGTCTTGGTTTTTCGGTTATATTAAAAATTCAAATAAAGCGTAAATCTTTCGCCATCGGCGCTGAACTGATAGAATCCGTCGTTTTTCTTACAGAAGGCGGCAATGAATCGCGTGCCGAAGCCATGATCGTTTTCGTGATTTACGGGAACGCCCTGTTCGTTGAATTCAATATCACCAACGTAACTGTTGGCTATCTGTATCATAAATCTCGGATAGTTCAACACCTTAATATCGATATACCGCTTACTCGGTTCGACCTTTTCACAGGCGTTGATCGCATTTTCAAGTGCGTTTGCAATTGCCGTGGCAAGTTCGGTCTGACTTATTGAGATCGTATCGGGAAAAGCGAAGCCCATTCTGACGTCGATCCCTTTAGTCTCTGCTTTTTGAATATACGACGACAGCGTAGCGTCGATCACCGTGTGCTGACAATAGCGCTTTATCTTTGTTTTATCCAAGGCTTCTTCGTATTCCGCAAGCAATATGCGGCACTCATCGTACTGCTCGGTCTTCATAAGGCTGGTGAGTGTTTTCAGCTTGTGACGGAAATTGTGACGTTCCATACGGAACTTATCATTTGCTGCGAAAAGCTCGTCCATACGGGAGGTGAGACTTGAGACCTGCATCGCAAGGATATTATCAGTCTCCGTCATTTCGTGTACATGCTGTTGGCGGTATAGGATCTTGATAATATGGAAATATATGACCGGTATCAAAACAAATAAAAGGATCGCGGCAGGCAAATATTCAGGGCGCGTCACTATTGAGGTAGGATAATTCATTACCAACGATATCAGAACGTAAAAGATCGCCGCGATGACGGCAAACAGTCCCCAGCCTTCCGTGTGTGCTTGGACGTCAAGAAAAACAGCGCGGATCTTTTTATAAACGATCCATTCCAGCAAAGGAAAGATCACCAGTCGGACGATAAACATAAAAACATTATTGTCCGGTGTGACGTAATGGTTTATTATCTGTGTAACGTAGAGTATCTCAAGCACCAACGTATCGACCAGACAAAACGTAAAAAAGAAACTGCCGTTTCTTTTTTTCGCTAATATAAAAAAGACGACAAGGCTCGGAAGTGAGAGCGTCAGAAGCAGGATAAGTCCAATCTGTTCCGTATCAAGAAAAAAGAGGAGAATCATATTGCCTGCTATCAACGGGAGCATCGTAGCTAAACTGATACATATAGTTTTCTTATTTGAGTAACGGGATTCGAACAACAGCAAAAAAAGCACAAGGGTATGTACAGCAGACCAGAAAAGCGATATTTCTCTGAGCATCGTTATTTTCCTCCCCCCTCCGTGATCCAATAAACATTCCAAGCGGTGCGAAGCTCACGGCAAGCCTTCTTACCGAGTAAGACCCTCTCGTTATTCGCAAACACGATCGCCTCGGTCTCCACCATCATTACATAATGCATATTTACAGCCATACTGGCGCCGCAGAGTACGAATCGCTTATCACTGATCAGTTCTCCGACCGCTTCGGTAAAAGCGGTGCGAAGCGTTGTGCTTTCAACCGTTTTTCCGTCGGTCAGGTGATATACGACCGCCCGCCCCTTCAGTTCGGCATACTGTATGCTGTCAAACGTGATCCGCGCTGTATTATCCTTGGACTTAACCACCAGCACTCTATCCTTTTTTACGTAGATAGAAGCTATCGCCTCGTCCATTACTGAATAAAACATCTTTTTTTCAACAGGCTTCAACATATAATCGAAAGCACGCACCCGAAATGAATCAAGTGCATATTCCTCACTTGACGTAAGATAAATGATCTTGCCGTCAAAGCCTTCATTCCGAAGCGCTTGTCCGAGCTTTATACCGTTCATTCCGGGCATAACGATATCCAGTATATATATATCGTATCCGCCGTTTTCGTGTGCGGAGCGAAGCAAAGCCATCGGATCCGAAAACATTTCAATGGCGATATCCGTATCCTTGCGTTCTTCGGCATAGTCGGTAGCAACATCAAGCACCCGCTTTTGACAAAGCATTTCATCATCGCAGATCGCGACCTTCATCAATATCACCTCACCGTTCATTTCAGCAGCAACTCATTATACCATAAAAAAGCATCGTTATCAAGAAATCGAAGAGCAAATTCTACCTATCATTAATATTCCTTTCGACTCAACGGCCACGAAGGCTCTATCAAATTAAATGCGCGCAAAAATGACTAAATTTACGCATTTTCGTTTTGAGCAAATAATTCTGATATAATGGTAACATCAAAAACGATCGGAAGGAGGAGCACGTAATGCTGAACGAAATCAGATATAACACCGTATATGAAGAAACAATCAGAATAATTTTCCGCCGACGTAAAAGCTATGACATCATATGGAGGGACCGAATGAATGAGTAACAATAAGAATAAAGCACAAAGCTCCGCTGAAATCCCTGCTCCTCACTCACCACAGAAGTCTCTTCGTGTTGCGATTTGCGGTGACCTTCCCACGGCATACGATTTTCTGCTCTCTAACGGAGTGGTGTTGATCGACCAGTATGAGGACGCTGCTGAACTGACGGACGAGACGTCATATCATTTGATCCTGATATACGCACCCAATGCAGAAGGTATTCTTGACACGGTTTATTCAAGAAAAAGCGTAACAGGCAAAGGCAAGGTTACCGTTCCGATACGCCTGCTTAACGAACCGTCCTGCGACTCGGCGCTCCGAGAACTGAAATCCATGATAAGACGCATATCGAAGAGCTTATCGTCGGAAACGATCGCACCTACCACGTAAAAGACAACACCAACCATTAGCAACAAAACCATCCCAAGGAGGTCTTACATGACTACCAAAACAAGATTTTCAAAAAAGCTTTTGAGCTTAGTGCTCTCAGCTGCTTTGATCATGACGATCCTGCCAATATCGATGCCTGCGATGGCGGCTGATAATGCGGCAAACGATCCCGCAAACGTTTCTTCCGACCCCGGATCCGCACACACGTGGGAATCCATGATGGGTACCGCCGCCGACGGTAACCGTTATTCGGGCCGCGTATGGGTAGACAAGTCCGTTTACACCAACGGACAGACCGCTATCCTCAACACAAGCGGAGCTGCAGGCTCCACCTTCAACGTTTCCCTTGAAGACGACGAAGCGTTCCAGATCATTTTCTCAGCGCTCGGTTCTTCTATGACGACGACTACCACGACCAGCACCACCGGTCCGATGGACGTAGTTATCGTATTAGATAATTCTTCGTCGATGGGACGTTATACGAACACTGCTACGATGACCTCGAGACTGGAGACAGTAACTGAAAAATCCAATGGGTTGATATCACAGATCCTGTCGAATCCTGAGAACCGCTTGGCGATAGTTACATATTCCACCACAGCCAGCACCATTTTGCCGCTGAACTTCTATAATCAAAAGAACGAAGTATTAACTTTGTCCTCTTGGACAAAGAAATCCCCTGATTCCAGCGGCGGCGTTCAAGTTAACGACGGCGACGGTAAAATGACCGCTTCAGCCACGATTCTCGGCACTTCTCAAAAAGCGGGCAGCACCAACACCGGATTCCAGCGCGGAACAAATCTTCAGTCAGGTATTGATGCAGGTATGCGCATTCTCAGCACTGCGGAAAACACAACAAACCGCACTCCCGTTATCATCGTATTAACGGATGGTGTTGCAGATACTGCCGTTACATCTTATTGGTATGACACCGACAACGGTAAATACACACAACCCTCTGACAACAATCTGACGGAAGGTGTTGCTCTCAGTACACTCTTGAACGCAGCTTACGGAAAAGCAGCAATCAAGGCTAATTACGGTGTCGCTGCGATGGTTTACGGCATTGGTATTGATCTTGGCGATAACAGTGACGCTCAGGTTGTAATGAATCCCAAAACAGCTTTCAGCAATAACGGCACAAACATTGCCAAAACCGCTTACAGCTGGTATGAAAGCTGGAAAGACGCCTCCGGCAGCATTACCAAAAGCGACTCCTACCGGACTTCCTGGACATTCAATCAGCTTCCGAGCAACAGTGCGATCACAAAAGACGATGTTATTGCCAACATAAATTATGTTGACTCCTATTTCCCTATAGCGAGTGCAGATTTGGGACTCACATTTGACCAGATCTACAACGAGATCACCTCCGGCGCATTTAACCCCATCTCCAGCAGCTCTACCGTAAACGGTGCTACCGGCGTTGACAACACTCCGCTTATTTACGTTGACAACATCGGTCAGTATATGGAGATCAAGGATATTCAGGCGGTAACTCTTTTCGAATCTTCCTACAACGTTACCAGAAACAGCGACGGCACCTACACGGTTGAGGAAGGTACCGGCGTAAATCCGACCACTAACGAAAACTGGAACACTGCCGAGGATATTACGATCACCGTCAGCGATAATGCAGACGGTACACAGAAGCTTGAGATCCGTATCAATCAGGAAATACTGCCTATTATTCTCGAGCAGGTTTCCGAGACCACCACGGGCAACGCTACGAGTGCAACGATAAACGAGCTTACGTTCAATCCTCTCCGTGTTTACTATACCGTTGGTTTACGGTCCGACATTCTTCTCCCTAACGGTGAGATCGACATTTCCAAGATCGACAGCGGTTACAAATACATCGATGATTCCACCGGCGAGATCACGTTCTACAGCAATTCCTTCGGCGAAATGAACACCGCCGACGCGAACAATAACGGGCTCGTTGATATGGGTGATGCCCACGTGGGATTCAAGCCTTCTCCGCTTAACAGATATTATTATCACCAGACGAATCAGGACATTTTCACAGCCGTATCCGCTGTGGACGGTTCTGATGTTAACTGGGAAGCTGATGAATACGGTGTTCTCTACGAAGCGGGCAAATATAATTTCACCTGGCTGACATACAACAAGTATACGAGTCTTTCCGACACCGACCGTGTATACACCTACGTTACTTATTATCGCCCCACAGTCTCCACGACTGACGCTGCCACGGCTGCTGAAGAGGTCACCTATATCGCTTACACCGATTGGGGATATCTTAAGGAATCCGTTGCGTTCTATGATCATAACGCTGAAACCTACGTTAACTACAGCGAAACCGACGGATACGTGACCGGCGACGTTGGCTATGCTATCCCCCTTGATAAGGTTGCTTCTGTTATCGCAGCATACATGAACGATAACAGAGATGCCGATATCTACGCAATGCTTGGCGTTGGCTCTGTCCGCACCAGCCGACTCCACAATATGACCGTAGTTAAGTCCACTAACTACACCAAGACCGCAGACGACAGATACGCACCTGTATACACTTACGACACTGCAACCGTTCACAACGGCAACGACGTGGTTGTATGGCTTGGCAACAACGGTAAGCTCACCGCAGCCATCGACACCGGTATCGCACTTACAAAGACGCTTACCGAGGCATTCGGAAGTGCAAACGACACTTACGCCTTGACCGTTACCGTTCCCTCCTCCGTAACCGCAACTCCCGTTGTCAGAGATGCACACGGAAACGACGTAACGAGCACGATCTCCACTTACATTAATAACGTTCTCACCGTGAACGTAAAGGCAGGCGAGACCGTATACGTAAGCGGAATCCCGGGCGGCACGACATGTACCATTGGCGAAAACATTCCCGTTGACGCTGAATACTACATTGCTAGCAAGACCGATTCCGTTACGGTTCCCACGCTGAGCCAGGTTCTCAACGGAGCCGATCAGTTTGCAGCCGCTACCGTAACGAACGCTCCTTACAAGTACGGTAATCTTACCGTTATCAAGGATATCGCACACGATCTTGCATCTGCCCCCAATGCAATGCTGAATAAGGAGTTCACATTTGAGATTTCCCTTCCCGAAGCGCTTGCAGGCGAGACCTACTCCGTTGACAAGACCAACGCTTCCCTCTTTAACGGAAGCGACGTTACCGTTGATCAGAACGGCAAGATCGTCGTTACGCTGAAGGATAACGAATCGATCACCATTATCGGCTTGCCCGAAAACACTCCCTACACCGTTACTGAGACATCGACCGTTTCCGGCTATGTAAACACGACCGGCAGAGTGACCGGCGTTATCGTTGCAAATACGGACACAGACGCTCACTTCATCAACACCTATAAGACTACACCCGCAACTCCCAATATCATCATCACGGGTAAAAAGAACCTGGTAGACGATCACAACACCTACACGAAAGACGAGGAATTCACCTTCGTTCTCGCGCAGTACGTTGGCGTTTCCACTGAAAACCCCGACGGCTACAAGGTACTCGGAACTGATACCGCAAAAGCAGGCGAGTCCTACAGCTTTGAGATCAACAATCTCAGCCTTGGTCTCGGAACCTACTACTTCAGGATCACAGAGACCGAAGGTGACACCACAGGCATGTCATACGACGCAACGAGAGGTCTTTTCGCTGTGATCGTAACTGACGAAGATGCAGACGGAGCTCTTGAATACACCGTTCAGGATTACGCCAACACCATCGTGACACCCAGTCAGAACGGCTACACCGTTACTAAGGATTTCACGAACATCTACGACGTTGAAACTACTCACGTTGACATCAACATCACCAAGGAACTCATAAATAATACGGGTGTTGATATTCCGATGGATATTTTCCACTTTGAGTTAAAGGATTCCTCCGGCATCACCGTAGGCACGTACACCACCGACGCTTCCGGTCACGCGACCATTCGCATCTCCGGACTTGGCGAGGGCATTCACACCTACACCTACACATTGTCTGAGGTTAACAACCAAATGCCCGGTATGATCTACGATGACACGGTTTACACCGTCAACATCGTTGTTACCAAGAACGGCGCTGAACTCGTTGCAGTTGCCAATATCGGCACGGAAGCCTCCGGCAACGACAACATCGTGGACGTTTCCTTCGAGAACACTTACGCGCTGACTCCCGTTATTCACGGACTTGACGGTCTTAAGGTTCTGAACGGCGGAAGCTTGAAGGACGGCGAATTCACGTTTGCTATTTACGAAACGAATTCAGATTTCGAGCTTGGCAACACCCCCGTTGCAAAAGAAACCGTATCTAACGTAGGAAATACATTCAAGTTCTCCGAGATCACCTACACTGAGGTAGGCAACTACTACTACTCCATCAAGGAAGTGGCAGGTGACAAGGATTACTACGGATATGATTCCACGCACTATCATGTTACCGTGACCGTTGGAATCGACGATACGGGCGAAAATCTTGAAATTACCGACGTAAAGATCAACAAGATCGGCCACAACAGCGATGAGTCCGGCGAAATCGTATTCGTTAACGATTATATCCTTTCTCCCACAGAATACAGTATCAGCGGCACGAAGATACTCCACGGCCGCGCACTTGCCGCGGGCGAGTTCCGGTTTACACTTTACGGCGAAGACGGAAGTCCCGTAGGCACCGTATCAAATAAGCACAACGGCACGTTTGCATTTGACACGATAACGTATACTTCCGCAGGGGAATACAAGTACACCATCAAAGAAGTCGTTCCCTCAGAAGCAGATGAAAACGGCAAGAACGCTCAAAACGGAATCACCTATGATCTTTCCGAGTATAACATCACCGTAACCGTTGTCGATAACGGAGACGGCACGCTGACGGCATCTGCTGACGTGGAAAACAGTGAGATCGTGTTCGAAAACAGCTATCACGCAGCGTCTGCTTATGTTTCCTTCAAAGGAACGAAGAATCTGGTGGGTGCAGCGTTGGCTGACAACATATTCACCTTCAAACTTTATTCAACAGACCACACCTTCAGCATCGAAGGATCAACACCTATCGACACCGATACAAACGTTGACGGCAAATTCGAGTTTTCCGCAGTTTCCTTTGACAGAACCGGCGACTTCTTCTACTCTATCATAGAGGATGCTTCGGTCGATACACAGGATAACGTTGTTTACGACAGAACTCAGCACAATTTCCACGTTAAGGTAAGTGACGTTGGTGACGGTCAGCTCAAGGTCGTCGTTATCGATATGAATACCGGTGTGGCGACCGAATCCAGCGTCAGCGCAGATATCAGCGTTGAATTCACAAATGCTATGTTCGACGAGGTCTCAGAAAAGGAAGTTTATCTGAAGGGCGACGCGACTACCAATATCGACGGCAAACGAGTTAATGCAGGCGATATTCTCACCTACTTCATTACCTACGTCAACTACACGGGCGAGCCTGTGGTAATCAACATCACAGACACTATCCCCGATCACACGAGCTACGTTGACGGTTCCGCAGATAACGGCGGCGTATACAACGGCGAGCACTTGACATGGATCCTTAACGTTGGCATAGGCGAAAGCGTAACCGTTTCCTTCGACGTAAAGGTAGACGAGACAGAGGCTATCTTCTCCAACACCGCTATGGTTCGCGAGGGCGAAAACGTTTACACCACCAACGAGGTTATCAACTACACTATCGAAGAAGTTGCTGAAAAGGACGTATTCGATCCTGCAGACACCACCATCAGCATTGACGGTGCCGTTGTAGAAGAAGGTGACGAGCTTATGTACACCATCACCTACACGAACACCTCATCCGACGTGGTAGATATCACCATCACGGATACGATCCCGAACTACACCACTTACGTTGACGGTTCTGCAAGTGACGGCGGAATCCACGAAAGCGGAGTGATCACCTGGACCATCGACGGCGTTCCTGCATGGGAGACCGTAACGGTATCCTTCAAGGTAATCGTTAACGACGAGGAAAGCAACGTTACGATCACCAACCAGGCAAAGATCAAGGAGGGTGAAAACGAGTACACCACCAACGTGGTTACGAATACCACTCCCGAGCCTCCCGTTGAACCTGAGATACCCGTTGAACCCGACGTTCCCGTTGAACCCGACGTTCCCGTTGAACCCGACGTTCCCGTTGAACCCGACGTTC
>CAYXHC010000025.1:11401-26271 GCA_964464905.1 uncultured Lachnospiraceae bacterium
TGAACCCGACGTTCCCGTTGAACCCGACGTTCCCGCTGAACCCGACGTTCCCGCTGAACCTGAGGTTCCCGTTGAACCTGAGGTTCCCGTTGAACCCGACGTTCCTAAGACCGGTGATAATTCGATACTTGCTTTCTGGTTCGCTCTTATGTTCATAAGCCTTGGAGCTTTCGTTTCCCTGTCTGTTTATGACAGGAAGAGAAGAATGAAAGAAAACTGATAGACACCGAAAATAACCCCTGTGGATGATATCCACAGGGGTTATTGATCTACCTGATATTACGTTTTAGAGTTTGGATACGATGTCAGCGGTATCCTTTGCGATCATAAGCTCTTCGTTGGTGGGTATGACCCAAACCTTTACCTTGGAATCGGGCTTGGATATTTCAACGTTATTGCTCTGACGAAGGATCTTAGCGTTGATCGCGGAATCAAGCTCAACACCGAAGAACTGAAGCTCGGAGCAAACGCGTTCACGAAGCTCGGGATTGTTTTCGCCCATACCTGCGGTGAAAACGATAGCGTCAAGACCGTTCATAGCAGCGGTGTAGGCACCGATATATTTCTTGGTCTGATATGCGATAACGGACGCTGCGATCTTCGCACGGTGGGTCTTTTCTTCGGAAACGGGGTTGCCTGCGAGATCGGTGCCTTTGATGGCAGCTTCAATATCGCGGCTGTCGGACGAGAAGCCGGAGAGTCCGAGGAATCCGCACTTCTTGTTCATATAATTGTTCATTTCCTCAGGGGTGTAACCTTCCTTCTGCATAATGTAGGTTACGGTAGAGGGGTCAACTGAACCGCAACGGGTACCCATAATGATACCGTCGAGAGGTGTGAAGCCCATACTGGTGTCTACGCACTTACCGCAGTCAACAGCGGAGATAGAACCGCCGTTACCGATATGGCAGGTAACGATCTTGAGTTCTTCTATAGGCTTGCCGAGGAGCTTTGCCATTTCGTTTGCAACGAATCGGTGGGAAGTACCGTGTGCACCGTAACGGCGAACGTGATACTTTTCATATACGTCGTAAGAATAGCCGAACATATACGCTTCCTCGGGCATAGTCTGATGGAATGCCGTGTCGAACACAAGAACCTGAGGCTTATCGGGCATTACAGCGAGACAGCCTTCTATACCCATAATATGAGCAGGGGTATGAAGAGGTGCAAAATCGCAGCAGAGTTTGAGTTTTTCAAGAACCTCGTCGGTGAGAAGCATGCTTTCGAAGAAGTAAGGACCGCCGTGGACGACTCTATGACCGATAGCTTCGATCTCGTTCATACTCTCAATGCAACCGATCTCTTTATCAGTGAGATAGTTGATAACTATCTTCATAGCAACAGCATGGTCGGGCATATCATAATTTTTTTCGTACTTTTCACCGTTTACCTTATGCTCGATCTTACCTTCGCTTCCGACAGGATCGCCGATACCGATTCTTTCGCAGATACCCTTTGCGAGAACGTCACCGCTTACAGTGTCGAGAAACTGATACTTGAGAGATGAGCTTCCGGCATTAACAACAAGAACTTTCACAAAAAAATTCCTCCGATATATGTTATAAAAAATTTGACAAAATGAAATTAAACGATTAATATTATTATATTACAATAAAAAGACAAGGTCAAGAACATAAACAAACTTATTTCCGTTTAATTATATGAAAAATTATATTTATATCATTTCCGAATACAACCCTCCGCACAAGGGGCACGCATATATGATCGACGAAATTAGGAAAAAGTATGCTGACGCTACCGTTATTGCGATAATGAGCGGAAACTTCGTTGAACGCGGGTCGCCTGCGCTGATAAACCGTTTTTCCAGAGGCATTTGCGCTCTCGCGATCGGAGCTGATCTGGTGCTTTCCTTACCGTTTCCACGCTCAATGAGTTCCGCCGAATACTTCGCTATGGGAGGCGTTTACATTGCCGCATCCCTTGCAAAGGCTTTCCCCGATGATCGTCACATACTCGCTTTCGGAAGTGAATGCGGTGACAGTGAGCTTATTTCCACCGTGGGGCATCGCCTTGCTGAGCCTGATTTCAGACGTGAGCTATATGGTCTCGGTGCCGAGCATCACACTGCACGCGGCATTGCAAGCTTTTACGCCAACCGTTTTCACGACGGCACCGAGTCTTTGCTCTCCTGCCCCAACGACACGCTCGGAATCGAATACGTTCGTGCGATAACAGAACTGGATGCTCCGCTTTCCATACACGTTATCAAGCGCATCGGCTCGGAACACGATGGGGATGAGGATGAAGAGTACCTTTCCGCATCCGCTGTGAGAGATCGCATATATAGCGGAACATTCACCGCAGACGCGCTTCCCTCCCCCGTCAGCGCCATCGTTTCAGAGGAAACGAAAAAATATGGCGCTGCCCACGAAAACAACTATGGCGACGCCATTCTCTCTGCTCTGCGCCGCTACTCCTCCGCTGACATTTCCGCAATGGCAGAATGCGGCGGCGGTGTGGGCGAACGGCTGATCGCTGCTGCCAGAAAAGCATCCTCATACGCTGAAATGCTCTCTCTTGCAAAAACGAAGCAATACACCAACGCCAGACTTCGTCGCGCCTCCGTTTTTGCTTATCTCGGAGTGCGTCGTGAGGATCTTCAAAAGCTTCCTCAATACACTCAGCTTCTCGCTGCTAACAGTCGCGGAACCGCCGCGCTTCGCGGTTTCATCCGTTATAGTGACGTTGAAGTCTTGACAAAAGCAGCAAATCACGATAAACTTTCTCTTGAAGCGTCACGGCAGTATATGCTTGAAGCTTCCGCTGACGATCTCTACACGCTGGCTTTTCAGCCTCACTTACCGACCGACTCTTTCCTCAAATCGTCGCCTCACATTATCACTTGATCCAACCGAAAGGTATTACCGAATGATTGCAAAACGCAAACACCGTCCCATAACCAACATATATCTTATGCACTGCATAAAGCTTGTTTGGCGCTCGGCTCTTTTCATATCAGCGCTAACTCTTTATCTGATCTGTCATTTCACAAATTCCCCCCTTTCGTTCGGAGGACTTGAAAACGACCCTTTCATTTTGTCCTTTATCTGGGTGGCGTTTGCCGTTGAGATGCTTTTAAGATTTATTCCTTCCAAGCTCGAAAGCATGGGATGCCAAAAGGTTTTCAAAATAAACTATAAGCCTACGTCAGAAGATGCCAAGCCTATGATACAGCCGAGGCACGTTACGTTACTTGTTGCTGCCGTATGGCTCGTACTCAACGCCATTATCGGAGTTTTATATTTCCTTCGTATCATAGACAGGAGCATACTCTTTATTATTTGCCTTGGCTATTCGGTATGCGACGTTATTTGTATTCTTTTTTTCTGCCCCTTCCAGACCTGGTTTATGAAAAACAAGTGCTGTACGACCTGCCGCATCTACAACTGGGATTTCGCCATGATGTTTACCCCGCTGTTTTTTATCCCCAGCGTATACACCTGGTCGCTTCTCGGAATATCGCTTCTGCTTCTTCTGAAATGGGAGATCACAGTACATCGCCATCCGGAGCGTTTTTCCGAAAGCACGAACCGCTGCCTTTCCTGCACCGAGTGCAATGAAAAGCTATGCCATCAAAAAAAACAGCTCCGCGGATTTATTCTTAAAAACCGCGATTCTCTGCGTCTGATCGGAAACACCGTTTTCCGTTCGGAGAACAAGCACAACCGTTGACGCGGATTTGACATTTTGCGTCTTCGGTTTATAATCAAACATAGATCATTTATTAAGGAATTAATATGAACGATATAAAAGCAATCGTTGCAAAAAACATTACAGAGCTTCGGCAATCACACAAAATGACGCAATATGATCTTGCAGTCAAGCTCAATTACTCCGACAAAGCCGTATCGAAATGGGAACGCGGCGAATCTCTTCCCGATGTTTCGGTGCTCGTTTCCATTGCAGATATATTTGAGGTCCCTCTCGATTATCTCGTGCGCGAGAAGCATCCAAAAATCGAACCCGAAAAGAAGGCGCCGAAGGTGCAGTACAACCGCCCTGTTATTACGGCAGTATCAGTTGTGCTTGTGTGGCTCGTCGCTTTCATAGGATTTCTTATTATTTCTGCAGCTTCCCCAAGCCTCGCTTACAACTACATTATTTTTATATACGCCGTTCCGGTTTCTGCCATAGTGTGGCTTGTGCTTAACAGCGTTTGGTTTGACAAGCGACGCAATTATCTAATAATCTCCCTCTTAATGTGGTCGGCGCTTGCCGCTGTTCATTTCACGATTCTCGCCTGCGGAAAGTATTTTTCGATCATATACCTTGCCGGGATCCCCGGTCAGGCGATCATTTTGCTTTGGTCAAGAATAAAAAAGCAAAAACCGCAGGAATGCGAAAACGAAAAATAGCGTCACCTAAAAAGCCTTGTTTTACAAGGCTTTTTTGTGTATTCTACTGACAGTAGAGCAGTAGAATCTCAAATTCTACCGTTAGAAAAGCATCAGTTTACCGAAGAATTATAGGTGTAGGTTGAGCTTTCCGTGTTTTTTGCATACAATATGCACAGATAAATAAAGAACGGAGAACTCACAAATGGATCATATCATTGCAGGATCAAATCGCGGAAGCGAGGCTTTCCGCAAACCAAAAAAATCACGCACGAAGCTTTGCGACAGAAAGCTTCCTCGATACACCCTTGGCGAAGAACTTATGAACTCTATATCTCACGGTTTAGGAGCGCTTTTCGGGATTGTTGCTCTCGTGTCGTGCCTGGCGAAGTCCTCTGCGTCAGGAGGCATTTGGGATATTCTCGGCAGTGCTATATATGGCGGCTCGCTCATTCTGCTTTACACCATGTCCTGCATTTATCACTCGCTTAAACCGGGAACGGGCAAAAAGGTCATGCAGGTCATCGATCACTGCACCATATATTTTCTTATAAGCGGAACTTACACCCCCATTGTATTTTCACGTCTTATTCCCTATTCCGCCGCCTGGGGTTGGACCATATTCGGCATCGTATGGGGATGCGCCGTTGTCGGATGCATTTTCACCGCTATTGACTTAAAGAAATATGCGGTTCTTTCTATGACATGCTATCTCGGAATGGGCTGGTGTATCCTGATGGCTGTGAAGCCAGCCATTGCTGCAGTGCCTGCCCTCGGACTTTTATGGATCCTTATCGGTGGTATTTCATACACCGTTGGCGCCATTGCCTACGGACTCGGAAAATCCATCAGATATATGCACTCCGTTTTCCACATGTTCGTGCTTTTCGGCAGCATTGCGCAATATATAGGCATTATTCTATACGTTTTATAAAAGAAAACAGCCGCTATAAAGCGGCTGTTTGTCATCACACGATAGGGGAGACCAATGGTTGCCCTACCGTAAGCGTCCTCATGAAAAGAAGCGTATGATGGATGCTTTTTCTTTTTATTCGATAGTAGTATCAAGCTTGAAGCGCATGATCTTGCGAAGCGTATTTTTGGGGAAGTCCTCGTCGCGGACCTTGAGAACGTGGATCTTCTTATAGGGTACAGCAGTTTTATTGTACTCGTCGATAAAGAGCTTGAAATACTCCTTGGGATCTTCGATCTCATTCACACGCATATACTCCTGATCGGGGTATATCTCGGCAACGATAGCGTTGTGAGCAACGCCGCGTGCGGAACGGCCTTCGTACACGATGATATCCTGAATACCGGGAACGGAAACGAGTTCGCTTTCGATCTCTTCGGGGTACACGTTCTTACCGTTGGAAAGGATGATAAGATTCTTCTTTCTGCCGGTGATATAAAGGATATTATCCTTATCAAGCTTGCCGTAGTCGCCTGTTTTGAAGTAACCCTCCTCGTCAAACGCTTCTGCCGTTGCTTCCTCGTCGTTATAATAACCGAGCATCACGTTAGATCCCATAACGCGGATCTCGCCTTCGCCGTCTTCGTTGGGCTCGTCTATCTTAACAGTGTCGATATCGAGAACGGAGCCAACGCTTCCGGGAACGACGTTTCTGCTTCTGTTCACGGCAACGATGGGAGCGCACTCGGTGATACCGTAGCCGTTGAGGGTGGTGATACCGATAGACTCATAGAAATGGAGGATCTCAGGGTTGATGGGAGCTCCGCCGGAGATGATCATCTTCACCTTGCCGCCGAATGCATCTGCAACGGAACCGAAGAGCTTATGTCTCAGATCTATGCCTACCTTACGCATTGCATTGCTGACCTTGATAGTTTTTTCAAGTATCTCTGCCTTGCCCTGCTCCTTTACCTTCGCCATTATCTTGCGATAGAAGGTTTCAAGGTAAAGAGGAACGAGAACGAGATGCTCAGGCTGCTCGTTTTTGAGTTCCTTCTGGATATAACGGAGACCTGCGGAGATATAGACCTCACATCCGATCATAACGTGACCGATGAGCATAACGGAGGAGCCGTAAGTGTGATGAGGGGGAAGAACGCCGACCGTTTTTAGTCCGAAATCGATATAGGGGATAACGTCGGACATATCGGAGAGGATGGAATTCTGAGAAAGCATAACGCCCTTGCCCTTGCCGGTGGTTCCGGAGGTGAACACGAGAAGAGACATCTTATGCGTGTCTATTTCATATTCGTGGTATACGGAGGGGTCCGCCGCGTATTTCTCAGCGCCTGCCGCAGCGAGCGATGCGAGAGATCTTTCCTCTTTTTTCACAGCCGTGTAAACGACAGCTGCCTTAAGGCTTGCGTTTCCTGCGATGTATTCAGCTTTTTCCTTTATGTCTTCATCTGCGAAAAGGAAGGATGCGTCTGCTTTTGCAACTGTATCGGCAAGGTCCTCCTTAGTCCAGTCTCTGTCAAGAGGAACGAGAACTGCGCCTGCGGAAAGCGTCGCGTAATAGGTGACGATCCAATCGTAGGTGAGCTTACCGATAAGTACGCAGTGCTTATCGCGGCAGCCCATTGAGATCATTTCAGATGCGAGGGCACGAACGTCGTCGCGAAGCTTGACGAAAGACACCTCTACCTTTTCGTCGCGGTGGGGATTTGTGCGATATGAAAACGCAGTTTTTTCGCCATATGTTTCTGCCGCCCATTCAACAAGCTCGCGTACAGAGGCAAATTCGCGCTTTTCGTGTAATTTTTCTCTTCTCATAATCGTTCCTTTCACGGCACAGCCGTTAATTTAGAGTAAATCATTTTTTCAAGCCTTCAATGAAAAAGCCAAAGCTGTATCTGAAATTGCGTATGGCTTCTTCTCTGGGGATGCCGCGATTAACAGCGTCCACGTTGTATCCACGGCAGAAGCACCAGATGGAATGACTCATTATTTCCGGATCAACCGGTTTGATATAGTCCTTTTCCATTGCGTTCTCAATAAGCTTCTTAATTTCGCCGGTCCACCATTCTCTGTAGCTATCGGTATCTGTGGCAGAACCGATGCCACTATAACCAAGAGCTACGGGACTGTCGTATGAAAGCACAAGAGCGTTTTCCACGACCTCCATTACGTATTCAAAAAAGTCTTTCTTTTCGCTTAATTCAGGGAATACGCTTTCACGTATTTTGTCCACAGTATTTTTATATACGATCCTCAGTACCTCGTCGATATTATGAAAACGGTTATAAAATACCCTGTTTGTGATGCCGAGTGCTTCGAGGATCTTTTTCACGGTGACGGTATGAGCACCAAGGGTAGCTGACATTTTTGCAGCCGTATCTATTATCTTTTGGGACATTTCATCAAAGATAAGTCTCGGTCTTGCGTTGTCCATAGGCACCTCTCACGTTAACGATCACTTTCAGCACACGGTGTGCTAAAAGAAATATTAACATACTTCCTCTCCCTTGTCAACCGATTAATTTCAAAATAAGTCATAAAAGACGATAGAAAAGCCGAAAGGTCACTTTCGGCTTTTCGTTCTGTTATGCTGCAAGGCATTTAGCGATGTTGAGAATGTGGTCACCTATGCGTTCAAAATCCGTTAAAAGCTCGGAGTAAATGACACAAGCTTCGCCGGAGCAAACCCCTGACTGCATTCTTTCAAGCTGATTTTCTCTGAATTCTCTGGTCATATCGTCCATTTTCTGTTCAAGAGCGGCAACGTCGGCAAGAAGGTCAACGGATGCGTGATCAAGGCTCATTATCGAATCCATTGTTGATACGCTGATATCCTTCATCTTACGGATCTCATCCATAGCAAGGTCTGAAAACGCGATCTGTTTTTCTTCAAGCATCGTCGTATATTCACATATATTGACTGCATGGTCACTGATACGTTCGAGATTGCTCGTTATCTTGAAAAATGACGCCATACGCACGGAGTCCTCTTCATTCAGCACGGCTGCCATATGATGAGAGAGGTATTTTGATATCTCTTTATTGAGATAATCGACATAATCCTCTGTGTCAAGGACGTTTTTCATTTTTGCGGTATCCCGCGTGAGTATCGTATCAAACGATCCCTCAAGCGTGTTCTTCACCATCGATGCCATACGCTCAAGCTCGCGCCCGGAATCATGTATAGCAACGGCGGTATTACCTACGCCGCGGTCCTTAATTGTATCAACCGACTTGATAAATTTAAGCGTCTGCGTATCCGTAAGCTCGCTTTCGTGCTCGGGAAGTATTATTGTGACGAGTTTTGCCAAAAGGTTACCGAAAGGCAGAAGCATGAGAGTCGTAGTGAGATTGAATACAACATGAGTATTTGCGATCTGCAGTGACGGATCCCCCGGAAATAGCTCCGTCATCATATCGGTAAAGGGGGTGATTATGCAAATAGCGGTAAACACGACCGTGCCGATAACATTGAAGAAAAGATGCACGAGAGTTGTACGTTTGGCACTGCGGGAGGTGCCGATAGATGCAAGAACTGCGGTGATGCAGGTACCGATATTCTGACCGAAGAGAACGTACACCGCGCTGGGAAGCGTGATAAGGCCGCCTGCGGCAAGGGTCTGGAGTATACCGATAGATGCGGAGGAGGACTGGATGATAGCCGTGAACACCATGCCAACAAATATACCGAGCAGCGGATTCTCAAACTTTGTCATAAGGCTTATGAACTCCTCTGATTCGCGGAGAGGCGACATAGCACCGCTCATCATATCCATACCGATAAAGAGGATTCCGAGACCCGCAAGAATCTTCCCATAGTTATGAATCTTTGGGTTTTTCAAAAATACGATAAGCACAACCCCAATAAAGGCGAATATCGGAGCCATCTCTCCAACGTCAAGGGCGATCATAAGTCCTGTAACAGTGGTACCGATATTTGCGCCCATAATGAGCCACACTGCCTGACTAAGGTTCATGAGTCCCGAGTTAACGAAGCCGACGATCATTACCGTAGTTGCTGAGGATGACTGGATAAGAGCAGTGATAGCCGCACCTACGAGAACTCCGAGAAGCGGATTCGACGTAAGCTTTTCGAGTATTTTTTTCATTTTATTGCCGGCTGCGGCTTCAAGACCCGCGCCCATCATCTGCATTCCGTAAAGGAAGAGCGAAAGACCTCCGAGCAGTGCGATTATATTAGTAAGTTCCATAATGTTTGACCTTTCAAATCGTGTTTGTTCCGAGCATGATTCTATCACCGTATCCCCATAAAGGTCAAACAAAAGTCTCGTTCAATTTTTGTTAAGTAATTGTTAAACCTCCGACTCAAAACGAAAATAATTTTAACCGAAGCACATCACCGAGCGCGCAAACGGGCACAACGAGAATCTAAAGCACCTAACTTTCTGCAACGCCAAAAAGAACCCGACATTGATGAACGTCGGGTTCAGACAGGATTTACGTTTCCGGTCACAAACATGCAATGACAAGCGGTAAGCTTCGGCAATAGCAAACGATTCCCGTAAAGCAAAAAACGCCTTCGGAAGCCGTATCTTTCTGCGGTTACAGAATTAAAGTTTATTATGCAATATAAAAGAGAAAGTCCGAAAGGGAGCCGTCGGGTGTGTCGGGCATCTCTTTTTCGCAAATAAGGCAGTCGGTGACGAGATATGTGTTCATTCCGGCGGCCTTTGCCGCTTTGATGTCCTCCTCGGTGTTATTACCAACCATAAGGCATCTCTCGGGTGAAAGGCTGAATCTCTTCATAATATCGGTGAAATATGCCGGGTTAGGCTTGCAAAGGCAGGAATTATCGTAGGTGGTGACAAGATCAAAATCGTCGGGGGAGAGTCCTATCCAGGAAAGCCGCGCCTCAACCGCGACGGCGGGAAAGAGAGGATTCGTGGCAAGGATGACCTTATCCGCAACTTTACGGGCGGCATCGACTATCTTACGGGAAAGCTCCGTAGGCTGAGTATACGCTTTTGCCTCGTGGAATTTCGTTTTATAAAATTCATCGAAGGTTGGTATCTGTTCGTACACTCCCTCTCCGAAGATACCCGCAAAAACCTGCCAGAAGGCGTCGCTGTTCGTGCGGCTGCCATTGTTTTTCATCATGGCGCCGACTCCCTTCCACATTGCGGGGATAAGCGTTTCGTAGGTATATCCAAATTTTGCGACAGCACCCGTGAGCAGTTTGAAATAACCTTTCATAAACTCTTCGTAATTCATCGGTAACAGCGTACCGTCAAGATCGAACATTATTGCTTCATACTTCATTCTTACTGTTTCCTTATCATTTTTTCGTAAGTATTATTATAATACATCCGTGAAAAATATACAAGAGCGTCGGATAAGAATTGAAAAAAGGCGCGGATTATGATACCATAGACGCAGAAAAATGCAAAAGGAGCAACTACCGTGACTGATTACAAGACGCTTAATGCTACGCTGGAGGCACTGATCTTTGGCGTTCCTCATAAAATTGCTAATCTCGCAAATGCATCGGCGCTGATATATAACACTTTAGAGTGCCTCAACTGGGCGGGGTTTTACACACTCGATGGAGACAGGCTCATTCTCGGTCCCTTCCAGGGTAAACCCGCCTGCATAGAGATCCCTCTCGGACGCGGTGTTTGCGGCACATCTGCGAAAATGAACGAGACCATAGTGGTTCCAAACGTACACGAATTTCCCGGTCATATCGCCTGCGACGGCGCTTCGAACTCAGAAATAGTTATCCCTCTCCGGAAAAACGGGGGCGTTATCGGCGTACTGGACATTGATTCCCCCGTTTTCGACAGATTCAGCGAAGATGACCGCGCGGGACTTGAGGAATTTGCGCGCATACTTGAGGCTGTTATATGAGAAAAAAGAATTTTTCTTTGATCTTCCCTTTTGCGTTCCTGCTTTGCATCGTTGCGGTGCTTTCCGCCTGCGGTGACGGTGCAGGTATCGAAACGGAATCAGCAACAGAAGCTGAAGCGGACAAGGAGGCGGTATATATGAACATAACGGCAAAAGAAGCGAAAAAAATAATGGACGAGGGCGGCGACTACGTTATTCTTGACGTGCGCACGGAGGAAGAATTTGCCGAGGGGCACGTCCCCGGAGCGATGTTGATCCCTCACGACAAGATAAACGTGCAGGCTTCGGAAAAGCTGCCTGACAAGGACAGGCTTATACTTGTTTACTGCCGAAGCGGCAGACGAAGCAAGCTTGCGGCGGAGGCGCTTTTAGCTCTCGGATACAAAAACATTATAGAATTCGGCGGCATCATCGACTGGCCTTACGAAACGGAAAAGTAAATGCAAACATAAGAAAAACCGGCACCTATAGGTGTCGGTTTTTTAGAGTATTACACGAGTAACACTCGCTGCATTCACGATGCGTATAACGTCACCTTGGAAGTTTACCACATAGTGATAGATCAGCGGTGTTGCCGTGCCAACTGTGTAGGTGAGCGTGTAGGGATTTCCCTGTGAATCGTAGCTGAAGTCAAGAGTCGTGTTGCCGAAGGTCTCGCGTGAGAATAATATAAATACACAAAAGCGCGCAGAGTTGCTTATCTCCGCGCGCTTTAGCAAATCAAAGACGGTCTTTTATATTTGTCTCTGTCCTCACTTTTTATCACCAACGGAGACTGACATCTTCTATTAACATTTTACTTTATATTGCATCTATTGTCAAGAGTGCTCCCTATTCATAATGAAAAACTCCCTTTGAAGGGAGTTTTTTTCTTTATTTTTTTCGGCAGAGGTATTTATCGAGGCTTTCCTTCATATTTGCAGGGATCTCGCGGGTGACGGGGCAGAGCTTTGCGTTAGCCATACGGGCCGTGAATGCTGTGATAAAATCGATATCCTTCTGCATATTCGCTGTCTTCATAACTGCCTTCGTATCGTAGCTATTGTGGATGGTGGCGGTGGGGCCGGGAGCTGTGCGCGCGAAGGAGACAGAGGGCACGCCCTTATCGGAGAAGGGGGTAGAGTCGCTGGAGTAGACACCCTGATATGCTCGTACGGGGAAGCCGTATTCCCTGCCCATATAGGTGATATAGTCCACAAGCTGATTTTCGGAGGTGCAGCAAGCGATAAATCCGCCCATGATGCATCCGATCATATCGAGGTTTACGTTGAGAACGACCTTGCCGAGTGCTTCCTCGTTTTCGGCGCAGTATGCCTTTGAGCCAAGAAGTCCTCTTTCTTCGCTTCCGCACCAAACGAAGCGGAGTCCGTAGCGATGGGGATTCTTGCTGAAGTATTCAGCGATACCGAGTATACCTATGCTTCCGGACATATTATCGTATGCGCCCTCGGAAAGGGACGTTGAATCGTAGTGTGCGGTGAGCACGATATATTCGTCGCACTGTCCGGGGAGATCGAGGACGACGTTATGGGATTTACCCTTATATTCGTCCTGCTTGAGAGTTATCTTTGCGGTCTTCCCATCGTTTTTAACGATCTTCACAGCGTCCTTTGCATTAATATTGACACCGGGGATCTTTTCGCCACCGGAAACGTAAGAACGAAGCTCGCGCTGGTCAATATCATTATCGGCGTAGTTGCAGTTACCGTCATAAGTGATGAAGCCAAGGGCACCATTTTCAAGAAGATCGCGGTAACGCCAGTAGCCAAGGTATCCGTCCATAAGAACGATCTTTCCGCGGCAGTTTGAAAGAGAGTATTTATCCCCTTCGGGCATATAGTACAGTTCGGCTTCAACGTCGCCGTTGCCTGCGCAAAGGTATCCTTTGCAGGGGATATTTTCGCCGTCTACAGTGAGAGTGGCTTCATTCACAGTTGCCATATCGACCTCAAAGGGGGCGATCTCAGCGGCAAGACCCATATCTGCGCAAAGGCTCTTTATATATTCCGCCGTGCGAAGCTCCTCTGGTGACCCGCCCATACGGACGTACGCGGTATCGTTAAAGATCTTTTCAATAAGTTCGGCTTTCATTTTACTCTCCTTTTCCGCTATGGAAATTTCTAAGACCAATGATACTCCTCTCGGACTGAATTGTCAACAAATTGTTAAATGCTTTGACTGACAGTGGATTTTATTATATAATAAAGCTATCCTGTACGGTACGAAAGGAGCAAACCATGAAGGTACTTATCATTAACGGAAGCCCCAAGGAAAACGGAAACACCGCCACAGCGCTCAAAGAAGCGGAGAGCATTTTTCGTGAAAACGGCATTGAAACGGTGACGCTGCACATTGGCAACAAAGACATACGCGGTTGTGTTGCCTGCGGAGGCTGCTACAGAAACGGAAAATGCGTTATAGACGATGCTGTGAACGAGGCTGCTGCGATTTTTGAGGAATGCGATGGAGTTATCGTTGGAAGTCCCGTTTACTATGCTTCTCCCAATGCTACCCTGCTCGCTTTCCTTGACAGGCTTTTTTACAGCACGAGCTTTGACAAGACCATGAAGGTGGGGGCTTCTGTCGTTATCGCAAGGCGCGGCGGATGCTCGTCCTCGTTTGACGTGCTGAACAAATATTTCACTATCTGCGGTATGCCCGTAGCGTCGAGCCAATACTGGAACAGCGTTCACGGCGGCGCGCCGGGTGAAGTCCTCGCCGACGCGGAGGGTATGCAGACTATGCGCACCCTTGCGCGGAACATGGTCTTCCTTATGAAGAGCATCGCGCTTGGAAAAGAGGCTTTCGGTCTTCCCGAAAAGGAGCATCACGTTTTCACGAACTATATAAGATAAGCGATATACGTGGGTACGACAAGCTTGAATTTGACAAATAAATATAGCTTATGTAGGGAGGTTTTCAATGAGGCTATTTCATGTTAGCGAAGAAGCAAATATCGAAGTTTTTTATCCACGAACCCCTGCGCGCAATGATTTAGATAAGAACATTGGCCTAGTATGGGCTATTGATGAAGAAAGACTTCCTAATTTCTTAACACCAAGAGATTGCCCAAGGGTTGCGTATCACATTGGCAAAAACACCAGCGAACTTGATAAAAAAAGATTTTTCACTTCATCGTCAATCAAGCATACAGTCATAATTGAAAGCGATTGGTTTAACAGGATGAAGGATACCACATTATACTTGTATGAGTTCGATACAAGCGATTTTGAATTACAAGATGAAATAGCTGGATATTATATTTCAAAAGCACCGCAAGTACCCATAGCGAAGCATAAAATTATAGATGTGTTTTCGGAGTTAATGGCAAGAAATGTTGAAATACGAGTGGTAGATAACTTGTTGGACATTGCCGATAGAATTAAATCTTCCACGCTTAATTGGTCTTTATGCAGAATGAAAAATGCTAAACCTAAATCGGAATACTGATAAATATCAAACAGACAAATTTTAGTTTGAATGACAGGTTTTTTAAGAAAACCGTTGCCTATTCGCAAGATGCAGCAAAACACTCTAAAACCATTGAAAATAAAGGATTTTCTGCAAACAACTCATCTCGTCCCAACACAACATGTTACACCGTTTTGCTCTCGCCCGGACAGATAATAAGGGCAAAATCAAGGGCAAGAATCATCAAAATTTTAGTTTTTAGATTTGGGAAACGAACTGTTGCAATGTGAATTTACAAATGA
>CAYXHC010000026.1:0-26224 GCA_964464905.1 uncultured Lachnospiraceae bacterium
GCACATACCCGCGAGGCTGACGAGCGGGATGGCGGAATTCACACGCACATACCCGTAATTGTCAACAATCGACCTCAACAGTTTACTACTTTGCGAACGAATTGTCAAGACAATCAATTGACATAGTGATAAAATATTGATATAATGATGAAAATACAATTATTATGAAAAGGACGGCGAGATAGTATGAGACTTTTAGATAAATACTTGCGTCCCGACTTCATTTTCGACACGTACAGGGAAGTGACACCCGAATTTTGTGCTGAAAATAATATAAAAGCGATAGTTTCAGATATTGATAATACTCTTGTCACATACGACGATGCGGAGCCGACAGCAGATGTTGCGGCGTGGTATTATGCGCTGATCGAAAGCGGTGTAAAGGTGGCGTTTGCGTCAAATAATGATAAATCCCGCGTGACGATATTCAATCGCTCTCTTGGCGCTCCGGCTGTTGCAAAGAGCGGTAAGCCGCTGACGGGGGGAGTTGAAAAAATGATAAAAATAATGGGAAGCGAAAACTCATCAACGGTTCTTCTCGGCGATCAGCTACTCACAGATATCGCCGCTGCCAACAGACTTGGTATAAGATCGATAGCAGTGCCGCCCATAAAGGATAAACGCTCGCTCTTCTTCCGCGCGAAAAGAGCGATAGAGCGTCCTTATATGAAACGATATTTAAGAGAACTCAAATCTGTAAAATAAAGAAAGAGGGAACATTATGACAAGACTCGACAAAGCAAAAGCAAAGCTTATGACTTGTGAATTCGACGCGATTTATATTTCGTCGGAGATCAACCAGCGCTATATCACGGACTTTAATTTCACAGACGGTTACGTGCTCGTGACAAAAGAGAAGTCCTACGTTATTACAGACTTTAGATATATCGAAGCGGCAAGAGCGAAGGTAAAGGGAGATTTTGAGATCCTTATGCCCAAGCGCGGAGACAACACTCTTTTAGAGCTTTGCCGTGCAAACAACGTTAAAACTCTCGCTTTTGAGGAAAGCTCTCTTTCTTATCAGCAATATGTTTCACTCACAAAGAGACTTGAGGGAATAGATCTTGTCGAAAGCGGCGGATTTATCGAAAAGCTTCGTATATATAAGGACGCAGACGAAGTTGCAGACATTGTTGCGGCACAGCGGATCGCCGAAAAGGCTTTCGAAGAACTTCTTCCCATGATCAAAGCGGGAGTCACCGAAACCGAGCTTGCTCTTGAACTTGAATATAAGATGCGCCGTCACGGTGCTGCAGATATCAGTTTTGATACGATCTGCGTATCAGGCTCCGCATCCGCGCTTCCTCACGGCGAGCCTCGTCCCGTTCCAATTGAACGCGGTTTTCTTACCTTCGACTTTGGCGCTGTCGTAAACGGATATCATTCCGATATGACTCGCACAGTCGTCGTTGGCAAGGCTGATGACGAGATCAAGCGAGTTTACAACACCGTGCTTAAGGCACAGGTTTCCGCGATCGAAGCAATTACGGAGGGATTCCATAATGCAGAAGCGGACAAGATAGCACGCGATATCATCAACAACGCAGGGTATGAGGGATGCTTCGGGCACAGTCTCGGTCACGGAGTTGGACTCGAGATCCACGAGGCTCCCGGCCTCCACGGCGGAGCAGGGGATATGACTCTTGAAGCAGGTCAGGTAGTTACCGTTGAACCCGGTATTTATATCGAAGGTAAATACGGCTGCCGTATCGAGGATATGGTCGAGATCATTCCCGGCGGTGCGCGTAACCTCACTGAATGCCCGAAAGAGCTAATTGAGATAGATATTTGATCTGTTTTGAGGTAAAATCAGTAAAATCACAAGATTATGTGGCGAAAAACTATTGCAAAAAAAACGATAGTATATTATAATAATTGAGTTAAAAGAAAATACCGAAAGGAGCAACCGTTCGGTGGCAGTTTTGCTGCTGACGGTATATAAGACATGGTAACAGCAGGCGATTTCAGAAATGGTATAACCTTTGACAATGGTGACGGCACCGTTCTTCAGGTTATTGAATTCCAGCACGTTAAGCCCGGTAAAGGCGCGGCTTTCGTACGCACAAAGCTTCGCAACGTTATGACCGGTGCAGTTATCGAGCGCACGTTCAGCCCCACGGATAAATTCCAGGATGCAAGAATCGACCGCAAGGAGATGGAATATCTCTATAATGACGGTGAACTTTACTACTTTATGGATCCCGAAACCTACGAACAGATCCCGATTGAAGAAAAGCTTCTTCCCGATACCTTCAAGTTCGTTAAGGAAAACGACAACTGCAAGCTTCTCTCTTACAACGGAAACGTATTCTCCGTTGAGCCTCCGATGTTCGTTATCCTCGAGGTAACCGACACCGAACCCGGCGTTAAGGGCGATACCGCTACCAGTGCTAAGAAGCCTTGCACTCTTGAGACCGGCGCTGTCATCAACGTTCCTCTCTTCATCGGCATCGGTGACAAGCTCAAGATCGACACCAGAACCGGCGACTATATTGAACGCGCTAAATAATTGAAAAGATCAGGAGTAACTATAATGAGTATTAGTGAAAAGTGTGCTTACATCAAGGGACTCGCAGAGGGACTTAACCTTGATAATTCCAAGCCCGAAGCAAGACTCATCTCCGAGCTTATCAACATCGTCGAGGATCTTATCGATGTGATCGATGATATCGAAGAAGATGTAGAAGAGCTTGAAGAATACGTGGAAGAGCTCGACCACGACCTTGGCAAAGTAGAATCCTATGTTTTTGAATGCGATGATGAGTGTGATTGCTGCGATTGTGATGACGAAGATTGCGATTGCGATTGTCACTACGAGGATTGCGCAGACTGCGACGGCTGTGATGAAGACTGCGAGTGCGAGGACTGCGAAGGCTGCCTTATGGAAGAATACTATGAGGCTCAGTGCCCCAACTGCGGTGAGATCATCTGCTTTGATGTAGATATCGAGACCGAGGATATGGTTTGCCCCGCTTGCAACAAGCACTTTGTCGAAGAAGACGACGAATGAGCCGTTGAATAACGAAAGAATGAGCCAACTGCACTCTGCGGTTGGCTTATCTTATATTAGAACAATCTGAAATCTCAGAATATTTCGCACGTTATTGCAAAAACGAACGAAATATAGTATAATATAATCGATAGTATTATGGGATTATGTAATTTGTTAACGTGAGGCTCTGTTATGATCGTTATAGGACTTTGCGGAGGATCTGGAGCTGGCAAAACTACAGCCTCCGAAGCTATGCGTCAAATGGGCGCCGCAATAATCGATACCGATAAGGTTTATCGTGACCTTTGTGTTGCCGGTACCGAGTGCATAAAAGAGCTTTCCGCGGCGTTCGGTGATGATATTCTCACCGCTTCGGGCGAGCTCTGTCGCCCAAAGCTTGCGGATATCGTTTTTGGCAACGAACAGGCGCTCCTGACTCTTAATTCTATTACACACAAATATATCAGAGAAGAAACGGTACGGCTCCTCGATGAATATCGTACGGGCGGCTATATTGCAACTGTAGTTGACGCACCGCTTCTTTTTGAATCAGGATTTGATTCACTTTGCGATACGACTGTTGGCGTCGTGACAGAAGCTGAAACACGAATCGAACGCATTATTAAGCGTGATGGTATTACACGCAATAAAGCAGAAAAACGCATTAAGTCCCAGCTCTCGGACGAAATATTACGCCACAGATGCGAATATATATTGGAAAACAACGGTGAGACTGACGAGCTATACAAAAGCGCTTGCACACTTTACCGTCATCTTATAAAAGAATAAAGGTATAGAAATGCTTAAAAAGACTATACTTCGAAGCATCACCGTCCTTTTGATAGTATCACTTTCTATCGGTGTAGGACTGTTGATAGATCATATCCTTGATGGCGTAGACAGAAAGAATCATCCGCAGGAGTATTCAGAATACGTTACGAAATACTCGACGGCGTACGGTGTTCCTGAATATATCGTGTACGCTGTGATAAAAACTGAAAGCAACTTCGACAGCAGTGCGCTTTCCAATGCGGGCGCAATCGGACTTATGCAGATTATGCCATCCACATTTGATCATATTTGCGAGCTTCTTGATGAGGAATATGAGGTTGGTATGCTCTACGATCCGGAGACCAACATTAAATATGGAACCTACTATCTTTCATATCTCTACGGCATCTATGCCCGCTGGCCCACGGTCTATGCTGCTTATAACGCCGGTATGGGAACTGTTGACGGTTGGCTTGCCAACGTTCAATATTCAAGCGACGGAATGAGTCTACAGTACATTCCCTTTGAGGAGACGAACAATTACGTTGAATCCGTGAAAAAGTCGGCGCAGATATACGCCAAGCTATATTACTCAGATTGATATAAAACTGTAATTTTAATTTCTATCCGAAGGAGACGAAACTATGTCAGAAAAAACAAACGAACTCAAGGAACTGCTTTTTTCCAAGAAAAAGAGCGCATTTGAGGTAAGAACAGCAGAAGAGATCGAAGCTGCGTATGCATTTGCGAAGAACTACGCAAAATACATCGACGAAGCTAAAACCGAACGCGAATCCGTTGCAGCAGGCATCGAGATCCTCAAGGATCACGGCTTTAAGCCATATCTGCTTGGCGACGAAGTGAAGGCAGGAGATAAGCTCTACTTTAACAATCGCGGCAAGTGCCTCATCGCTTTTGTTATAGGCTCTGAATCTATCGAAAACGGTATCCGTATCTCCGCGGCTCACGTCGATTCCCCAAGAATCGATTTGAAACAGCATACTCTTTACGAGGACAGCGGATTCGGTTACTTCAAAACTCACTACTACGGTGGTATCCGTAAATATCAGTGGACAACTATCCCTCTTGCGCTTCACGGAGTTGTAGTTAAGGCTGACGGCGAAATAGTCAACGTCGTTATCGGCGAGGACGAAGGAGATCCCGTATTCTGCATCACCGATCTTCTCCCCCATCTTGCTAAGGATCAGTCTGGCCGTCCTCTCGACGCTGCTTTCACAGGCGAAGGTCTTAATATCCTCGTTGGTTCCCGTCCTTATGCAACGGAAGATGATCCCTATGTGACCTCCAATCCCGATGAGAGAGTAAAGCTCGCTATAATGAAGTATTTCTACGATAAGTACGGCATCACGGAGACTGATTTTATCTCTGCTGAGCTTTCTATAGTTCCTGCAGGTAAGTCCCGCGATATCGGTCTCGACCGCGCACTTCTCGGAGCGTACGGTCACGACGACAGAGTTTGCTCCTATCCTATACTTATGGCTACCGCAGAACTTGAAAATCCCCAAAAGACTGCTATGTGCATCTTCGCAGACAAGGAAGAAACGGGAAGCGAAGGCAATACCGGTATGAAGGCTTCCACGCTGGTTGACGTTATCGCTGAGATATCTAGGTCTCTTGGCGCAGACGAACGCATCGTAAGAGCTAATTCCATTTGCCTCTCCGCAGACGTTGCAGCAGGCTTTGATCCTCTTTATCCCGAGGTTTACGAGCGTCGTAACAGCGCTATTTGCGGATGCGGTGTGACTCTCACCAAATTCACAGGCAGCCGCGGTAAGGGTGGCACAAACGATGCTTCCGCAGAAACCGTTTATAAGCTTCGCCGCATTTTCGACGACGCAGGTGTCGTATGGCAGACGGCAGAGCTTGGTAAGGTTGACCAGGGCGGCGGAGGAACAGTTGCTATGTACATAGCAAATCACAATATCGATACTATCGACCTCGGCGTGCCCGTGCTTTCTATGCATGCGCCCTTCGAGATCATATCCAAGCTCGACCTTTATGAAGCATATCTTGCTCATAAGGCGTTCAATAACTAATCTATAAAAAGGCAGATATAACGAATAATGCTCGAAAAACTTAGGGAAGCGGAGATAAGATTCAACGAAATAGAACAAACACTTTCTTCTCCCGAAGTATTTAACAATATGGAGGAATATAAAAAGCTCACACGTGAGCGTAAGCTTCTTGCCCCCATTATCGAAAAATACCGTGAATATAATTCCTGCGAGGACGCTATAATCGAAGCAAAAGAACTTTCCGAATGCGGAGAGCCTGAGCTTGAAGCTCTTGCAAATGAAGAACTTACGGAGAAAAAGGAGCTTCTCGAAAAATTATCAGAGGAGCTTAAGGTGCTTTTACTGCCTCGCGACCCTGACGACGACAAAAACGTCATTTTAGAGATACGCGCAGGTGCAGGAGGCGAAGAGGCGGCACTTTTCGCCTCCGTGCTTGCAAGGATGTATTCTATGTATTCCGATACGAAGCGATTCAAAACTGAAATTATTAGTGCAAACGAGACCGAGCTTGGCGGCTACCGCGAGGTAACGCTGATGATATCGGGCGAGGGCGCATATACACGCTTCAAATTTGAATCGGGCGTTCATCGCGTACAGCGAGTGCCCGAGACAGAGTCTCAGGGCAGAATACACACGTCCACTGCTACCGTGGCAGTATTACCGGAAGCGGAGGAGGTGGAGGTTGAGATCAACCCCTCGGATCTTATTATAGAAACACAGAAGTCAAGCGGAGCCGGCGGTCAGCACGTTAATAAGACTGAGTCGGCAATACGTCTTATACACAAGCCTTCCGGTATCGTTATCGAGTGTCAGGACGAAAGAAGCCAGCATAAAAACAAGGATAAAGCTATGAAGCTTCTCCGCGCCAAGCTCTACGATATGAAACGCACGGAGCAGGCAGACAAGATCGCCGCCGACAGAAGATCTCAGGTCGGCACAGGCGACAGAAGCGAAAGGATCCGTACCTATAATTATCCGCAGGGAAGAGTATCTGACCACAGAATAGGCCTTACGCTTTATACGCTTGATACCTTCCTCAACGGGAACATCGACACTATGATAGACGCACTTATCACTGCCGATACTGCGGAAAAACTAAAAAGCGGTGAGCTCGCTCTATGATCAATAAAGAAACATTATTTATCGAGGAAACATCTACGGACACCGATCTTCTGCCTGCAGCAGAGATGCTCCGTCACGGAGGTCTCGTTATCATCCCCACGGAGACCGTGTACGGACTCGGTTGTTCCGCATATTCGGGAGAAGCTGCATATAACGTCTATGAAGCGAAAAACAGACCTCACGATAATCCGTTAATCGTCCATGTTTCGGATCCTCGCGAGGCTGAAAGCTTTGCATATACGACGGAGCTTTATTATAGGCTTGCAGAGCAGTTTATGCCGGGACCGATCACCGTGATACTAAATAAGAAGAATATTATACCGGACGAGGTAACGGCAGGAGGCAATACCGTGGGTGTCCGCTGTCCTCTTCACCCCGTTGCGAGAAGACTTATAAGGCTTGCCGGCGTTCCCGTGGCGGCTCCGTCTGCCAATCTTTCGGGCAGACCCTCGCCTACCTGCTTTGCACATTGCGTTGAAGATATGAATGGAAGGGTCGATGTGATCGTTGATGGCGGCGAATGTGCCGTCGGACTTGAATCAACAGTCGTACTGCTTACGGGCGAAGATTCTCTGAAAATACTACGGCCCGGCGCCGTTGGGAAGGACGCGCTTTCGTGCGTTTGCGGCAACGTAACCGTGGCGGACGGACTTCGTCCCGGTGAAACACCGCTTTCTCCAGGTATGAAATATAAGCATTACGCCCCGAAATCCCCACTTATTCTTCTTGATGGCGAAAGGGAAAACGTACTTTCCTGCGTCAAGGAGGAAATGAAGAGCGAAAACTGTCTCTTTATTTGCTATGACGAGGATGCTGAAAAGTTTGGTAGCTTTGCGCTCACTATCGGCAGTGAAAGAGATGAAGAAAGCCACGCACATCGGCTATTTGCCGCATTGCGTGAAGCTGACGCTATTTCCGAAACGAGAAATATCAAGAAAATATACACCTATATGCCGTCACTTAACGGAGACGGTATTGCGCCTGCAATTTACAACAGACTTATCAGGGCAGCCGACCACACGGTCGTGAAAGTATAATACAATATAGAATTCAAGTAGAGAGTGAAAATAATGGCAAGAAAGAAAACGAAGCTGACGGTGGAAAAACTGCCGCCTGCCGAGATTATCAACCAGCCTATAACAGAAACAATAGAATCAAATTACATGCCGTACGTTATGACCGTTATCGTGTCTCGTGCGATACCGGAGATCGACGGCTTCAAGCCTGCTCACAGAAAGCTTCTTTACACGATGTATCGAAGCGGGCTTATGACAGGCCCCCGCACAAAGAGTGCAAATATCGTCGGTCAGACGATGAAGCTTAATCCTCACGGTGACGCTTCAATATATGAGACGATGGTCCGTCTAACGAGAGCAAACGGCGCGCTGCTCCATCCTTTCATAGATTCGAAGGGTACCTTTGGCAAGCAGTATTCCAGCGATATGAAGCCCTCAGCATCACGTTATACCGAGGCTAAGCTCGAGCCTATCTGTGCCGAGATCTTCCGCGGCATCGATAAGAATGCCGTCAATATGGTGGACAACTACGACAACACCATGAAGGAGCCTGAGCTTCTGCCAACAACGTTCCCCAATATTCTCGTTAATCCCAATATGGGTATCGCCGTTGGTATGGCGTCAAATATCTGCTCATTTAACTTAGCTGAAATATGCGACGGCACTATCGCGATCTTAAAAAATCCTAAAATTACAAGCGAAAAGCTTCTTGATGTTATCAAAGCCCCCGATTTTCCGGGCGGCGCACAGCTAATTTATGAAAAGGATCAGCTTCTTTCCATTTACAACACCGGCGTAGGATCTGTTAAGCTTCGTGCAAAGTACGTTTACGACGAAAAGAACAACTGTGTTGAGATCATCGAGATCCCGTATTCAACGACTATTGAACTTATTCAGAAGAAGCTCACAGATCTTTATAAGGAAGGCAAGATCAAGGAGGTTACCGATTTTCGTGACGAGATCGGTCTTTCCGGATTCAAGCTCACTATTGATGTCAAGCGTGGTACTGACGTACCGAGGCTTATGGAAAAACTTTATAAGCTTACTCCGCTCGAGGATTCATTCAGATGCAATTTTAATTTGCTTATAGATGGTACTCCGCGTCAGCTCGGTGTTGCAGGTATCCTTACTGAATGGATACGCTTCCGTGCGGGATGCTATCGACGTGAATTGACTTATGATTGCGAGCGTAAGGAAGAGAAGCTGCATCTTCTTCTCGGTCTCGGAAAGATCCTTATTGATATCGACAAAGCAATCAAGATCGTCAGAGAAACCGAAACGGAGGAATTGGTCGTCCCGAACCTGATGGATGGCTTCAGAATCGATAAGATTCAGGCTGAGTATATAGCAGACATCAAGCTTCGCAATCTTAACCGTGAATATATCATAAACAGGATCAAAGAGATAGAATCTCTTCGCCAGGAGATCGCCGAAATGAGAGGCATCATCGAGGACGAGATCAAACTAAAGGCAGAGCTTATAAAGCAACTTCAGGAGATAAAGAAAAAATACGGTCAGCAGAGAAGAACCGAGATTATTTCCGCCGACGATGTGAAGACCGTCACCGAGGATGACTTCATCGAAGACTTCCCGTGTAAAGCGGTTATGTCTAAGGAAGGCTACTTCAAGAAGATCACGATGGCGTCGTGGCGCGGTAATGATGAGCAGAAGCTGAAGGATGGAGATTCCGTGCTTTGCTGTGAAGACGCTGAAAACAGGGATGAGGTACTTTTCTTCTCCGATAAGGGACAAGTATATAAGACCCGTATGTGTGAATTCGACACGACGAAGGCGTCGGCTCTGGGTGAATACATTCCATCAAAACTAAAATTCGACGAGGGTGAAGGCGTTCTTCTTATGTATCCCTTAAGGGATTATTCTCCCGATACGAATATTGTGTTCATATTTGAAAACGGTAAGGGAGTAAAAGTATCCCTTGCCAATTATGAAACAAAATCGAACCGCAAAAAGCTAACTAACGCTTACAGCACGACGTCAGCACCGGTTGCGGCTTTCATTGAAAAAGAGCCGTTTGATATTATGATGTTGAACAGCAACGATCGTGCCATCGTTATTTCAACCTCACAGATACCGCTCAAAACAACGAGAACGTCACAGGGGATCGCTCTATTCACGCTTAAAGCAGGGCAGAACATAACGTCGTCAAAGAAAAACCCCGAAACGCTTTTCGAAAACCCGTCAAGATACAGACGGCAGAAATTGCCTTCAACAGGCATCGTGCTTTCGGATGCCGACAGCGGATCCGCGCAGCTGAAGCTTCTTTGATCGATTGTCGTAGGTATTACTGATCATTTGAAACAATATTAATTCTATCACAGATGGAGGTATGTATGAAATTTGAAAAGAAAACGCTGATGCTTTGTGCTTTCTTCGCGGTATCACTTGTCTTTTCGGTATTCACACTTGCAGCAGACAGCGAATACGATAGCGCGTCAGATCCTTTGATCTCATACTCCTATCTGGAGGATAGGCTTGCTGAGCTTGAATCGGATTACGTTCACAAGATAAATGCGCTCACCGTTGAAAACGAAGCTCTTCAGGAACAGATGGACGAGCTATACGGACTTATTGAAGAGTTGAAAGCAAACGGAGGCGCTTCGTCAGGTTACGAAACTGTGACTCTTACGAAGAATAACGTCATTTATCCTGTGGGTAATTCTCTTGAGATAATATTACGCTCGGGCAGAGCCGTTGCCGTGTCAACGGACAACTCAAAAGCCGTTGCGGATATAACGAACGGTATGGATATATATAATTTTGAGACTATAGTGTATAACCACCTGATATTCATTCCGGCAAATGATGGACGCGGCATAAAGATTACGTCTGATGAAGCAATTATTACTGTGAGAGGAGAGTACAAAGTTGAAAAATAGTAAAAAACCAAGAACAAAGACACCGAAAACGGATAAAAGAACACTTGCTATCCGTATCGTTGCCTGGGTTCTGCTCGTTATGATGGTCATTACGGGCCTTTATACGACCATATACTTTTTAATTGAGGAGGTAAGTGCTGCAGAAGCAGGAGACTTGAACATTGCTGTGGGTCTTGTGTACGGCAGTAGCTGTGATGTAGCATTTACGACACGTACTACGACGGGTTTTCTCGTTGGTTCAGAGGTTATAGAATTATATAATAAAACTTTCACCCCCCTTTGGACCATAATCGACTCGGTGAAGGTAACCGTACTTTCTGACAGAAATTACGGTCTTAAATCCACGGGTTCATATTATCAGACCGACGAAGATGTTAAAGTTGGAGCATATCAGCTCGAACTGAAGGAAGAGTTTACTGATAAGACTCTCTTTTCGTCAACATTGGAATCTGTTAACACTGCGCTCAGTTCTATTGGGATTTATGCTATTCCCGCGTATGTGAACGGAGCAAACAAGATCAGACTCGGAAGTTATGCGTCCGAGTCTGATGCCCAAACAGCATTAAATACGGTAAATCAGCTTCTCAGCGGATACAATATTTCCGTTGCAGCACCTACATCAACCGGTGTCACGGTGGTAGATCACGCTACGGCGAAGATACTTTTTGAGTATGATTGCGGGAATAAGTCGTATCTTGCCCTTGAACCCTTAGACGGTACCGATGGCACGGAAGCGTATCTTGCTTCGCCTGCCGGAAACATATACGATGGCGTGTTCGTTTACAAAAGATATATAACGGGCTCGCAGGACAGCATTTCGCTGGTGAACGTATTGCCTATCGAAGATTACGTTATGGGGGTTGTCCCCTACGAAATATCGAATTCATGGCCTCTCGAATGTGTTAAGGCTATGGCGATAATTGCAAGAACATACGTTGTCAGCAGCATGTCAAAATACTGGAAGAGTTATGGCTTCAACGTATGTGCAACGGCAAATTCACAGGTTTATAAGGGAGTTGCGCGTGCAAATGCAAACGTTATAAAGGCTGTAACTGAGACGGCGGGACTCGTTATGACGTATAACGGTGCTCTCGCTCCCGTGTATTATTCATCAAGTACAGGAAATTGCAATGCAGACGTTCGGTACGTTTGGGGAGGCACTTCATATCCTTGGCTTGAAAGTGTATCGACTCCCTGGGAGGATTATAAAAATCACGGAAACGCATTCTGGCAGGTTGAGGTCTCGCCAACCGATCTTCAAGTTGCGCTATATCAGAATGGGTATAAGACCCTGACCGCTCCAATAGCATCTGTGAACGTCACGATGTATGCCGGCGAAAATTCAACGTACATATATCAGCTCGTTATCATCGACGAAGAAGGACACATTGCTACGATAACACGTTCTGACAAGGTTAGATCAGCTTTTTCCGCCTATGTTAAAAGCTCCAATTTCGTCATCGGAAAGGGAAGCGTTGAGTATACAACGTATACGAGAACCGTTCCTCCGGCAAGTGACGTAACGACCGAAGCGAATCTCGGTGTATTCTCTGTTTTAACGAGTCTTGGCAAATACACGTCTTCTATTGGCGAAGACGGTGTTTCCGTTATGACAGCAAACGGAACGTATAACGGTTACGTCCCGTCAACCGGTGTAAGCGTTCTTACCTCTGGCAGCGGAGGGAAGATCAACGTTGAGCTTCCCGATTACATTGTGACTGAAACGGCTTATGCTGCTGACAGTAATAATTTCATCATCGTAGGTAAGGGCTGGGGACATGGCGTTGGATATTCGCAATATGGCATGTATGATCTGGCAAAAATGGGATATTCCTATGACGCGATCCTCAGTGCGTACTGCCCCTCAACCGAAACTAAAAATTACAAAAGTATTATAAGTTATTGATAAGCAAAGAAGTCTACACAATAATACACGGTACCATTAACAAAAAATAGAATAAATAAAAAGACAGTATGGTCGAAAGGCAGTACTGTCTTTTTGTGCTTATATAAAAACAAGTCTATTCTCCTTGCAGAATCGATCATAATAATACGTATTTTATATATCAAAAGAGAAGATTAGGATGAAGGCGCAGAAATGCGGCGTCTTTGCTTTTGACAAGCGAAATATTGTTCGCTAATCTCATTCACTTTATGCGAAGATAGATCCATAATAATGTTAGATGTGGTATATAATTAATTTGAGGATAAATCGTTACGATAGAAATCGGATAGAATAAAACCGCCGAGTGGGACAGATTTGCCCATCTCGGCGGTTATTCATTAAAGAATTAATTCAAAGGAACCATCTCTCAAGGTTCGTAGGAGGGTAGCATTATCCTCGATCGGGTATTCGGTAAGAATGCCGCCGAGAGGCTTGTGGTCGGGATCGTGAAAATCTGTGCCCGATATTCCAATAAGACCGTTTTCTTTTGCCCACATCATCGCGATATCATTATGAGATTCGTGCCAGGGAGAAAGATTTGCAACCTCAATACCATCGAGAATTCGAGGGTCAGTGACCATCATCGTCGGACGGAAAGGATGCGCCTGAAAGATCATGATTCCGTTTTCGTGAAGCACACGGGACAGGGCATTGATGCTGTTCATACGGCGTGGATCGCCGAGATCTGCTAAAAATTCCGGAGTGAGACCGTAAACGAGATAGTCGCTGTTATTCTCACGCATAAAGCGTATTTCTGCTCCGAGAAGAATATTCAACCTTCCATTGGCAGCTTTAGCGAGCTTTTCAAAGCCGTTAAGAAAATAATCAAGTCTTTTACGCCACGTATCACCTTCAAGCTCACGAGGGAAGGTCCACGGATTGATATGCTCCGTCGATACGAGGGTGGTGTATCCGGCTTCGATATATTTTTCTACGATCTCTTCAGCTGATGCGTGGGCGCAGGCGCTTACGTTTGCACTGTGACAGTGCATTTCGGTTTTATACATAGGATCCTCCCGAAGATTATCTGGTTATCTCAAAACGATCGGTCAGGTAAATGACTGCTCGGTGCGCTCGATTATCTCATCCTGAAGAGCTTTTGAAAGGTTGCGGAAGTGATCGGAATATCCGGCAACGCGAACGATAAGGTCGCGGTATTCTTCGGGGTGCTTCTGTGCTTCGATTAGGGTCTCTCTGTCGATAACGTTGAATTGAATGTGGTGGCCGTCCATTGCAAAGTAGGAGCGAATGAGGGACGCAAGATTGCGTTTGCCTTCTTCACCTGCAAGAACGGCAGGTGTGAACTTCTGGTTGAGAAGCGTACCGCCGGTGCGGAGATGATCCATTTTTGCGCAGGATCGGATAACTGCGGTGGGCCCGTTGGTGTCTGCTCCCTTATCAGGGGAAATCCCCTCGGAAACCGGCTTTGCTTTGTTTCTGCCGTTAGGAGAAGCCTGCATTACCTCTCCGAAATATACGTGGCAGGTAGTAGGGAGCATATTTACGCGGTATTCGCCGCCACGAACGTTAGGCCGACCGGTAACTGTCTTCTGATAGAAGTCGAATACGCCTTTCATGATGTCGTCGGCGTAGTCGTCGTCATTGCCATAAAAGGGGGTGTCGGTACGGATGGTGTGATACATCGCTTCGTGGCCGATAAAATCATCATTCATCGCATCGACAAGCTGACGGAGAGTGAAATCACCGTTTTCAAATACGTGACGCTTGATAGTGGAAAGCGAGTCTGTGATAGTACCGATACCAACGCCCTGTATATATGAGGTGTTGTATCTTGCGCCACCTGCATTGTAGTCTTTGCCGTTGGAAATGCAGTCGTTCGTGATGATGGAAAGGAAGGGAACGGGCATATAGTCGGCGTAGATGCGCTCGATTATAGCAGAACCTGCAGTCTTAATGTCGATGAAATGTACCATCTGACGGCAGAATGCGTCGTAAAGCTCCTCGTACGTTTTGAAGCTTTCAGGCTCGCCGAGCTGAAGACCGATAGTTTTTCCGGTGTAGTGATCGTAGCCGTTATAAAGGGTTAACTCAAGGATCTTCGGTATGTTAAAATATCCGGTGAGAATATATGCTTCGTTACCGAATGCTCCGGTCTCAACGCATCCGCTTGTACCGCCACGGCGTGCATCCTCAAGAGTCTTTCCTGCAGCCATAAGCTCAGAAATGATCGCCTCCGTGTTATAGAAAGCAGGCTGCCCCCATCCTTTGGATGCGATCTCAATAGCGCGAAGCAGGAACTTGTTGGGAGTCTTGCGGCTGATCTGAACGTTGCTGGAGGGCTGGAGAAGCTTCATCTCATCCATGCAGTCGAGAATGAGATAGGAAACGGGATTGACGCCGTCCTCACCGTTAGGTGTGATACCGCCGGTGTTGATATTTGCAAAGTCGGTATAGGTGCCGCTTTCCTTGAGAGTTACGCCGACCTTGGGAGGTGCAGGCTGATTATTGAACTTGACCCAAAGACACTCAAGCAGTTCAAGGGCGGAATCGTCTGTGAGAATACCGTTTTCAACGTCACGCTCGTAGAAGGGGTTAACGTGCTGGTCGAGCCTTCCGGGGGAGTATGCGTCCCAGGGGTTAAGCTCACTTGTAACACAAAGGTGAACGAACCAATACATCTGAAGCGCCTGATGGAAGGTCTTGGGCGCAAATTCGGGAACGACGGAGCAGTTTTCAGCGATGAGAAGAAGATCTGCCTTCCAGGATTCGTCTATTTCAACCTCTGCAAGGGCGAGCGCAAGCTCGGCATATCTCTTGCCGAGAATAATAATAGCGTCGCAAGCGATAGACATACCGCGAAGCTGCTCACGCTTCTTATAAGCGTCCTTATCGTTGATGTAATCAAGCTTTCCGATAGCTTCTTCTATATCTTTCTTATAATCGGAGAAACCTTTGTTGTAGATCTTGTCGGAGCAAACGGTGTGTCCGGGACCGCGCTGTTCCATAAATTCAGTGAAGATGCCGGCAGCATAAGCGTCCTTCCACTCCTCGGGGAGCGCACTTAAAATGCGGTGACGTATTGAGCGCTTTTCCCAATAGGGAATGATCTCTTTTGCGTGCCAATCCCGCTGTTCCTTTGAATTTTTGAAGAAAATGATCTCACGATCATTCATAATTTCAAGATCTTCAACGGTGTGGCAGCAAAGCTCGGGGAAGGTGGGTGCAGACTGGGGAAGCTCACCCTTTTCGCCAACGATAAGCTCACCGCGCTCTATATAAAGCTTGCGGTTCTTCATAAAATGATAGAAAGCAAGAGCGCGCATTTCGGGAACGGAAACGGTACCGTCCCACATTTTGTATGCTTCGGTGAAATAGTGAGCACGTTCCATAGATATGGTGGGGGTTGCATTCAAGCTCAACTCACGAAGTCTTTTTACTCTGTCAGTCATATATATTTCTCCTTACTTAATTGTTTTGCTAAATTTTATCCGCCAATAACGACGGGGGAACATCCGGCTTTCTCCAGCTTCACCTTGATGTATTCCATTTTCTCTTTCGATGGAGTTGAAAATTCTCGGTCAGCCTCCCAACCAAGAGCCGTGCGTTTGTATATACCCGTGTCGTGATAGGGCAAAAGACAAAGCTTTTTGAATTTTACTGTAGACGCAATGCGCACAAGGGCGTCGATGTCTTCGTCTGTATAGTTTGCACCGTCAAAGCCTTTTGCGTCGGCTCCCGGAGCAATAACGGGTACGCGAAGGTATATCTTCGCTCCTTTTGAGGAAAGACGGCTTAAATTTTCGAGTATAAGGTCGTTATCAACACCGGTGCAGTACTTGTGTTTCCCGTTATTCACCGATTTGATATCGAACAAAAAAGTATCTACAAGAGGGAGTATACGCTCGAATTTTTTCCAAGGCGCGAAGCCGGAGGTGTCGATATTCACAGCGATGCCCTCGCGGTCAAGAGCCTTGATAAGTGAATGTATAAATTCTATATTCTGCGCCATGACCTCACCGCCCGAAAGAGTAACGCCACCGCCCGATTCTTCATAAAACATACGGTCAGCGCGGCAAATCCTGATAAGCTCGTTTACGGTGTAGTTCTTTCCTGCAATGCTCCTTGCGTCTGCAATGCAGGTAGGCACGCAATCGCCGCAGGCGCCGCAAAGCTCAAAATTCTGAATAGCTTTGCCTGCGTCCTTGTCAAACGAAATAGCTCCGCGCTTGCAAGCAGCAACGCAGGCGCCGCAGCCAACGCACTTTTCGCTGTTATAAAGCAGTGAAGGCGTGAAGCTCTCGCCCTCGGGATTGTGACACCAACGACAGGCAAGGGGACAACCTGTGAAAAACACGGTCGTTCTGATTCCGTCGCCGTCGTGAACGGAAAAACGTTGAATATTAAATACTGTTGCTGTCATATCTATATCTTTCGTCTTAAAAATCTACAGTTATCTATTACGATTATACATACATTATTTTTGTTTGTCAATTAATGAAGCATGAAATATAAAAGGGAATTTTCTGAGTTTTTCATACCAAAAAAACCGCTGCCAGGGACAGCGGTTTTTATTTGTTATGAAATGGTTATTTTACGCTTTCAAGCTCGGCTTTTGCTGCCTTGAGATCTGCAATGATATCAAACCCCTGAGGACATTTTTCCATGCAAGCGCCGCATTCAAGGCAGTTATCTGCCTTGACTTCCGGCTTGAGACGGTTGTATCTTCCGCCGGTTCCGGGGTTTCCGTATCTGCCGTATTCATTCCAGATGCCGAAGATTCTTGGAATATCAACGCCGCCGGGGCAGGGCATGCAGTAGCGGCATCCCGTACAGCCGTTTCTGACTCTCGAAAGAATGATCTGTCTGGTTTTTTCAACTGCGGCAAATTCTTCTTCGGTTAGCGGCTTGAAATTGTTAAAGGTAGCAAGATTGTCGTCAAGCTGCCACTTTTCGTTCATACCGCTGAGAATTACTTTTACCGTGGGGCAGGAGCCAACCCAACGAAGCGCCCATGAAGAAGCGGACGCAACGGGATCTATCGCTTTCAGGGGCTCCATCGCATCCTCAGGAATATTTGCAAGAGTACCGCCCTTTATAGGTTCCATTATGATAAGAGGAATTCCTTTTTCTCTGCAAAGCTCGACGCCTTTTGTAGTAGCCTGCTCAAACTGATCCATATAGTTATATTGGATCTGGCAGAAATCCCAATCAGTATAGTTGATCATTTCAACGAAAGCATCGTATCCGTCGTGGAAAGAAAAACCAAGGTTCTTGATCCTTCCCTGAGCCTTCAGCTCCTTGCAAATGTCAACAATGCCGTTTTTTACAAAGCTTGCGAAAGAATTGCGGTTCATTGCATGGAGCAGATAGTAATCAACGTATTCCATATCGAGGCGTGTAAGCTGTTCTTCAAAGATCTCCAAAGCACGCTCGGGGGTGTCGGTGCCCCAGGAAGGAAGCTTTGTGGCAACATAAAAGCTTTCGCGGGGATACTTTTTAAGTGCTTCTCCGACGATTTTTTCACTTTCACCTTCAAGGTAAACGTAAGCGGTATCGAAGTAGTTTACTCCTGACGCATAAGCCTGATCGATAAGAGCGTATGCCTTAGGTCTGTCGATCTTTCCTTCCGCGTCGCGTGTGAATCTCATACATCCGAATCCGAGAAGGGAAACGTCTTTGTCGTGTACTTTTCTCATTTCCATAACTTATACCTCAATTCTGTTTATTTAATGTTTTTCTTTTCTTCGTAAGCGGAATTCCAATTCCTAAAATCATCGGGAAAACAACAAAAGAAATCGAGCTTCTGCATCCGTTGTTTTCACCGACCGGACCTGTATCTGTGGTAGTATCAGATTCAGTTTCAGGAGGTTCCGTTTCGGGGAGATAATCACCCGAAACAGCTGACACATTGCAGCTTTTCATAGTTATGTGATCATCACTGAATATCTCACCTGATGCGTATTCGTAATAGGCGTTGTTTTTGCCGGTGATAGTACAATAATAGATCGAACCGTCAGCCTCAACGGTAACTGTGTCTTTTCTCGTTGCAAAAAGCTTTGATGAGGTCAGGTCGTCGGGATCAACGCGATACCATTTATAAATTCCGTCGTCACCGCCAAGACTCGACGCAGTAAGAGTGATAGTGCCGTCTTCGTTTTCGAGAGCATCTACGGTAACGAAAAGCAAATACTCATCGGAATCCCAAAGCTCACCGTACCAATGTTCGTACCGCTTTTCAACTGCGCTGATGAAAGAATTAAAGAGTGAGTTGAAATCGGATCCGCCCCAACGCTCATAGTTCATATCTGCAGAAGCAGCAGCCGAATCGGTGATGGATCTTAGAGAGGGGACGGACGTGGACTCCGATTTTTCGGTAAGCTCCATAATGACAGCTTTCATACGTTCATTTTCGGTGACGAGACATTCCATAAAATCGCCGTGCTGCCAGAGTTGCTCTGACCAGATATACTGCTGTTCAACGTTGTAAGTAAACCAGTTGGTTGTGCCGAAAAGTGTCTTGTCGCTAGCAAGATTTTCGGCTCTGGTCTCAAAGTCCCAGGCGGGACCAAAAGTGAGAACGTCATTGGCCTCGCCATCCGCGTCTTTATAAACATAGGTGCTCGTGCGGAAATATTCAAAGTTAATATAATATGCGTATACGAGAATGGTATCTGCAAGGCTGCGCATATCAACGTATTCGCTGTAATGCTTTCCTTCGCTGTTGTAACCGGTTTCGGAATATATGGCGTTTTCAAAGTTCTGTACGTAGGTCGCTATGTAACGCACCATTTCCTTCGTACAAGCCTCAGGACTTTTTATGGAGAAATAGAGTCCGTGCTTCGTTTTGAATCCACAGCCTTCATACATACCGCACATAACCTCGAGAACATATCCGCCGGTTATGTCAATTTCGGAATCGGTAAGCGTAGCACCTTTATCGTAAGTGTACTTTTGGATGCCTGCGTTCAGAGCAGGGTCACGTCCTGTGTTTTCATTGCTTCTAATGGTTTTGAGATCGCCGGACGGAGTTACGTAATCTTCAAGCCCCTTAACGTCGATTGCTCCGCCGTCGTTCATTCGTTCGGTGAGAATATATAGTCCTCTGTATTCACCGTTAACGTAAAGATCGACGTATTCACCCTCAATAGACGCTCTTTTGTTTCCGATTATCGCACTATACGTGGTAAAAGCCGCAACTTGAGATAAACCGGATTCATCGCGGTCGCCTGCAAATCTTCGCGGAGTGAGAAGCACCCATTTCTTTGCATCTCCTGCACCATATATTAGCTCCGATTTAACTGGAATGTTGAAATTAAATGAATTTTTCACGTTAGCTATGTCTCCGTTCGCCTGGAAAGAGGTGAAGCCGTGACCGGACAGCTTAGACATAAGTCCGTTGTAAACGGTGTTTCCTGCCTTATCGGCAACGATTACATTTCCTTCAGCTTCGAAATCCTTAGAAGAGTTAACCCGCTTAAAATCCTTATCCCCGCCGTCGAGTGTGATATAAACGGAGCCTATCGATCCGCCGAACATGACGTCGTACGTATACGTCTTCGTGGACTTTCTTTCAGAATTATGCTCCTTTATCTTGATGGTACCACCGGATGCGTCCACCATCAGCGTATCACCTTTATATAACGTAGGCTCTCCTTCAGCATCACAAAGAAGAAGCGTACCGTTATACTTTACGATAACATTGCTTTTGTCGATGTTACCGGGAAGAAAAAAACAGTAGTTTCCGTTTACAAGGCTGGCTTCTATCTCATATTTTCCACCGTCAGCTTTAATGATAACGGTAACGAGAGGTTCTTCTCCGGCATAAACCGTAGCTGTGGTTACCACGAGCAGAGCTACGGAAAAGATGAGAAAAACAAGAAGCTTTAATAACTTTTTCATAAGTCACTTCCTTTGATTGTAATTAAGTGATTTTTACAGATTGATTTTTATTTGCATCACGTATTATAATATTCCTATATGAAGACGTTAAGTAAGGGGAAATATGATAAAAATTGCAACTATCAAAACCGAGTTTCCGACAAAATTCGGAGTCCCGCGTCAAAGCGGAAGAGTATCAAATCTTCGGGGGAAAATAATATTCGAACCTGAATATAGAAGAGCGGAAGCACTTCGCGGACTGGAAGGCTATTCGCATATCTGGCTGATATGGGAATTTTCACTGCTTGACAAAGAAACGAAGTCGGGAAGAGTGTGGCGCCCTACGGTGCGACCGCCGCGTCTCGGCGGAAACAAAAGGGTGGGAGTGTTTGCAACACGTTCTCCTTACAGACCGAATCCTATCGGTCTTTCTTCAGTGCGCCTTGTCAAGATAGAACAAGACGGCGCATACGGCCCTGTGCTTATCGTTGAGGGAGCGGATCTCGTGGACGGAACTCCCATATATGACATAAAGCCTTATCTGCCGTACGTTGATTCACATCCCGACGCTGTCGGCGGCTTCGCAGACGAGGTGGCCGGATATAAGCTGAACGTTCATATCCCCGAAAGAATTTCAAAAATAATGAAAGATGAAAAACTTAAAGAGCTTGAAGGAATATTGGGGGAAGATCCGAGACCTTCCTACCAAAACGATCCTGACAGAGAATACGGCTTTCTATATGCTGAGTATGAAATCAAATTCAAGGTGTCCGGCAGCAATCTTACGGTAACCGAAATAAATTCTCTTTAAGTATCGTCGTTGCCGTTTATAACGTCGCCGGTATCCATAATGTCAGAGGACTTTGAATCGGCAGACGTGTCAGCCGGCATTGTTTTCTTGTATTTTATGTAATGTGCGGCGAAAGCAACGGCACCGAATATTAGAGAGGGGATGATAATCTTTACGATATCATTGAGTCCTCTTGCAATGTGGAAGAATAGGGCATGCGGATCGTAAAACAAAGTGAGAAAGCCATCGCCATAAATAAAATCGGGATCATTAAGATATAAAGCCAAAAGCGGAATCAAAAATATAAAATATACAGAAAGCTCACGAAGAGCGAACATCATAAAATATTTTTTCGTGATTTTTTCTTTATCTTCGGGCAGCTTTATACGGGATTCAACGGTAAACATAAAATACATAAAAAAGACGAAGGGGATACCGTTTAGAATCACCCTGTATACGAGGCTTTCAAATGGCTGAACAATGGTAGAAATCAAAAAAGCGGCAAGTGTCGCACAAAGATTCACAAGGCAAAGCAGTATCAGCTTGATCACGTAGAATTTAACGATGGATAGTGGGGATTTTTTCACGGTATTATACACTCCGTACAAGGTTGATAGCATATTTGTATTTTACTACATAATAGTATAACAAAAAGATTTCAATATGGCAATCATTTTATTATACAATTCATAAAATCAGACCTAAATGTATAATAATTTTTGTCGAATAATTTTCATAATACTATTTCAACCATTAATAATTTGTGTTATAATTATGAAGTGTATTGTCGCTCAAATCGGAATCAACTACTATTTCGGAGGAAACTTAAATGCTTGCTTGTATAAACGGCGATCTCAGCATCATCGCTATGAAGGGATGCGAGGAATTTGCAAAGATTGTTGACAATTATCTTTCTGAATGGCGTACCCCCGAGGGACGAGAAAAAAAAAGCTATATTCTTAAGACGGATTGTCCGCGCTTCGGATCGGGCGAAGGTAAGGGACTCGTATTTGAATCTCTTCGCGGTCACGACGTATATATCATCGTCGATTGCTTCAACTACAGCGTTCAGTATAAGATGTACGGCGAATATAATCACATGAGCCCCGACGATCATTTTCAGGATCTTAAGAGAATTATCGGCGCTATAGGCGGTAAAGCTCACAGGATCAGCGTCGTAATGCCCATGCTTTACGAAGGCAGACAGCATAAGCGTTCCGCTCGCGAATCACTCGACTGTGCTCTCGCACTGAAAGAACTTGCGGATATGGGCGTTTCCAATATCATCACCTTTGATGCACACGATCCCCGCGTACAGAATGCAATCCCTCTTATCGGTTTTGAAAACGTTCGTCCAACATATCAGATGATCAAGGCGCTTCTCAGAAAGTACCCCGATATATCTCTTTCAAAGGACGATATTATGGTTGTTTCACCCGACGAAGGCGCAATGTCCCGTTGCATTTACTACAGCACCATGCTCGGAATCGAGCTTGGTATGTTCTATAAGCGTCGTGACTTCACACGAGTCGTTGACGGACGCAACCCTATCGAAGCGCACGAGTACATAGGCCGTGATCTCCGTGGAATGGACGTTATCGTTGGAGAGGATATGATCTCCTCCGGTGAGTCTATGATAGACGTATGCAAGCAGCTCAAGGCAAAGGGCGCAAACAACGTTTACGTATTCTGCTCCTTCGGTCTTTTCTGCAATGGCCTTGAAGCGTTTGACCGTGCATACGAAGAAGGTGCATTTACACAGATATTCACCACGAACCTCATCTATCGCACCGACGAGCTTAAATCCCGTCCTTGGTATACAGAAGTAAATCTCTGCAAGTATGTTGCAATGATCATCGATACACTCAATATGGATAATACTATGAGCACACTTCTCGATCCTATTGCAAAGATCAACACCATCGTTGATAAGCACAATAAAGCGCTTGCTGGGAAAAACGCAACACAGATAAAAATCGAAAGCAAATAACTCTGATAAGGTATAATAATGCTTAACATTAAAAATAAAATCGCTCTATCTGCTGCGGCAGCCATTTCGTCCGTTTTTGAAGGAAGTAATGTCAAAGCCGAAGACATAGTTTCATATCTAGAATATCCCCCGGATAAAACAATGGGAGATCTGGCACTTCCTTGCTTCAGATTCAGTCGTGAGCTTCGTTCGGCACCTCCAAAGATCGCCGCGGCAATTTCCGAATATATTGAAGGACACGACCTTCTTACCGGAGTTGCAACGACCACCCTTGCGGGCGGTTATCTAAATTTCCGTATAGACAATAGTTACCTTGAAAGCACACTTTATGAAAAGATCAATAGTTGCGGTGACAACTACGGACGCTCCGATGTCGGAGCCGGAAAGACCGTTGTTTTAGACTATTCATCTCCAAATGTTGCAAAACCTTTCCACATTGGTCACCTCGGCACGACCGTCATCGGTCATTCTCTCAAAAAGCTTCACGAATTCTGCGGATACAAGTGTATCGGAATTAATCATCTCGGCGATTGGGGTACACAGTTCGGTAAGATGATCGTTGCATACCGCAAATGGGGTGACAGGGAAAAGATCGAGGAAGGCGGCATCGACGAGCTCGTTGCTCTTTACGTTAAGTTTCACGAGGAAGCAGGGAAGGACGAATCCCTTGAATCCGCAGCACGCGCTGAATTCCGTAAACTTGAAGACGGCGACGAGGACAACCTCACTCTCTGGCGTTGGTTTATCGACGTAAGCTTCAAGGAATATAACGTGACGTATAAACAGCTCGGCATAGAATTCGACAGCTATGCCGGCGAAAGCTTCTACACTGATAAAATGCCGGCTCAGGTTGAAAAACTCCGCCAAATGGATCTTTTGAAGCTTGACGATGGTGCATCTATCGTTGATCTTACCGAATATAATATGCCTCCGTGTCTTATTTTGAAACGCGACGGCTCCACTCTCTATCCCACGCGCGACATTTCTGCCGCTGTCTACAGAAAAAACGAATACAACTTCGATAAGTGTATCTACGTTACCTCCGCAGGACAGAGCCTGCATTTCGCGCAGTGGTTCCGTGTCGTTGCTCTTATGGGTTACGACTGGGCGGATCAGCTCGTGCATGTTCCTTACGGAACCGTCAGCGTAAACGGCGAAAAGCTCGCCACAAGAACGGGCAATGTCATTCTCTTGAAGGATCTCTTCCGAACTGCTATCGAAAAGGTTTCGGAGATCGTTTCCGTTAAGAATCCTATGCTTTCCGGAGAAGAAAAAGCTGCAACGGCAGAGGCAGTCGGCGTCGGAGCGATCATCTTCTATTACCTCTCATCAAACCGTATCCGCGACATAAACTTCAATATGGACGATGCACTCAATTTTGAAGGCAATACCGGTCCTTACGCGATGTATACCTACGCAAGAACCTGCAGTATAAAAAATAAAGCAGCAACGGATGGTATCACATCACACGACGGAAAGATCACGGCTGAAGAAGAGCGCGATCTGCTCATCACACTTTCGCGTTTCCCTGAGATAATCGAATCCGCGATCCGCGAATACGAGCCATCCGTCGTAACGAGATATATCCTCGACGTTTGCGCAGATTTTAACCGCTTCTATCATAATTGCCCGATCCTCAACGCAGAGAATGAAGAAACAAAAGCATACAGACTCGGACTTTGTGAAGCTGTAAATGTAGTGCTTGGAAACGCGCTTGAACTAATTTGCATAAAGAAGACCGAGCGTATATAAAAAATAGCAAACAAATATATTTAAATCCCAATGGAGGTTTTTATGTCAGGCCATAGCAAGTGGAACAACATAAAACATAAGAAAGAAAAGACCGACGCTCAACGCGCCAAGATCTTCACGAAGATCGGTAAAGAAATCGCCATCGCAGTTCGCGAGGGCGGTGCGGATCCCGCTTCCAACAGCAAACTTCGCGATCTTATCGCAAAGGCAAAGGCAAATAACGTTCCCAACGATAATATCGAGCGTACCCTCAAAAAAGCATCAGGTAACGACGGTACTGTTTACGAGGAAGTTATATACGAAGGCTACGGTCCCTCCGGTGTTGCCGTTATCGTAGAAACAACAACTGATAACAGAAATCGTACCGCAGGTGAAATGCGCCATTATTTCGATAAATACGGCGGAAATATGGGCACGAATGGCTGCGTAAGCTATATGTTTGATGAAAGAGGAGTCGTCGTCGTTGCACGCGAGATTGAACCTGATCCTAAAGCGCCGCGCGGCACGAAACCTACTATAATCGACGAAGAAGAACTTATGATGGCTGCACTTGACGCAGGAGCTACAGATTTCGTTCCCGATGAGGAAGTATTTGAGATATCCACCGAGCCCAATGATCTTACATCTGTTCGTGAGGCTCTTGAAACTGCGGGATATCCCGTTCTTTCCGCCGAAAAGGATATGGTTCCTCAGAGCTACGTCACTCTTACCGATGAAGATGCTGTCAAGAACATGAATCTTCTTCTCGAAATGCTCGATGATAATGACGACGTTCAGAACGTTTATCATAACTGGGAACAGGACGAAGAATAATGACTTTGAAAATCTACAATCTTTAATTCCAACTGATATTACGATAGATCGCGCGATGTCAAACCTTTATTTCTTCAACTGATGATCGAATTATGTAAACAAAAAAATAACACGGCTTAGCGTGATACTCCAAGGGAGTATCACGCTACTCTATTCGCTTACGGCGAGTGATATTGCTTCGCAGTGATATTCGGCTTTCAGCCAAGTGATATTTGCTTCGCAAGTTATTGGCGAATAGAATATCACTAAACCCAATGGGTT
>CAYXHC010000027.1:0-25377 GCA_964464905.1 uncultured Lachnospiraceae bacterium
GTCTGTTTTGTTATGCCGTTTTTTCTCTATTGCATCTGATTTTAATTTTCAGACTTTTACTCCTTTGTCAGGTCTTTTTGCGGTGTACCACGAAACTCCTCCATCGTGGCGGAGGTCTCGGAGCTTATTCCATCGCGTTTAAGTACCTTCATTGCCGTATTAAGTATGATCTTCACGTCACCGATAAAGGTGATGTTGTCTACGTACTCCACGTCCAGACGGAATTTATCCTCCCATGAGATCGCGTTTCTGCCGTTCACCTGAGCGTATCCCGTGAGACCGGGGCGAACCTCGTGGCGGCGGCGCTGCTCTTCGTTATAAAGAGGCAGATACTTTACCAAAAGCGGTCTGGGGCCCACGATGCTCATATCTCCCACCAGAATATTTATCAGCTCGGGCAGCTCGTCGAGAGACGTGCTGCGGAGGATCTCGCCGTAGCGTGTCATTCTCTTCTCGTCAGGCAGAAGATTACCGTGTTCATCGGTCTCGCAGGTCATAGAGCGGAATTTTATCAATTTGAATATCTTTTCGTCCTTACCGGGGCGAAGCTGAGTAAAGAAGGGATTTCCCTTCATTTTGATCGCTCCCAGTATGGTAAGGATCAAAAGGATCGGAGACAGCACCAAAAGCGCGCACAGTGACAGAGTGAAGTCGATCAGTCGCTTAAAAAACTTCGCGTACATATTTTTCTCCTCAAATATTACTCAAAGCAGCTACGGACGATAGCGATGACGATGTCCTGCTCCTCAGGGGTCATCTTGTTATCGCTGGGCAGGCACAGACCGCGTTCAAAAAGATCCATCCCCACGTCCGTGCCGGATCCGGCGATGTATGCGTTGGTACGTCCGCGTCCGTCTCCCTCACGGGTAACGAAGCCGTGCATACGGAAGATAGGCTGCATGTGCATAGGTTTCCAGATAGGACGGCCCTCCGCATTATAAGAAGCAAGCTTCTCAAGTATCTCGGTAGGACAGGATTTTCCGTTCTCGTGGATGTAAAGCGCATCATTTTCGCCGCGCACCTGCTTGCACATAGCGTCACGATCGATGATCATACAGCTAAGCCAAAAGTTAGGCTCGGCATTTTCCTCGTCGTAGGGATTCATACTTACAGGCAATCCCTTAAAGCCTTCCTTATATCGCATATAGATAGCTTTTTTGGCTGCGATATGGTTCTCAAGGTAGGGCAACTGACCGCGAACGACACCTGCAACGACGTTGCTCATACGATAGTTGTAGCCGAGCTCCTCGTGCTGATACCAGGCAGCGTTCTCACGGCTCTGGGTGGACCATTTTCTCACCTTGTTTGCCGCCTCAACGTCGTCAGTCAAAAGCATACCGCCGGAGGAACCGGTGATGATCTTATTTCCGTTAAATGAGACGATGCCGATATCGCCGAATGTTCCCGTCTGCTTGCCTTTATAGGTCGCTCCCATAGACTCAGCAGCGTCCTCAATGAGGATCGCGCCGTGCTTGTCGCATATCGAACGGATCTCGTCCATCTTGCCGGGCGTGCCATAGAGATTCGCCATAACGACATGCTTAACGTCGGGGTAGATCTCAAAAGCCTTTTCAAGTGCTACGGGATCCATATTCCACGTATCCAGCTCCGTATCGATAAACACGGGGACACCGCCCTCGTAAACGACAGGATTCACGGTGGCAGCAAAAGTTACGTCCGAGCAGAACACTTTCATTCCGGACTTAATTCCGGCAAGCTTCATTGCCAAATGCAGAGCGGCGGTTCCCGCAGAGAGACCAACGGCATATTTGCATCCGATCTTCTCTGCCACGATACGCTCAACCTCATTTATATTCACGCCAACGGTGGACATCCAGTTGGTCTCGTAGGCCTCAGTCACATATTTCAACTCTTCTCCGTGCATCGTCGGAGTAGCAAGCCACACTTTTTTCTCAAAAGGTTTGATCTTCATATCGTCCTCGCAATATCGTCTTCGCAAATTTATTTATTCGCCGCAAAACAACCCGTTCCGAGGCGAGCCGTAAAACGGCGAAATAATATCAGTTTATACATCTTATATTATATCACATACAATATTCGCTTTCAAGATAACAACAATAAAAATATTATGGTTACATTGTACCATAACACTTATACTTGAAGAATATTTCTACGATTCGTTGTGTTTTTTCTAATATATCACTTGTATATCACTTGCAAAAATCCGCACCGCCTGCACGCATTCTGCATTTTGCTCAGAAAAACATCTTTGTCTAACCGGAGCTAGAGGCCACCTTGTCAATACAACGAAAATCACCCCCCAAAAAAGGCGCAAAAAAGTCGAAACACTCAAGATTTTTGAGCATTTCGACTGATTTCTCATCGGAGTGAAGCGAAAGCTTCGCGTTCGTAGATTTGAACCAACGGCTAACGCTCGCGTTTCAGGATGCGTCGCTCGTTCCCACTCGCTATGCATCCACGCTCGCCCTTCGACTTCTCGCTTCTTCCGCCACCGTCGGCGCTCGCAATCTCTGTCTTGATCCCTCGCCCTTGGTTCACACGCTCTGACGCTGCGCTTATCATTTTTGCAAAAAACAAAAAGGATGCTTCTGCATCCTTTTTTCTCGGAGTGACTGGATTTGAACCAGCGGCCTCTTGGTCCCGAACCAAGCGCTCTACCGAACTGAGCCACACCCCGTTATATTAGTTTTTATCGTTTGGTATCATTTCCGTCGGATCTCACATCCGCGCTACGCTTACGCTCGCGTTTCACGCTCGCCCTCTCTCTTGCGGCTTCATCCGCCCCCGGCGGCGCCGCTATCGTTCGTCTACCGAACTGAGCCACACCCCGTTATATTAGTTTTTATCGTTTGGTATCATTTCCGTCGGATCTCACATCCGCGCTACGCTTACGCTCGCGTTTCACGCTCGCCCTCTCTCTTGCGGCTTCATCCGCCCCCAGCGGCGCCGCTATCGTTCGTCTACCGAACTGAGCCACACCCCGTTATACATATCGTCTGAATTTTGACAGCCTTATTAGTATAACACCGAGTTATCAATATGTCAAGCAATTGTTTTTGCGGAAAATAAAAAAATATCAAAAAACAGAAACTTGACGAAAATGACGAAAAATCTGTGTTATCATTACATCCTCGCACACACAGCCTCAATAAAATGAAGGAGCATCATCTATCAAAATCGATCAATGACAATCACAGAAACAGCGCTCACCTTTTTATCTCTCATATCAACGGTTTGCGCCATTATCTTCGGTTACACCACATTCAGACGAAACGGACGCGCAGACATCAGTGCGCACGCCGCCAAGGATGCTACGTTTCTGACCGAGATAGGTTACATTAAAGCAAACACCGACGAAATCAAATCAGAGCAAAAGGAGCAGCGCAAAATGAATACCGAGGTCATTTCCCGACTGACAGCGGTTGAAGAATCAGTCAGGCAGGCGCACAAGCGCATCAACCGTCTTGACAGCGAAGTAAACACGGGTAAACCACAGTAAAGAGAGGATCAAACAATGGCAAGAAAATTAATAGAATGTATCGTCCCCGTTCTGAGAAACGGAAAGCATTATCTGACGTCAGGCTACGGAGAAAGAACGGTAAACGGAAATAAGGGCTTTCACAAAGGCTGTGACTTCGTTGGCGGCACTGACAGCCGTGCCGCCACTGATCATATTGTTGCTTACGAATCCGGCGTGATCACAAAAGCCACTGGCGACGTGGATGGCACCACCCCTTCTGAGGGAAATGCAGTTTACATAAACCACGGAAACGGCATAGAGACCTGCTATTTTCATCTGAAAAAAGGTTCAGTGACTGTAAAAAAAGACGATCTTGTTGCTCGTGGCGACGTTATAGGCTATATGGGCAACACCGGAAACTCTACAGGTGCTCACCTCCATTTTGGCATAAGGATAAACGGTGAATGGACGGATCCTCTCCCCTATCTCGAAGGCACTGCCGATCTCGGCTTCAAGAGAAACAGTCAAAAGATCAAGACTCTCCGTCGCGGAGACAAGGGCGCCGACGTTTCGGTGCTTCAACATCTTCTCAATTCCACGATTAAAGCAGAACTCGAGGTTGATGGCAGCTACGGTGCCAAAACGGAAAGTGCAGTTAAAAATTATCAGAAAGCCTCAGGTCTCGAAGTTGACGGCGTTTTCGGAGGCAACAGCTGGGCACACATTCTCCGTTCCGAAAAACAGTAACAACATAGAAAGGAACCGACATTATGAACAAAAAAGAAATCATTTCACGTGCAGTCAAAACCTTCATTGAAGCCGCCGTCGGCTACGCGTTGGTAAGCTTGGGTGATCTCAACATCACCAACGGCGATCTTGATCTTATGCCCAAAACCCTCACATGCGTACTGATATCCGCTATCGCGGCAGGTGTTTCCGCCGTGTGGAACGGCGTGATTGAACCCCTTTTCGAAAAGCGCAAATAAAAATCAAAAAGAGAGTCGTCTGACTCTCTTTTTCGTTAAGTAAAATTATTTGAGAATTCTGTACTTACCGATGAGGGGAAGTTCCTTTGCCTTGCCGGTAGCAGCGTTGATGATGCCGAGAACGGAGAGGATAAAGGTAACAACTCCGAGAATCGGGGGAACGATCCAGCGGACAACTGGAATAAATCCAAATATACTTGCAACTACGCCTGCCAGCCAAAGAACGATACCCTGATTGCAGTGATAGTGTGCAAACTTAGAATTGGAGGCAGCGAATAGAGGAATGAGAACGAGCCATGAAAGGTATGCAAGGATAGCCATGCCCTTATTTTTTTCGATATCTTCCTTGTCGAATTCAGCAGTAGTGTCGTGAGTGTCGTTCAAAGCAACGAGCTTTTCTGTAAAATCAACAGTCTTTTCAGGTTCTCCGGCGGAAACACCGCATTCGGGGCAAAATTTAGCCTGATCGTCAAGCTGAGTGCCGCAATTTTTGCAAAATGCCATGAAATGATCTCCTTTTTAGTACGCCTTCCAAAGCAGGGCCTTGCGTTGGAGCGGCAAAATTTTTGATCTTGTATATTATACAACCGATACCGTGAAATTTCAACCTTTGCATGAAAAGTCCTGCAAAAAATATGCATAAAAAAAGACCCGACAGAGTCAGGTCTTTTTCAAATGTTCTCACTTTCAGAGCTTAGTTAGCGGGAGTACCCCAGATCTCCATTTCCGCGATGTTGCAGTATGCATAGTAATCGGTGCTGTCTGCATCAACAACGGTGTTGAAGCTTTCGAGATCGCGGGAGAGGAAACGAACGTAGTAGTATACGGTGTCGTCTTCGATATCGATCATTTCGTAGTCACCGCCTTCGTAAGCGAGCTCGGTAACAGTGTGGAGGTCTACCCAGTTTTCACCGTCAACGGATGCCTGGAACTTGCAGCCGAGAATACGGGATACCCAACCGGAACGAGTGAAGAAACGGATCTGTTCGATAACTACGCCTTCTTCGATCCACGCGCCAACGTAACCGGTAGCGGTGCCATCTGTGATGCCGTCCCAATCGCCTGCGATACCAACGTTCATATCTTCGTTGTTAACGGTCTCGCACTTTTCGTCGCAGTCATAGTACGTATCGGGGCTGCAGTCGAAAACGTAGTCGGGAGTGCAACCGGACGTGTTGGACCATGTGCCCTTACCGTCGTGGATAACGTGATCAGCGTCGATGGAGAAGTAAACTGCGTCAGCGGTGGGTGCGCCCCAGTCGTAGTCTACAGAACCGGGAACGATACCGTCTTCGCGCTCATAGGGGAAGTAGTTGCGTTCGATTTCGCCTGCATCTTCGCCACCTTCGTCTGCGGTGTCGGATTCAGTGTCTTTTTCGGTTTCGGTGTCTTTTTCGGTCTCGGTGTCCTTTTCGGTTTCGGAATCTGCGGCAGTTTCCGTGCCGGTGCCTTCGCCGTCGTCAGTATCATCACCGCAAGCGGTCATGAGAAGCATGGAGAACATGCAAGCAACAGCAAGAAGGATAGCGAGTATTTTTTTCATTTCTCTTTCTCCTTGAATGAAATAAAAATTTGCAACACTTAATATACACCATCCCGCATTATTTGTCAATATCAAGACATTTTTTTGTTTGATTTTTTGTGCGGACAATTATCACAGTCATAACCATCAGCAGCACCGATGGCTTACTCGATACAATAAAAAAGCACCGCCGAGGCGGTGCTTTTTCAAACGATACGATTTTACAGTATCATCTTCAGAGCTTAGTTAGCAGGATAACCCCAGATCTCAAGCTCTGCGATGTTGCAGTAGCCTTCGTAGCCACTGGTAGCGGTCTCGTCAACATACTCCTGGTATGCAGCGAGGTCGCGGGAGAGATAACGAACGTAGTAGTATGCGGTTTCGTCTTCGATATCGTAGAATTCATAGTCGCCACCCAAATTTTCGAGTTCAGCGATGGTTACGAGAGTAACCCATTCTACGCCGTCAACAGATGCCTGAATGGAGCAACCGATCTCGCGGCCGAGGTTAGCAGTTCTGGGATAGAAGCGGATCTGTTCGAGAACAACGCCTTCTTCGATCCATGCGCCAACGTAACCGGTCATGATCTCATCGGTCTCGTTCCAGTTCTGACCTTCGAGAACGATACCAACGTTCATATCTTCGGTGTTTTCGTATCCGCGCTGTTCGTCGCAGTCATAGCAGGTGTCCATATCGTTGTCGAATACCATGGTGGGAAGAGTGCTGGTGGAATTGTTCCACGTACCCTTACCGTCGTGGATAACGTGATCAGCGTCGATGGAGAAGTAAACTGCGTCAGCGGTGGGTGCGCCCCAGTCGTAGTCTACAGAACCGGGAACGATACCGTCTTCGCGCTCATAGGGGAAGTAGTTGCGTTCGATTTCGCCTGCATCTTCGCCACCTTCGTCTGCGGTGTCGGATTCAGTGTCTTTTTCGGTTTCGGTGTCTTTTTCGGTCTCGGTGTCCTTTTCGGTTTCGGAATCTGCGGCAGTTTCCGTGCCGGTGCCTTCGCCGTCGTCAGTATCATCACCGCAAGCGGTCATGAGAAGCATGGAGAACATGCAAGCAACAGCAAGAAGGATAGCGAGTATTTTTTTCATTTCTCTTTCTCCTTGAATGAAATAATTTTATACACTTACAATATACACTTTTTTCAGCAAATTGTCAAGAGAATCCATCAAATTAAAACATCTTTCAATAAAACCTACACAATTAACACCGCGTTTATCACAAAAGCTCTCTCTCCGGATCAGGCTGTCGCCGTTCCGCGCCCCTTCGTTTTCAGAATACGGTTTCGATAACTCGCCCGCAGGCCGCAGGCGAATACCGCCAGCGGTCGATATGGAGCGTATTTTTCGGATCAATATAATATTTCGGCGGTGTGACGTCGCGCAAAAGCTCGCCTCTGTACGCTCCCACCACCGATAACTTTATCTTCATTCGTTCGGGAGTGATGCTTTTTATGTAAACAGCGGCACTCTCATCCACTCTCACATCGTCGTGCGGCTCGGCAAGGCCAGTCAGATTTGGCGTCAGTTCAATAAATATACCGTAGCTTTCAATGGAGCGAACGATCCCCGCCACGGTCTGTCCTGCTGAAAAAAGCGATGCATTTTCCTCCCAGGTGCCGCAAAGCTCACGGTGTGTTACGCTTATCCTTCCGCCTATACCGTCGATATCCTTTATGATAACGTGTATACGGGATGAAACGGATAGTCTTTCCTTCGGGTGCGATATGCGCGACACGGATATTGCATCCACGGGCAGTAAAGAGATGATACCGCAGCCAACATCAACGAAGGCGCCGAAGCGTTCAAGATGTGTTACCTTTGCAGGAATGATGTCTCCGGGAATGAGCGTGGAAATATACTCACGCATACATTTTCTCTGTGCTTCTCTCCTTGAAAGATAAGCTACAGGCGGCGACACCGACCTATCTATATACTGCACGGTAAATGATACCGCCCTACCCACCCGCGTGAGCACCGCTATGTTCTTCACCTCCTCATCTGCCGCTGTCAGTGCCGCCTCCTCGCGACGGATAATACCGACAGCACCGCCAAGATCGACGCGAAGAGAAAAATCCGCGCTGTCGCACATAACCGCCGGCGCCTCACAAACGGCACCAACCGCCATCGCTTTTTCAAGTCCTGCAACGGACGACACGTACGCTCTGTTTTCAGCCGATCCGATCCTGTAGCCCTCGGGCAGATATTTTTCGTTTACGTTCATATTAATCTCCATTCCGCCGCCATACGGCGGCACAAATATATTTTGAAATCAATCCGAGTCGCTCTGCGACCAAAACGGGTCAGTGCCCCGTTTTCAGGGTTGATTTGTACGCGAAGCCAAGAGCTTTCGTTTTAGAAATGCTGAACCTTCACGCCGTTTCCTTTCCTTTATAACGATGTGCTACATCTTATGCTGAATCGGAAGCGTCTATGACCCAGCTTTTTAACTAAAGAAGCGTAAAAAATATAATTTTCTTATTGACAAGGGCGATTAAATGTATTATACTGTTTAGGCGTCAAAAGACGGGCCTTTAGCTCAGTTGGTTAGAGCTACCGGCTCATAACCGGTCGGTCCTGGGTTCGAGTCCCCGAAGGCCCATAAAAAAGCACTTGCATCACTGCAAGTGCTTTTTGTTTTTCCGTTCGTTTTTCAATACGGACTCCAATCTTTGAGTATGGCGTCGTTCTTTTGTGCAAGAGCGATCTCTTCCTCCGTCAGCATAAATTCGCGGTAGGTGTATTTCTTTTCAAACACAACGTCGATCTCGCTGTAGCTCGTTCTTCTGTAAAGCACCAAATTTCCGTTTTCGTCGTATTCGTATTCTTCCTTGCACACAAGTCCCGTTTCGGGCGCCATGTGCTCTGTCCGAATAAGCTTACCGTCGGAATAGGTGTTCGTTCTCGTTACGCTCAGAAACTTTTCGCCGTCGTGTTCCTCGTCCTCGTTATAGACCTTTTCGGTGAGAAGATTGCCCTCTTCATCATAGGTATACTCGCTTTGATTAGAAAATCGCAGCATATCCTCACCCTCTGAGCCCTGAAAAACGTAATATTCCGTCGAAGACGTAACGTTTCCGTTGCTATCGTATTCGCTTGCTTTAATGTCGGTAAGAGCACCCGTATACGGGTCGTAATAATTTTCGCGAACACAGTTGCCGTCTTCGTCGTATTCACAGGACCGCAGGAGGTACTTATCACCGTCCGCAACAGCATAGGCTTCCTTTTCCCTGCCGTCGGAGTCAACGTTGTAAGCATAATCCAGCTTATCACCTATATTGCCGTCGGAATCGTAGCCGAACTCGGAGATAATGCGTCCCGCTTCGTCGTACTCCCAGCCTTCTGCCGATATAGGCTCGGTGCCGCCCACAAGATATCTGGCACTATACACGAGATTGCCGTTTTCAAAGTTCTGTTTTTGGCGCAGGCTTCCGTCGGAATAGTTAAGCAGCTCGGAAACGATACCGTCAGCTCCGTACGACATCGTTGCTATGGGATCCGTCTCCTCATTCCAACGTATATAAGTAAGCTGTCCCCTGCTGTTATAGCCGTATTTCAGGATTTCCGTAGCGTTCCCATCGGAAATCATTTCGTAAGATGCAACCCGGTAATATTGCTTCCTCGGCACCCCGTCGTCCGGCACGTCGGAGTCGGAATCCGTTTCCGAGCCGCCTACGTCAGCTACATCTGAGCCGACGGAATCCTCCACACCGTCACCGTCACCGCAGGCGGCGAGGGGTAATATCATCAGAACCAACAGCAGCGATAGTATTCTTTTTCCCATACGTACTCCTTATTTAATATCAATCGAGAAAATCCGTATACTGCATTATTATAGTGTCGCTCGCCTCAACAAGGGCGATCTCTTCCTCTGTGAGGGAGAATTCGCGGTATGTGTAGTTTGAGCCTTCGCCCGTCCATTCGCAGTCGTAGCCTCTTTCGTACATCATCTTATCGGACGTTTTGTTTCCATCATCATCGTATTCGTAAGTCTCGCGTATCTTAGGATCGGACTCGTCAAATATGTGGTCCACAGAAACGAGGCGCCCCTCTCCGTCGTAGGTATAAGGCGCTGTAGCAACTAAAGTAAGCTCGCCGTCTTCACCGCCTTCGTATTCGTTCTCTGCGATAACGTTTCCCTCCCCGTCGCGGATATATTCCGTTTTGCTGAGCACAAACCAGAATGGTCCCTCGCCATAATCGGCAGAACATATATTGTAGAGAGCCGTAACATTACCGTTTTCATCGTATTCGTATCGGGTCTCTCTATAGGGCTCTGCATCACCGGGATTGTAAATATAAAGAGATGTAAGCTGCCCTTTCCCGTCGTATTCGTAGCCTCTGAAGATCTGCCTTTCCACTTCCTCGAGATAATACTGTGCCGTCACGTTACCTTCCCCGTCATAGTCGTAGCCGTACTCCGTCGTCTTGATGACCTCGTCCCCTTCGCATTCGGTAATGATCAAAACGTTACCGTTTTCGTCGTAGGAATATAGAACGCAGGATATAGGTTTTGTTCCGCCCCTCAGATACTTCTCAACGGAGGCGATATCTCCATTCTTGAAGATCCACTTTGCGCCCGCTTCCATATCAAACATCTCGGTCACGTTTCCGTCACCGTCGTAGGTGACGGTGAAAATGGGGTCAGTTTCCGTGTCGCGCCGAATGTAAGTGAGCTGTCCCTTATCGTTGTAGCCATATTTCCATGTCTCGTCCACCTTCCAATCGGGATCGTCATAATAGATCAGGTCACGGGAAAGTATTCTGTATACCTCGGTGGAATTATCGTCAACTATGTCTACTCCGCTGTCGTCGTCTGTTTCAACGTCCGTGTTTACGGCATCACTCCCCGTCAAAGCGCCCGTTTCCGCGTCGGCGGAGTCTTTCCCGTCACCGCAGGCGGCGAGGGGCAAAAGCATCATCAGCGCCAAAAGCATGGTTAGTATTCTTTTCTTCATACATCCTCCTTAGGCGGGATCAATAAGGCTTATATTCCTGTACATACTCTTCGATCACCGCGTCATTTACGCCGTTCGCCGAGACCTCTTCCTCTGTCAACATAAATTCGCGGTAGGTATATGCGATATTTTTTTCGTATGCCACGTTACCGCCTTCATAATAAGCGTATTTATACGTTATCAGATTACCGTTTTCGTCATATTCAAAGGTCTCAACGGTATCGGGAAGCTCGTCGTGGGAATACATCTCGCTCACCGAGATCAAAAGTCCGTTTTCGTATTCGTATTCCTTCGTCATATGGGACACCATATCACCGGTTTCACCGCTATTATAATGCCTCTCCGTCTTTATTTCACCGTCGTCGGTATATTCATACTCGATAAGGAACGAAAGATAAAGCTCGGGACCGTCCTCTCCTTCGCGAGAACTGTAATACTTGTAAAATGCCATTTTGCCTGTCTCGTCGTACTCGTTACAAACGACGGTCTCCGGTGTGACTCTGCCATAGTAATACTCGGTCTTCACAAGGTTGCCACCACCGTCGTATTCGTACCTTTCCATAGGCGTGTATTTGTTCGTATACGCCGCGTACTTTGCCGTAGCGTTGCCGTTTTCATCAAGATCGTACTCGTATTCGTATTTTTCGATAACGCTGCCCTCTTCCGAATACTCGGTGTCGGAGATAAGTCTGCCGCCGTCGTCGTATACATATTCGCGAGACTCTATAAGCGTTCCGCCAACGTAACCGCCCATGAAAACCAGATCTCCGTTTTCAAAGCTCCGCTTTACGTTTTTCATTCGCGATGCGTCCACTATCTCGGAAACTTCACCGTTCTCACCGTAGGCAACCGTGAGGTACGGCGTTGTTTTTCCATCCTCGCGGACGTAGATGAGTCTTCCCTCATCGTCGTATCCGAATCTCAAGGAGCTGCTGACCTGACCGCCTGCAAACGTCTCCTTTGAAAGGAGCCTATACACCGTTTCGCGGGTGTCGGGGATGATCTGATCGGGATATTCGATGATCTCCTCTGTCTCCGTCACTTTATCCGTGTGAGTATCCGTATCCGGCGGTATCACATCTTTACAGGCTGAAAGAAGCAGCACCGCCAGCAGCATAAGAGAATAGAGCATCGGTTTCATTTCTGTGACCCCCTCTTAATTATATCATAACAATACTTAAGAAAAACGACGGCTTTTCTTAAGATTTTCTTAATTTCCCTTTCTAGTTTCCATTATATCACATAAAATTTATCAAGACAATAATTTAACACGAAAAGCACCCGTATGGGGTGCTTTTGTCGCTATTCTTCAATTGCAGGCAGAACGATACCGTCGTTATAAACGGAAACTGTGTCGCCCAGAACGCCAAGCTCAAGGCTGTAGACCTCTTGGGCGTCGTCCTCTCCGTGAGTGGAGGCAGTGAGTCCATAGCTCTCCGGATCGGCAAGTGCCGCTTCAAGGGGCACGATCTCGTGAACGTAATATCCGTTTGATGCCTTATATCTGTGAACGAAGGTAGGTATCTCGCGGACAGCGCTGACCATAGATTCGCCGGTGGAATACTTCCTCAACGTCAGTTCGACCATAAGTCCGCCCTCGGTGTAGGTGCTGTTCTTTGTGTCGCCCATAGAGCGTCTGTTCTGATTTGAAACGAGATTACCGAGCGAATAGAAACAGAGCGTCTTGTGGTCGGGATCATTCTCGCTCGTGAGGGTCTCAACACCCTGAATAACGTGGGGATGACCGCCGATGATAACATCAACTCCAAGATTGGTAAGCTCCTGCGCCACCTTCTCCTGATAGCTGTTATGGGTTATGTTGTATTCATATCCCCAATGCATATACGCGATAACGACGTCAACACTTTGGCTTTCGAATTCGTCCATAATGGCCTCCACCTCTCCGTAAAGCTCGTCGAGAAGGGAGAGATTATAGAGATTCATATAGTCAAGGTCGTTATCCTTGATAGCCTTGCCGTTGATCGTACGCTTTTCGGTATTGCCTCCGGAAAGGTCGTCGGCATAGTTGAACATACCAACCTTGATGCCGTTCAGTTCAACGATAGCATAAGCGATATCGTCGGGCTCCTGCTTTGCGCCAATATAATCAAAGCCGTAATCAAGGAAGGTCTCTTGCGTTCTTAAAAGTCCCGCGAGATTCTTATCGTAGCAGTGATTGTTTGCGTAGAGCATCATATCAAAGCCTGCATCCTTCAGCGCCGTCAGCGATGAATCGGGAGCGTTGAAGGATGGGTAGCCGCTGTAACCGACGTCACTTCCCGCAAGGGTCGTTTCAAAGTTGACGACAGCGTAATCCGCGGAAGATACGACACTCTTTATATACTTAAAGGAATTACTGAAATCGTGAACGTCACCGCCCACGGCTTCGGCGTAGTTTATCTGCGCCATGTGAAAAATGATATCGCCGGCAGAGATGATGGTCGCCTCGGAATACGTAACGGGTTCGGGTACGTTGATTATGACGTCTGTCGTATCGGTTTCCGATGAATCGGTGACGTAGTCTTCCGTATCGTCGGCGCTTGACGACTCCTTATCGGATCCGCTTTCGGTACGGATGCCGGAGTTTGTTCCGTCGTCCGTATCGGCAGGCTCCCTGTCTCTCATTCCAACGACCATAAACACTATCGCAATAGCGAACGCCCACACCAGCAAAAAGCATATAAGGGGCAGATAATCAGTTTTTTTTCGTCTTTTCGCATAACGCTTATTCTGCATATATTACCTCCTCAAGGAGTGAAATCTGGTCATTTTTATTTATCCTACATTCTACCACAGAGCGCAAGGTGTGTCAAGTTTACGTCAGCGCCGCAAAAAAGCGTTTGCGGTACTGCGCAAACGCTTTTTCTCTTATTATGTTCAGAAACACGCAGGTCTATCACACATTACTGCAGATTCAGCTTATTTTTCAAAAGATAGTTACAAATCACGTAACCCGCAACGGCAAAGCCTCCGTAGATTATGCCGTTCATTATAGGTAGCATGGACAGAGATGCTGAAGCGGAGATGAGTGAATCCATCAAGCCGTCGATGAAAAACCAGCTGAAAAACGTGTTGAACACGCTCGACACCAAAGATGTTGCCATATTGATAACGTAGTATATGCCGATAGCCGCGAGAATCTTATGCTTTTTCGCTATAAGAGCACCAATCGTAACCGAAAGAAGTGCGATCACGATAAAATATATGCCCGAAGCAACCAGATTCAAGCCGTAGCTGACTGTAATAAATCTACCGTAGTATTCCGTCATAAGCCCCGTCCATTCACCTATCACGTCGATAACCTCCGTATTCACGAAGCCGTCGGGACTTGTACCGAAAAAAACGATCATCGCGACCGAGGCGCAGAACACGGAAAAAGCTATCAGTGCGTGGGTGACTATCGCCAAAAACTTCGAGAGCAAAAGCTCCGAGGTCTTAACGGGAAGAGTGAAGGTCAAATACCCTTCGTCGGAGAAAAAGTTCTTATAATAGTGAACGAACGCGGCAAAAAGAGACACCGTAGGATAAGCCACGAGGGCTATCGCCGATATGCCGATAAAGATAGAACCTGCAACGGTAGAAAGGATCATAAAAAGGTTCTCAACGTCATTTTCGAAATACGATATGAGTATCTTTATCGTGAGCGTACAGAGAATCGAGGACGAAAATATCCCGGCTGCCAGAGGCAAAAGCATTTTGTTAAGAGCTTTCATATCGTATCTATAAAGCTTACCTAACATCTGAACACCTCCCTGAAAAGCTCGTCTATACTCTTTCCGTAATATTCACGGGCATCCTCAGCCATAGACTGCATAATTATCTCGCCGTTGCGCATAAAAAGGAAATCGTCAAGCACCGTTTCTATATCGGAGATAAGATGCGTTGAGATAAGTATGGTGGAATCCTCGGAATAGTTTGAAATAATGGTGCGGAGTATGTATTCCCGGGCCGCAGGATCAACGCCTCCGATAGGCTCGTCGAGTAAATACAGTCGTGCCCGTCGTGACATAACGAGGATAAGCTGCAGCTTTTCCTTAGTTCCCTTGGATAGTGTTTTGAATTTCGATCTTACGTCAATCCCGAGATGAGATATCATCGTAAGCGCGCGGTGACGGTCGAAATCCGCATAAAAATCAGCAAAATAATCTACCGTGTCAAGCACGGAAAGACTTCCGCTGAAATATGTTCGCTCGGGTAGGTACGACACAAGTCCGCGTGTGACCTCGTCAGGCTCGCGCCCGCAGACAAGCACCTCTCCCGATGTGGGAGTCAAAAGTCCCGCTATAAGCTTTATTAGCGTAGTCTTTCCGCTGCCGTTGGGTCCCAATAGTCCGATGATCCTACCTGCGGGAAGCGTAAGATTCATATTTTTTATCACGGGCACAGGACCGTATGATTTATAAAGGCCCCGAACTTCTAAAGTTATCTCATTCATGTTCTTCACCGCTATGGTAAATGGCACGGATCTGCTCCGTGATCTCCTCAAGTCCTGCTCCGATGGAACGGCAACGACCAACGAATTCTGCGGTAAGTGTTTGAAGCATCTGCTTTTCTGCCTCCGCTATGACCTTTTCATCCTCGGTAATGAATTTTCCGACAGTCCCCCTCGTTCTTATGAGTCCTTCCCGTTCGAGCTCAATGAGAGCTCTCTGCATAGTGTTCGGATTTACCTTTGCGTCAAAGGCAAGTTCCCGAACACCGGGAAGTTTCTCCCCCTTATTATATGCGCCGCAAATAATGGCTGTCCGCAGCACAGCTGCAAGTCCGATATAGAGGGGCAACGTGCCATCAAGCTTCCATATCATATCGCACCTCCGTTATGGTTTGTTGTGTCAATTCAATAATATAACATCCGTCGATAATTGTCAACAAAAAACGGCACGACGAGCGTGCCGTTTTATTATGCAATTATCTTTCGATCTCAACCATCTGGAAGCACTCGAAAATGTCGCCTTCCTTGATATCGTTGAAGCGTTCAAGGCCGATACCGCACTCAAAGCCCTGAGCCATTTCACGTCTGTCTTCCTTGAAGTGACGGAGGGAGCTGATCTTATCCTCGAAGATAACGAAGCCGTCGCGAACGATACGTATCTGCGCGTTACGAGCGATCTTACCGTCCTGAACGTAGGAGCCGGCAATAGTACCGACGTTGGGCACACGGATAGTCTGACGCACCTGTGCGTGACCGAGAACCTCTTCGCGATACTTGGGAGCGAGCATACCCTTCATAGCTGCCTCGATTTCTTCAAGGCACTCGTAGATTACGCGGTATGTTCTGATCTCAACGCCCATTCTGTCTGCCATATCGATGGAGGACTTATCGGGACGAACGTTGAATCCGACGATGATAGCATTGGAGGTTGCAGCAAGCTGAACGTCACCCTCGGTGATACCGCCAACGGCGGAGTGGATGATCTGGATTCTGACCTCCTCGTTCGTGATCTTCTGGAGCGACGCCTTGACGGCCTCGGCGCTGCCCTTAACGTCAGCTTTAACGATGATATTGAAGTTCTTGACTCCGGATTCGATCTGCGCAAACATATCGTTAAGATTAGCTCTTGCGTTAGCGCGGAAGACCTCTTCCTTTTCCTTCTCACGGCGCTGTTCAGCAAGCTCACGAGCCATTCTTTCGTCTTCAACTGCGTTGAATTCGTCACCTGCAGAGGGAACCTCTGCAAGACCCGTGATCTCAACGGGAACGGAGGGGCCTGCCACCTTGAGCTGGCGTCCGTTTTCGTCCGTCATTGCGCGAACGCGGCCAACGGACGTTCCGGCAATAACGATATCGCCGGTATGGAGTGTTCCGTTCTGAACGAGGATCGTTGCAACGGGACCTCTGCCACGGTCAAGCTTTGCCTCGATTATGAGACCGCTTGCGCGACGGTTGGGATTTGCCTTATATTCCTGCATTTCCGCGATGAGAAGAACGTCCTCGAGAAGGTCGTCTATGCCCATCTTGGTGAGTGCAGATACGGGAACGCACATAATGTCGCCGCCCCATTCCTCGGGAACGAGATCGTACTGAGTGAGCTCCTGCATTATATTGGAGGGATTTGCCGTTGGCTTATCCATCTTATTGATAGCAACAATGATCTCAACGCCCGCCGCCTTTGCGTGGTTGATCGCCTCAACGGTCTGAGGCATGATACCATCGTCGGCCGCAACGACGATAATAGCTATATCCGTTGCCTGAGCACCGCGCAGACGCATCGCCGTGAAGGCTTCGTGACCGGGAGTGTCAAGGAATGTAATGGATTTGCCGTTGATCTCAACGCGGTAAGCACCGATGTGCTGAGTGATACCGCCCGCTTCGCCGGAGGTTACGCGGGTGTGACGGATAGCGTCGAGAAGGGACGTTTTACCGTGGTCAACGTGACCCATAACGCAAACGACGGGGCTGCGTTCGATAAGATCGTCGTCTGTATCCTCGGCTGTTTCGAAAAGCTGATCCTCAATGGTAACCACTACCTCGCGCTCTGCTTTTGCACCAAGCTCCTCGGTAATGATGAATGCGGTGTCAAAATCGATAGTTTCGTTTACCGTTGCCATGATTCCGTTGAGCATAAGCTTCTTGATGACCTCGGACGCGGTGATTTTAAGTCTGTTTGCAAGCTCACCGACGGTGATCTCATCGGGTATCTTGACGACGAGCTGCTGACGGCGCTGACGCTCGATCTCTTCCTTGCGGAGTTTCTCCATAGCGCGGCGTTCCTTGTCACGATCCTTAGAGGAAACGGATCTGTTATTCTGCTTTTTAAGCTTCTGCTTGGTCACGATATGATCGTCGCGGTCGGAAACGTAGTTGTTGAGTTTTTCGTCGTATTTGGAAAGGTCAACGTTCGTAGAACGTGTATCCACGATACGGGTATTGCCCGTGCGCTGACGTGCTTCCCCCTGAGCCGCAGGCTTATTTGCCTTTACCTGACCGGATGCACCTTCCGTAGGCTGCCAGGGACCGCGGTTCTTCTTAGGCGCCTCCACTTGTCCTCGTCCCTGTGCTACAACGGGCTTCTGATGCTGCGGCTGTCTCTGTCCGTTTTCGGGGCGAGCGGATCTGTCGTTCAGAGCACGCTGCTGCGGCTGTCTCTGACCGTTATCCTGACGAGCAGGTCTGTCGTTTGCGGGGCGCTGGTTGTTTTCAGACCTCGTTTGGGGACGGTTGCGCTTGTCATCAGCAAGCTGCGGCTTCTGCTGAGGCTTTGCCTCCTGCTTGGGAGCAGGATTCTCCTGAGGCTTCGCTTCCGTTTTATCAGGCTTAGGTTCAGGCTTGGTCTCCGTTTTCACAGGTGCCTTGGGAGCCGGCTTGGACTCTGCCTTGGGTGTCGCTTTCTCTTCCGCCTTAGGTGCTGCGGGTTCAAGCTTTTTAGTCTCAGGCGCTGCTGTTTTCGGTGCTTCCGCTTCTGCCTCTGCGGGCTTCTTTCCGGAAGCACGGCTATCTATAACGGTGTCGCCCTTCGCGTATGAGTCGATGTTTGCTATCTGATTCTGAGACGTGATGAGCTCCATGAAAAGGTTGAATTCAGCCGGTTCAAGGATAGCCATGTGTGTCTTGCCTTCAAGTCCGTTTTCCGCAAGAAGGTCAAGTATATCCTTACTCTTAAGGTTAAGATCTTTAGCCAGACGATTGATTCTATAGGTCGTGGCCTGCTGTGCCATATAATTCCTCCTCACCGCACATAAGCGGTTTCGTTTCGTATGTCGGTTTATTGTTAACTGTTTTTGCCGGTTGCTTCATTCTGCAAGAGAAGCCTTCCTTGCCGCATTTGAAAGACCTTCATCGTTGATATAAACGGCTGCCACGGCACCCGTTTTACCTATCCCGTGAGCCAGTTCCTGTGAGGTGGCGTCGAGAGTGACAAGCTCTGCTCTGTAAAAGGTGCATTTATCGGAAAGCTTTTTCCGTGTCCCGTCGGATGCATCGCTTGCGACGAAGACCGGAAGCTTACCTCCCTGTCTAAGTGTGTCGCACACCATATCGGTTCCCGAAACAAGCTTACCTGCTTTCTTTGCGATCCCGATGTATGAAAGCGTTTTCGTCACCGTTACGCCTCCGTTTCTGCTTCGATAAGCGCTATAAGCTCATCCGCTATACCGTCAGGTATCTCACAATCGAGATTTCTTGCAAGCTGGCGGCTTTTCAGGGCACGCTTCAGGCAAGCTGACGAACGGCACAGATATGCGCCGCGTCCCGATTTTTTGCCCGTAAGATCTAAAGTAACCTCCCCCTCGGGTGAACGAACGACTCTTATAAGCTCCGGCTTAGGCTTAGTTTCACCGCAGCCGATACAGCGGCGTTCGGGTATTTTCTTCTTTTTCGGCACTGCCGAATCTTTTTTTGCCACGGTGACCTCCAAAATAAATATTTTTCGTGATGAGTTTATTTATCTGCTCGAGTAGATTTATCTGCTCGAGTAGATTTATCTGCTCTTGATATCAATCTTAAATCCGGTGAGCCGTGCCGCAAGGCGTGCATTCTGACCTTCCTTACCGATGGCAAGGGAGAGCTGGTCGGAATCAACGTATACCTTGGCGGAGCGTTCGCCGTCGATGATAACTTCGTTTATGGTCGCGGGAGCAAGAGCCGCCGCTATATATTCACCAACGTCGTCGCTGTATTTAACGATGTCTATCTTTTCGCCGCAAAGCTCGTCGAGGATGACGCCAATTCTTGCGCCTCTGTTTCCTATGCAGGAGCCAACGGCGTCAACGTCCGGATCGCGGGAATAAACGGCGATCTTCGTTCTGGAGCCTGCCTCGCGGCACACGCCCTTGATAAGAACGACGCCATCTGCGATCTCAGGCACCTCAAGCTCGAAAAGACGCTTAACGAGATTGGGATGGGTTCTGGAAAGGATAACGATAGGTCCGCGGGTCTCGTTTCTGACCTCGGATATATATACCTTAACTCTGTCGCCGACGGAAAGATTCTCGCCGGGGATCTGTTCGTCCTTGATGAGGACGGCTTCGCTCGTGCCGGTGTCAACGACGACGGCGCCGTCGGTGTTATCGACCTTCGTTACGAGCGCGGTAACGATCTCTTCGCGCTTGGTCTCGTACTCCGCACGAACGAGCTTGCGTTCTTCCTCTCGGATGCCCTGTATTATGACCTGCTTTGCAGCCTGCGCCGAAAGACGTCTGAAATTCTTGGGCTTAAGCTCAATCTCGCAAACACCGCCGAGAGTGTTGCGTCTTGAGATCTGTTTGGCTTCTTCGAGGGTTATCTCCGTCGTGGGATCTTCAACGACCTCAACGACGTTGAACTGCTGATATACCTTGATATCTCTCTTAGCCTCGTTTATTGCAACACGAACGTTTCCGCCGCCTGCATTCTCGCGCTTGAAAGCAGATACGAGAGCAGCCTCGATTCGTTCGAGCATATATTCCTTTGATATTCCCTTTTCCTTTTCAAGGGCTTCAAGCGCCAAAAAAAGTTCGTTGTTCATTTTTAGATTCCTTTCTCTATGCTGTAAAGCGCACGTGTGCGCATTTTTCCTTAATTGAATTCGCCGAAATCAAATACAGACTTGATCTTGGCGCAGTCGCCTCTTGCAACGGTGAACTGTTCACCGCCTTCAGGCAAAAACGTGATAACATCGTTTTCCGCGTCGTATTCCGTGATCTCGCCGAGCAAAGACTTTTTTCCGTCACGGGGCGCGTAGAATCTCATCTCGACAGTCTCACCCGTACCGGTGAAGGACTCGATATGAGACGGACGGCGAAGCTCACGCTCAATCCCGGGAGAAGATACCTCAAGGCGATACGCGCTTTCGATGGGATCTGCCTCGTCGAGGATCGGGTCGATAGTCCTGTGGACCTTTTCGCAGTCTTCTATGGTTATGCCTTCAAAAAGGTCGATGGTAATGCGTAAAAACCATTCAGAGCCTTCTTTTTCATATTCGACGTCCCAAAGGTCGTATCCGAGTTCATTAACGACGGGAGTCAGCAGCTTCTCCACCGTACCCGCAATGTTCTTTTTTCCGCTATTCTGATTTTTAGCCATATTTCCGTCTTTCTTTGATATATGATGAATCCAAAAATAAAGAGTGGGTCGCCCCACTCTTTAACACATCCTTACTTCTAACTGCATAGTAGTATACCATATCAAGCACGGTTTTGCAATACTTTTTAGCAAAAAATATCACTAAAATATATGCAAAATACGTGAAATTAACACCGTTTATGCAACAGCCCGACACTTATCGCAAAAATAACGGCCGCCCGCAAACGTCAGCGCTTATCGCTTTTCTTTCCGACGAAAACGAAAAGCTTGCTGAAAATGTAATTCCCGACAATAACGGCAACAGCCGCCACCGCCTTAGACAAAAGCTCGCAAAGGTTCACCGTTTTTTCGATAAAGGGCAACGCCGCCTCATGCCATGAAGGAACGAGCGTTCCGAGAGCAAGCGTTCCTGCGAGCGTGATAACATAATCAAGTCCGAGAGTGAGAAGCCTGCCGGATGAAAACACCGATAGCTGTCGGAACACGCTCGTCGGCGTCTCCGACTGAACAAAGACCCATTTGCGGTTGGTATAAAACGCAAAAAGCACGGCACACACCCATGAAATGACCTGAGCTGCCGTATAAAGAGCGAAATAACGCCCGCTCGATGTTTCATCCGCCGGCATATTCCAAAAAACTCTGCCACCCCACATTATTAAAAAGTAGAGTATCCAGCTCACAACCGTCGTGAGAATGCCGAAAAAGAGATACGACACTATTTCCTTATGCTTGACGATCATAGCTTTGATTTTCATTCGTCATCCTCCCCGGAATAAAACAGCTTATCGACGGCGCTGCGATAATCATCCTTATTCATAAGAACGTTTATCGCTGCCAGAAATGCGTTCGGCGTCATTCCCGTCGGAAGTCCGATAAACTCAGCGAAACGGTCTCTTCGCCCGTTTGCACCGTCGGCGCCCGACATACCGTCTGAGTAAAGATCCGCCTTCGTTACGTCCGCACCGCCTGTTCTGCCAACGCCGGCGTCACCGCCCTCTCGGGAAAACGGCAGGAGAAGCTCCCTGAGCTTTTCCGTATCTATGCCTTCGACCCCCAGCGTGCCTTCCTTCGACGGTGCTCGCTTGCGCCGTTCTTTTCCTTTTATTTTAGGTATATATATCTGCGTAACGCTCCCTTTCGGAACAGCGGAGGTGATGTAGTTTCTGATAACGCCTCCGGCGCCATCGCTGTCGGTAAGCAGGATGATCCCCCGCTCTTTTGCAAGCCTGCGGATGAGTGCCAGCTTTTCACCTCTCGTGAATATACCAAAGCCTTCCGTCGTTATAACGGTGCCCGTCATAACGTGACGAAGCTTTTGTTTATCGTATTTCCCCTCAACAATAACGGGTCTGTCTACATGAATAGGTTCCATAATCCTCTTTCGATCCAACGTAATGCTGCTTCTGCGGTCCCTTATTTTGAACCGATAGTAAGAACAAGACGTTCAAGCGCAATATAACCAAGCTTCGACGACTTCAGCTTCTCGTCTGCCTCGGCACAAGCCCTGACAGCCGCCTCAATCGACGAAAGCTCCTTGCGTTCCGTGCTTTTCATATACAGCTTGACTCTGTATTCGTGCATACCGAGTCTTGCCGCCGCTTCGCCTGCCGACACACCGCGTGCCGCTAAGGTCTTCACCGCAAGCATATCGTTAACGGTGCGTACGATGCTTCCGAGAAGCATCACAGGTTCCACCCGTCTCTGTCGTTCCTGATAAAGAGCGGACAATGCATCCTCGCGCCGTCCGTCTACAATGGCGTTCGTCAGCTCGAAAGCATCATACTCTTCGACGGCGGAGCAAACGGCATCCACGTCTGCCACGGTAACGCGCCCTTCTCCGCGAGCCTTCACGTATGCCGTGACCTTGCGTATCTCCTCCGCAAGCACCGTCATCTTCGCGCCGCAAACATTAAGCATCCTATCGGCAACTTCGTAGTCGTGGGTGAGTCCGTCACGCTGAAAATGGCGCTCTATCCAGCGGCGAAGCTGTGCCGGTGTTGACGCAGGAAAGTATACGCAATTTACCTCCTTGCGGGAAGAAAGATCCTTATACACCGCCGACGGCTTCTTCGGAAGATCTCCGTAACTGAACGTCCCCGACATCAAGGGCAGTATGACCACATTGTCGTCATATTCGGCAGATGCCGCAAGCGCGTCAAAGAGCGCTGTGACTTTTTCGGGTTCAAGTGAATCAAAGTGATCCGCTTCCACCTCGACCAGCTTATATCCAACGCTGCTCATCATTGGCGGCGACATAACGGAGCTGACGATAAGCTCCGCATCTTCCGCTGTGCGGTATGGTATTTTGATGTAATTGAACGCTTCAAGCGCGTCCTCGAGAAACGGTGTTCGGCATTTGTCGCGGTAATGCGCTATAAGGTAATCCTCCTCACCGAAGAACACGTATACGCCGCCCCGTCCTGCACGGATCGCCGCTTTATATGCTGTTTCATTCATTTCAGGCATAATATCTCCGTCCCCGGCGTTTAGTCGTGGCTATTATTTTCCAAAGGAGTCACCGTCATTACCATACGGTTGAATTGAACGATCCCCTTCTGCGCCTCTACCGTGTAAACGAGGGAAAGCTCTCCACCGGTATACGAAAGAGTGTTCTTTATCTGTTTGGCAGTTGTGTAAATCGTGATAGGCATAAGCTCGGTGTTATAAACGCAACCGTGGCGAACGCCCAGTTCAAGTATAAGAGCCGTATACACGTCACCGCCGCGCATAACGGCGATTATCCCCGGCTCCGCTTCCTCAAAGGAAACGGCGGTAACGGAATCTCCCATTTCGGTTATCTCCGGTTCAACGTATCGCACCTCTATCCTGCCGTCGCCGTAATAAAGCTCGCCCTCTGTACACATCTCCATCGTTTCCGTGTTGTCGGGAAAAAGCGACTTCAGCATTTCGTCCATATCGGGGCTGACCTGCTGTGCTGCCGCCATCATTTCCGAGAAATACTTAACGGCGTCAGTCCTTTCGTTTATAACTTCGTGAAACTGCGAACGCAATTTTATCTTTACTTTAGTTCTAATAATGTTCTGCATAGCACCTTCATCTGTTGATTTCATTTGATATGACAATGTCGCAAACTTATCCGTCGGGATCGGTTTACATTGTTTTTCACTAAAAAATATATCACAGACAGCTCTGAATGTCAACTTTACTAAGCTGTCCGAGGTATAAGACCGTCACACGGCACCAATAATATTTGATATGAAGACAATAAGTATTATCCTTGCGTCAGTGATAACGGTGATCTCCGTTTCAGCGGTTGGCACGAACGGCATATCCGAAGATGTTCTTGCTGCCTATATCGAAGGTGCAGCCGGAGATCTGCCGCTTTCCATAATGAGTGCTGTCGGTGCAGTCCTCGTAAACAGATGCAAAAGCGATCGCTATCCCGACAGTATCGTTGAAAACGGTGCCGCTCTCGGTGTGTTTCCGTCGCCATCGCCCTCTGCTATGGCAAAATACGCCGCTTCTCTCGCCATTTCAGATTTTGATCCAACAAACGGTGCGGTGTACTTTTATTCCGTCGATTCTGACAAGCGGCAGGATCACAAAGCGTATGAGACCTACATCTACTCGGGAATATGCTTCGCTGCAGGTTGATCGCAAAAAACAAGGGAGCTTTCATTAAAGCTCCCTTAACTATTCGGTTATTCTGCGCTTTCGGTGTCGGTGTCGCTTTCCGTTTCGGTTTCATTTCCCGTCTCGGTTTCATCTGCGGTATCATCAGCAGTGGTTTCAGCCGTGAGTGCGTCCATATAGCTTTCGTACATCTTCTCATAGTCGGTCTGATCCTGAAGAACGTAAACGAGAAGAACGATCACAACGAATACGATAGCAACGATGGTGGTGAGCTTTGAAAGTTTTCTTTCAATGGTAGAACCCTTCTGCTTGCCAAAGAAGGTTTCAGCGCCGCCGGAGATAGCACCGGAAAGACCGTGTGACTTACCGTTTTGCATAAGAACAGCGATAATAAGGAAAAGCGCCGCGATAAGAAGCAATACGCCAAATACGATGTCGAGAGTACCCATAAATATGTTAATCCTCCTAAGATTGCATCAAAAAATAAGCCTGCAAAAATGTAGGCAACAGTTATTTTATCATAGTTGTTTTCAAATTGCAACAGTTATTTTTATATTTTTCTCTTATTTTTTCTTCATTTTGCGCCTTTCTTTAATTTAATACGCAATTTATGCTTGACTTTTGCTTTGGCTTATGCGATAATATATATCACTTCGCAGAGGGAGTCATTTGCGAGCGCTGCCGGTGGCAGATAAAGCGAGCAACAAGGAGTCGCCGCGGTCGAAATTTTGTGAGCCATATGCGAGCAAAAAAATTCTGGCACCGCAACCGGATGAAATACTCCCCATTACAATCAACTCAATACGATAACCTACGGAGGGTTATCGAAGCGGTCATAACGAGGCGGTCTTGAAAACCCGCCCGTAG
>CAYXHC010000028.1:0-25372 GCA_964464905.1 uncultured Lachnospiraceae bacterium
TGAGACCGACGCTCCCGAGACCGACGCTCCCGAGACTGACGCTCCCGAGACTGACACTCCCGAGACTGACACTCCTGAGACCGACGCTCCCGAGACCGACGCTCCCGAGACTGACGCTCCCGAGACTGACGCTCCCGAGACCGACACTCCCGAGACTGACACTCCCGAGACGGAAGCTCCCGAAAGTGATACTCCCGTTACCGATCCTCCCGAAAACGAGGGTTCCGTAACCGTTAACTGCGGCGGTTGGTGGTCCGATTGGTCTTACTCCTTCGAGATCCCCGAAGAAGGCCTCGTTCTCGATATCGAGCACAAGAGCTTCGGTACCGATAACTACGACGGCATCGTAGCAGTATTCACCCCCGTTTACTGCGACGGCGAGTCTGACCCCGCACTCAATACTCCTAACTATTCCGAATACGCTGTATTCCGTGCCGATATGTTCGGCTGGAACTACAAGAACGGCGTACAGCCCACCTTCAACCTCAACGTTGTTGATGCAAACGGTGACAATGACATCTGGGATGACTTCAGAGGCATTATGGCTGACTGTGACATCGTTGCTACATACGAAAGAACCGCTACCGGCTTCAAGTTCACTTATGAAGTTGAAGGCGCTAACGGTGCAGGCTTCGATTACGTCGTAACCTTCGATTGCGACACAACTGAAGGCCTCTACGTGTTCTTCACCGGTGAAGAGTGTGAATACACCATCACTCCTCGCGCAGCATCCGGTGACGAGCCCGAAACTCCTGAGCCCGAAACTCCCGAGACCGACACTCCCGAGACTGACACTCCCGAGACTGACACTCCCGAGACCGACACTCCCGAGACTGACACTCCTGAGACCGACGCTCCCGAGACTGACACTCCTGAGACCGACGCTCCCGAGACTGACACTCCCGAAACGGACACTCCCGAAAGTGATACTCCCGTTACCGATCCTCCGGAAAGCGACACTCCCGAAACGGAAGCTCCCGAAACCGAGAGCGTAAACTGCACCGGCTTCTGGTCTGATTGGACTCACTCCTATGAGATCACCGATAGCGGTCTCGTTCTTGATATCAAGCACAAGAGCCACGGCACCGACAACTACGACGGTATCGTAGCAGTATTCACTCCCGTTTACTGCACAGGCGAATCCGATCCTGCTCTCAACACCGAAGGATACTCCGAATACGCTGTATTCCGCGGCGACAGCTGGGGCTGGAACTACAAGGACGGCGTAATACCCGTATTCACCTCTACTATCGTTGATGCTAACGGCGACAATGACGTTTGGGACGATTACAGAGCTATCATGGCTGACTGTGACATCGTTGCAACCTTCGAAAAGACCGCTACCGGCTTCAAGTTCGTATACGACGTTGAAGGCGCAAACGGACAGAGCTTCGTTTACACCGTAACCTTCGATTGCGACACCACTGAAGGCCTCTACGTATTCTTCACGGGCGAAGAGTGCGAATTCACCGTAACTCCTCGCGGAGCATCCGGTGACGAGCCCGAAACTCCCGATACCGATACTCCCGAGTCTGACACTCCCGAGTCCGACACTCCCGAGTCTGATACTCCCGAGACCGACGCTCCCGAGACTGACGCTCCCGAGACTGACGCTCCCGAGACTGACGCTCCCGAGACCGATAAGCCCGCTGTAAAGACCGAAAACGTTACTTGCACCGGCTTCTGGTCCGACTGGACTCCTTCCTACAAGGTTACCGAAGAGGGCATCACTCTCAAGATCAAGCATAAGAGCAACGGTATCGACAACTACGACGGTATCGTAGCAGTATTCACTCCCGTTTACTGCGACGGTAAGTCTGACCCCGCTCTCAATACCGACGGTTACTCTGAATTTGCAGTTATCCGCGGCGACAGCTGGGGCTGGAACTACTCTGATGGCGGCGCACCCATATTCACCTCCACCATCGTTGACGCTAATGGCGACAATGATACCTGGGATGACTACAGAGCTATCATGGCAGACTGCGAGATCACCGCTACTATCGTAAAGACCGCTAACGGTCTCAAGCTCACCTACGACGTAGTTGGCGCAAACGGACAGAGCTTCGTTTACACCGCTGAGTACGAATGTGAGATCCCCGATGAGCTTTACGTATTCTTCACCGGTGAAGAGTGCGAATACTCCGTAACTCCCGAAGTTGACGAAGACGCTCCTCAGACCGGCTTCATCGTAGCGGCTCTTATGGTTACCGCTATCGGCTCCGGTGCTTACATCGTTTCCAAGAAGCGCAAAGCATAATCGATCATACTTCATAATAAAGAAGGAATTTTATCATGAAAAAAACTCTTACGATCATTCTTGTTGCCGTAATGCTTGTCGTTATGGCTGCAGGCGTGTTCGCTGCAGATGATTCGGAAAAGATAACCTGCACAGGTTTCTGGTCCGATTGGACTCACTCCTATGAGATCACAGACGAACCCCTCGTGCTTGACATCGAGCACAAGAGCCACGGCACCGACAATTACGACGGTATCGTAGCTGTTTTCACCTCCGTTTACTGCGACGGTGAGGGCGACCCCGCCCTCACCACCGACGGATATGCTGAATACGGCGTATTCCGCGGCGACAGCTGGGGTTGGAACTACTCTGACGGCGGATCTGCTGTATTTACCTCTACTCTCACCGACCAGAACGGAAACGGTGACGTTTGGGACGATTACAGAGCAACTATGACCAGCTGTAACATCGTTGCAACCTTCGAAAAGACCGCAACCGGCTTTAAGTTCAGCTACGACGTTGAAGGCGATAACGATGTCGACTTCCTCTACACCGCAGAATATAACTGCAACACCAGCAACGGCCTCTACGTATTCTTCACGGGCGAAGAGTGTGAATACACCGTAGCTCCTCACACCGAGAAGGATCCCGGCGAGACTGACGCTCCCGAAACCGATGCTCCCGAAACCGATGCTCCTGAGACCGAAGCACCCGAGACTGACGCTCCCGTGACTGAAAAGCCCGAGATCGTTAAGCCCGAGGGCGACGCTCCCGGCCCCAACGCTGAAGGCGTTCCGGAAGATTACATCGCATACTTCTCCTTCGACAATACCGGCCACGGCCTCTGGGGTGGCGGAGCTGTTGCTCTTCCCAACAATAAGGCTGTAGACGGAAATGCTCAGGTCGTTATTGACAATGCGGAAATGTACGCAGGCGAAGGTTCTCTCCGTCTCTGTAACGCAGACCCCGCTACTCTTTACTGGCTTGAAGTTTGGAAGGAAGACGGTTCTTCTCTCCTTACCGGACTCCACGACGTAACTATCTCCTTCTGGAGTAACACCAACGGCGTTGGCCCCAGCTGGACGTTCTTCGCAACTCCCAGATTTGACGGTCAGCCTTGGCTCCAGATCTACCGTCAGGAGCTCTACATTGGTCTTCTTGAAAACGCTTCCATCGTTGCGCAGCGCTTCTGCGTTCCCGGTGCTGAAAACGGAGAGACCAAGGACAGAACTCCCGAGCTCGTTGGCGAATATAGCTACAACGAATGGAAACAGGTAACCGTTACCTTTAACGATACCTGCTACACCCTCTACATCAACGGCGAATGGTGGGGCGAATACGCTCTCCACGATACCACTCTCGTTGACCTTCTCGGTGACGACAGCATCTTCTATATCGGCGCTTCCACTTGGGCAAACGGCGTTATCGCAGGTGAAAACTTCGTTGACGGTTACGTTGATGAATTCTACGTATACCCCAGATGCATGTCCGAAGAAGAAGTTATCGATTTCTACGTAGCTCAAGGCGGCAAGGCTCCCGATGGCTACTATGATTCCGAGACCGAGGACACTGAAGATACCGAAACTCCCGATACCAAGGCTCCTGAGACCGATGCTCCCGGCACCGATGCTCCCACCACTGACGCTCCTGCCGAGGAAAAGGGCTGCGGCTCCGCTATGGGCGCTGCTGCTATCGTAGCTTTGGTTGCAACATTCGGATGTGCTGTTATTAAAAAGAAGTAATATCCTCCAAAGCGTGCTCTTTATTAGAGTAATTTCTCCAAAAGCAATAAGGAACCGGATTGCTCGGTTCCTTATTGCTTTTATTGTCAAAAGCTGAAATCGGTCGCCGAGCAGCTCATTTCTCACCCGGTATAGTGAATAATTATATTAATAATAATTAATATTTTTGATGCTCGAATTTGTTATCCTTACCGGATCAATATATTTGAACACCCCAAAGAAACAATAATCAAGCTTTTAATTTACATAGAAAGAGCACAGACATAAACAAAAAAGATTTCGCCATCACCACATAGTAACAAGTGAATCTATAAGGTTCCTATTACAAACTTAAAGTTGCAGAAAGTTCTATATTATATTCAAGGATATTTCTACAAACAATTTGGCAAAGCCGCTTTTACTGATGAAATATCTAATTGGCAATATGGTCCTGTTGTTCCCGTGGTTTACTACGAATATAATGACAATGGCTCTGCTCCGCTAAAGTTTCGATTTTCTTTTGAAGATTGTTCGATTCCTGATTGTGAGAAAAAGTTAATTGCATCTATTGTCGAAAAAGTGCGCAGGTACCGCTACCTATAAAATGGTATCTATGACTCATTCGGAGACTCCTTGGAAAAACGCTGGTTCAGGAAATGTTATTGGTAAAAATAGTATAGAAGTGCTTTTTAAGTATAATAATCTGTTGGGGATTCAAGCATGACAGAACTGATTGCTCTTTTAGACGAAATTGCTAAGGATCTTGATTTTCATTGTTCGATTATTGACGATGATGAAGAATTGATGAGAGCAAAAGCTGATGCCTATTTTATGAGGTGCAAGGAGATATATGCTCGCATCGGTAGGCATAGATATTCTGACGTGACGAAATATATTGATTCTTCACTTCAGGATACTGTAGATGCCCTCAGTGAAGGAGTGAAAGGAATTATTTCATGCGCAGAGGCTAATGAATATGATAGCGACGTAGAGGATTCCACCAATCAAGAGTGTTATAAGAAAATCAATAAATTATACGACCATATTGAACTTGAAGCGGCAAGGTATTCCAGTATCAAAAAATTCAAGTTGTGGCAGAAACCCATAGCAAACAAGAAGAAAGTATGCTGAAGCTGATGCAGGAAACTGAAGACATCGTAAAAGAAACCCATGAACAAGCCCAAAATTTGTCGCAACAACTGATTTCCATACTCGGAATTTTTACGGGTATTATTGTAACGTTCTCTTTTGCGACCACAATTGTCGGTGAAACAATTGCCAATTTGGCAAAAAGTGATGTCGTGTACCTTGGTTTTATAATCTCCGTATTGGGTGCGATATTTATGAACGTGATTGCTTTTTTGCTGTCATTTGTTACTAAGTTGTCAGGACACACATTTTCCAAGAAAGTTCCTTGGCTTATTTATGTTGGGGGTAATTTAATAGCAGTAGGGTTATCTTTGGTTTTCTTTTTCAAAATGTAATATGCAGCTACCTTGTTGATATAACCAGCAAGGTAGTTTCTAATATGGATTTGCAACGTTTGATATACTTGTGTAAAACAACTGCCGAGAGTAACGCTTCAATTACTCTCGGCGGTTTCGTTATAGATATGTTGTCACACTTTAAAATCATTTTTTGCGGTGTTTTTCAATTTACAATAAGTGGTTAGAACGCATCGAAAACGGTACTCCTTATGAGCTACTTCAAGACTTTCATAAGATTCAGAAACAGCTTGTCCTTATCGCCTTTCTCTTAAGTTTTGTGTTTTTTGATGGTTGTTGTTCTTATGAGGTTGCAGGCAGAAAATGCGCGTGCTATTTTTGATATTCAAAAAAACAGCAAAATCAAGGCTTTTTCGCACTTGATTTTGAAAGGTTGTTCTTTGGTGGTCGTGGCATCTGCTGCGAGGTCTTCGTTCAGGTCGGCGATGACGTCGCCCTTCGAGGCAAATGAATTGGCGTTATAAGGCACGCCGGATGCGGCAACCGGATAAAGTCCCGTCGTGTGATCTATAAAATAGGGAGCGAAATTCGTTCCTGCGATCATTTCGGGGGTCAGGTTGCGCGTGAGCTGATGGACGATGGCGCATATCATCTCCATGTGTGCCAGCTCCTCTGTGCCCACGTCCGTTAGGATGCCCACGATCTCGCGATAGGGCATGGTGTACCGTTGAGAAAGATATCTCATAGAAGCTCCCAGCTCGCCGTCCGGTCCGCCGAACTGCGTTATTATGAGGGATGCAAGCTGAGGGTTGGGTTCCTTTATATTAACGGGATATTGAAGCTTTTTTTCGTATGACCACATATCATTCCACCTCCGGATAGCTACCCTGCCATGGCCAGCCGCCCATTATCCAGCGCCAGGTGTCGCCCTCGGCAGCAGAAGCGTTGGATGTAAGCGGGCCAAACATCGTTTCGAATTCGCGTTTCGTTTCCTCGTAAAGCTCGCTGTATTTTCTATAATAAGCGAGAGCTTCCTTGTTCGTGGGGTGTGTGTCAAGGAAAAGACGTGCTTCGTCAAGCACAAAGCCGTACATCTGCAGCTCGTGCATCAGGCTTTCATATTTTGATTTTTGTTTCATTTGTTGCCACCTCCGCAGATTCTCGGAGGATAAAAGGGAAGGTCAAGCTCTGCAAAAAGCGTGCCCCTGCTAAGTGCCTCCTCGGGGGAGTATGCGTTGCGCCATTTCTGACGGGGGACGTATGCCATGGCTAGAGGCAGAGCATCCACGACCCCGGGATCAAAGCCATGTCCCGACATCATATCCTCGCAATTCATAAGTGAATCGCGGAATTCGTCGCTTACACGGTCCCGCGGAGTTCGGTTGTCATTTTCACGATCCAATTTTGTTAGTCTCCATTTTGTTTTTCGGGCATTGCCCATAGTCATTATATGCGAAAAGGGCAGTGTGCGACAGAGCAGTTATCATAGACCCGTTGACAGCGGCGGATAATATGTGCTAAAATACAAGGTGAAAATGAATACGCCGCCGGCGTTTTGAAAGGAATATAATCATGCTTGAAAAATTAAAGGAACAAGTTTATCTCGCCAATATGATGCTCGTTGAGTATAATCTCATCACCTTCACATGGGGTAACGTTAGCGGTATCGACCGCGAAAAGGGCCTCGTAGTTATCAAGCCCTCGGGCGTTGAATACGCAGATCTCAAGCCCTCCGATCTCCCCGTTCTCGATCTTGACGGCAACATCGTTGAAGGCGATCTCAAGCCTTCCTCCGACACACCCACACATCTTGAGCTTTACCGCAAGTTCCCCTGCATCGGCGGCGTAACTCACACCCATTCACAGTGGGCAACGAGCTTCGCTCAGGCAGGCAGAGGCATCATCCCCTACGGCACCACCCACGGCGACTATTTTGACGGACTTATTCCCTGCACCAGAAAGATGACTCCCGAGGAGATTGCAGGTGAATACGAGCTCAACACCGGTAAGGTCATCGTTGAGACCTTCGAGGGTATGGATCCCGACAGAATGCACGCGGTTCTTGTTAATTCCCACGCTCCCTTCACATGGGGAAAGGATGCAAAGGGAAGTGTTGAGGCAGCGGTAGTTCTCGAGCAGGTTGCTATGATGGCGCTGCACACCGAGATCCTCGCAGCTAACAAGGACGGCGCAGAACGTATGCAGGAAGAGCTTCTCCGCAAGCACTTCGACAGAAAGCACGGTCCCAACGCATACTACGGACAGGGCAAGAAATAATTTTACTTAAAATAAACGGCGTGACTGACTCACGCCGTTTTTTTGCTTCCGGAACCCCTCAGCTTAGCGGATGGTTAAGCGGAGGGGTTCCGTTTAACGATTCCACCGCAGCGGGAGGCTGAAACCAGCCGCCGTGTAATCGGTGGCTGCCAACGCAAAAAACGCACCCAATAGGGTGCGTTTTTTATATGTTTCTTAAGCGACCCAAACGCCGTTTGAGTTAAAGGAGTAGACCCTGCCGCCGATGGTGTGCGTGCCGGTAGCCATAGCGCCGCCCGCCTGGAGATAATACCAGTTACCGCCGATTTTCTGCCAGCCGGTCTGCATAGCACCGCCGGATGCGAAGTAGTACCAGTTAGTGCCTATCTTCTGCCAGCCGGTCTGCATAGCACCTCCTGATGCGAAATAGTACCAGCTTGTGCCGATCTTCTGCCAGCCCGTGGATACAGCGCCGTTGGTCTTTAAGTAATACCAGTAGCCGCCGGTCTTATACCAACCGCTGACTGCCGCGCCGTCGCTGCCGAAGAGATGGCGCACGCCGTTGACGGTCTGCCAGCCTTTCTGCATTGCGCCGCCTGCGGCGAAGTAGTAATACTTGCCTCCGATCTCTTGCAGACCCGTCTGCATTGCGCCGCCTGCGGCAAAATAATACTTATTGCTGCCCAGAGTCAGCCAGCCGGTCTGCATTGCGCCGCCGGATGCGAAGTAATACCAGTTAGTGCCTATCTTCTGCCAGCCGGTCTGCATTGCGCCTGTGCTGTTCATGTAGTACCAATTAGAGCTGACTTTGACCCATCCGGTCTGAATCGCACCGTCTTTGAGGTAATACCAGTAGCCGCCGGTCTTATACCAACCGCTGACTGCCGCGCCGTCGCTGCCGAAGTAGCGACGAACGCCGTCGATCGTGTGCCAACCGGTCTGCATTGCGCCACCAGACGCCAAGTAATAGTACTTACCGCCTATCTTCTGCCAACCGGTCTGCATAGCGCCGTCTGATGCGAAATAGTACCAGTTGCTACCGATCTTCTGCCAGCCCGTGGATACAGCGCCGTTGGCCTTTAAGTAATACCATTTACCGTCGGAATTGCTCCACGCGGTCACAGCCGCGCCGTCGCTGCCGAAGAGATGGCGCACGCCGTTGACGGTCTGCCAGCCTTTCTGCATTGCGCCGCCTGCGGCGAAGTAATAATACTTGCCGCCGATCTCTTGCAGGCCGGTCTGCATTATACAATCCAAGTAATAGTACCAAACGCCATTTTCTTTTATCCAACCGTTTTTGATAGGGTAGCTCTTCCACGTAATGGTGCCGCCGTAGTCCTGCATCATCACGTCGGCGGTCCAGGTGTCGTTGCTCTCGGGATAGTAAGCGGTAAGGTTGCAACCATTGAACGCCAAGTCTCCAAATAACGGTGCGTCTCCATCAAATACGAGCTTTGTCAGGCTTATGCACCATTCGAAAGCATAATCGCCAATGCTCGTGACGCTCTGCGGTATCGTAACGCTCGTCAGGCTTGTGCACCATTCGAAAGCATAATCGCCAATGCTCGTGACGCTCTGCGGAATCGTAATACTCGTCAGGCTGTCGCAGTTTCTGAAAGCCCAATCGCCAATACTCGTAACGCCATGCTGAATCGTAATGCTCGTCAGACTGTAACAACAAAAGAATGCGTGTTCGCCGATTGATGTAACACTGCTCGGGATGTCGATGCTCGTCAAGCTCTCGCATCCAGAGAAAGCATGATCGCCAATGCTCGTAACACTATCCGGAATTGTGATGCTCGTCAGGCTGGTGCAGCTACTGAAAGTCCAATCGCCAATGCTCGTGACGCTCTGCGGAATCGTGATACTCGTCAGACTGGTGCAATACCAGAAAGCAGAATCACCAATGCTCGTAACACTATCCGGAATTGTGATGCTCGTCAGGCTCTCACATCCATAGAAAGCACCATCGTCGATGCTCGTGACGCTTCCGGGGATCGTGATGCTCGTCAGGCTGGTGCAAAAAGTGAAAGCCTGATAGCCGCCAATGCTCGTAACGCCATCAGGAATGGTGATGCTCGTCAGGCTGGTGCAATACCTGAAAGCACCGGTGCCAATAGAAATAACGCTGTCCGGAATCTTTATGCTTGTGAGGCTGCAGCCCTCAAACGCACAATTGCCAATAGAGGTAACGCTATTTGGAATTGTATACGCTCCGGATTTTCCTGCGGGGCACCAAATTAACTCTGTCTGATTTTTGTTGAACAAAACTCCGTCCATTGAACTGTAGTTTTCGTTTCCGCTGCCTACAATTATGCTTTCAAGGCTTGTGCAACCATCGAACATCCCCCCAGAAATATAGGTAACGCCGTCGGGAATCGTTATGCTTGTGAGGCTGCAGCCCTCAAACGCATAATAGCCAATAGAGGTAACGCTATTTGGAATTGTATACGCTCCGGATTTTTCTTCGGGGCAACAAATTAACTCTGTCTTGTCTTTGTTGAACAAAACTCCGTCCTTTGAACTGTAGTATTCGTTTCCGCTGCCTACAATTATGCTTTCAAGGCTTGTGCAATGCCTGAAAGCATCGGTGCCAATAGAAATAACGCTGTCCGGAATCTTTATGCTCGTCAGGCTTGTGCAATAAGAGAAAGCATAATCGCCAATAGAGGTAACGCTATTTGGAATTGTATACGCTCCGGATTTTCCTACGGGGCAACAAATTAACTCTGTCTGATTTTTGTTGAACAAAACTCCGTCCATTGAACTGTAGTTTTCGTTTCCGCTGCCTACACTTATGCTTTCAAGGCTTGTGCAACCATCGAACATCCACCTAGAAATAGAGGTAACGCCGTCGGGAATCGTGATGCTCGTCAGGCTTGAGCAACAAGCGAAAGCGTATTCGCCAATGCTCGTGACACTGTCCGGAATCGTGATGCTCGTCAGGATGGTGCAATCCCAGAAAGCATAATCGCCAATGCTCGTAACACTGTCCGGGATGTCGATGCTCGTCAGACTGTAACAGTCGTCGAAAGCATAATCGCCAATGCTCGTGATGCCTTGTTCGATCTTTACTGATTTAATGAAGTGTCGGTAGGTAAGCCATGCCGGATTTTCCCCGGATATATTCATATCGCCCTCGCCGCTGATCGTCAGCGTGCCTTCGCCGTCAAGCGACCAAGTTATATTGTCTCCGTGATTGCCCGAAGCGGTTACTTCCGCTGCGTTGACTTCGACAAAGCACAACGGCAGGCAAAGTATCAGCGCAAGAAGAACGAACAAAATGGTTTTTGACTTGTACATAAGTATCCTCCGATTAGTTATTGTTAAATAGTCGGAACGAAAATAATATTTCGCCTATAATAGTATTATACCATATTTTGTTTCGGGCGCAAGGCTTTCGCTGCATATAATTCATGAAAAAACGCTCGCCGGAACTTCCTTTTTCATTTGCAAGCGGAGGGGTTCCGTTGAACGATTCCGCCGCAGCACGCCTGTATGATGGCTCATAAGCTGCCGGCATAGCCGGCGGTTATGACTGTTTGCAAATGGCAAACGGATGAATTTGCAAGATTGGAATGCGTGATTTGCGAATTCCGCAAAAATAAGCAGGCGGCAGGGGCAAAATGTGACATATTATGAAACATCGAGGTCGTTTTCTTTCTAAATTTATTGACAAGCGGTGCTTTGTGATGTACAATAAACATATCACGGCATGAATGCTGCCGCCATCGTAACAAAGAAAGGACATAATGTTATGAAAGGCACGCTTACAGAAAAGCTTTTAACATCCCATCTCGTTTCCGGTAATATTATCCCCGGAGAAGAAACGGGTATCAGAATAGATCAGACGCTCACTCAGGACGCAACGGGTACGATGGCGTACCTTGAGCTTGACGCAATGGGCACGGACCGCGTGAAAACGGAGCTTTCCGTTGCATACGTTGACCATAATACCCTCGGTAACGGCTTTGAAAACGCCGACGATCACCGCTTCCTTGCCTCCGCTGCAAAGAAGTTCGGGCTTTGGTATTCCCGCCCGGGTAACGGTATCTGCCATCAGGTCCATCTTGAACGCTTCGGTATCCCCGGAAAAACTCTCATCGGCTCCGACTCCCACACGCCCACGGGAGGAGGTCTCGGTATGCTCGCTATCGGCGCCGGCGGTCTTGACGTTGCCGCTGCTATGGCCGGCGAGCCTTATTACATCACCTGCCCGAAGGTTATGGGCGTTCTGCTGACGGGAAAGCTTCCCGCTCACGTTGCCGCAAAGGACGTTATCCTTAAGGTGCTGAGCCTTATTTCCGTAAAGGGCGGTGTTGGCTACGTGCTTGAATATTTCGGCGACGGCGTTAAGACGCTTTCCGTTACCGAACGTGCGACTATTGCAAATATGGGTGCTGAATGCGGCGCTACCTCGTCGGTGTTCCCCTCCGACGAAAACACTCTCGAATATCTCCGCCGCCACGGCAGAGAGGAGGCGTACCGTCCGCTTTCGGCAGACGAGGATGCTGAATACGAAAAGATCATAAAGATCGATCTTTCCGAGCTTGTTCCTCTCGCGGCGTGCCCTCATATGCCCGATAACGTTTCCTCCGTGTCCGATATCGAGGGACTCTCCGTTTCCCAGGTGTGCATCGGCTCCTGCACCAATAGCTCCTTTGCCGACCTCACCGCTGCCGCAAACATTCTCAAGGGCAAGGTCGTTGCCGATTCCGTTTCGCTCACCGTGACCCCCGGCTCCCGTGAGGTGCTGACGGCACTCACCGAATCCGGCGCCCTTAAGATACTTCTCGACTCAGGTGCGCGTCTTCTTGAATGTGCCTGCGGTCCTTGCATCGGTATGGGTCAGTCTCCCAACTCGGGCGGCGTGTCCCTGCGCACCTTCAACCGCAATTTCAAGGGTCGCTCCGGCACCGCGGACGCTGAGATATATATCGTTTCTCCCGAGGTTGCTGCCGCGTCTGCGATCACCGGCGTGATCACGGATCCCACGAAGCTTGCGCCTCCGGCTCCCATTACCGAGCCCGAGCGCTTCCCCGGAAACGATAATATGTTAGTTCCTCCCACGGAGGAGAAGCACGAGCTTGTGTTCGGACCCAATATCAAGCCCTTCCCCAAGACATCTCCCGTCGAGGATGAGCTTCGCGCTCCCGTTTCCATTAAGGTCGGTAACAATATCACCACCGACGATATTATGCCTGCAGGCTCAAAGATCCTGCCTCTTCGTTCCAATATACCCGCGATCTCGCAGTATTGCTTCTCCGGTATAGACCCCGAATTCCCCCGCCGCGCTCTCGAATGCGGAAGTTCCTTCATCATCGGCGGTGAAAACTACGGTCAGGGCTCGTCCCGCGAGCACGCGGCGCTGGCGCCCCTTTATCTGGGCGTAAAAGCCGTTATCGCAAAATCCTTTGCACGTATCCACAGAAGCAATCTTATCAATATGGGTATCATCCCCCTCACCTTCAAGGATCCTGCCGATTACGACGGCATAAACGAAGGCGACGTGCTTTCTATGGAAGGCATCAAGGAAGGTCTTGAGTCCGGTGCCGTTACTCTTTATAACGAGCGCACGGGCAAGAGCATTCCTCTCGCCGTCAGCCTTGGCGAGCGCGAGCGCAAGCTCCTGCCCGCAGGCGGACTTTTAGGCTATATCAAGGAGAAAAACGCATGAACGAAAGAATAAAGATGAAGACCGCCGTCGTTGAAATGGACGGCGATGAAATGACCCGCGTTATCTGGCAGAAGTTGAAGGACGAGCTTATACTGCCTTATATAGACCTTAAAACGGAATATTACGATCTCGGTATGGAGTATCGCGAAAAGACCGACGATAAGGTTACCGTTGACGCGGCTGAAGCCACCAAGCGCCTTGGCGTTGCCGTTAAGTGTGCCACAATCACCCCCAATGCCGCAAGAAAAGAGGAGTACTCTCTTTCGAGACTTTATCCCTCCCCTAACGCCACCATCAGAGGTATAATCGGCGGCACCGTTTTCCGTGCGCCAATACTTGCGCCTTCCGTGAAGCGCTATATCTCCACCTGGACAAAGCCTATCACCATCGCGCGCCACGCATACGGTGATATTTATAAAAACATCGAAGCACGTGTACCTGCAGGCGGCAAGTGTGAGCTTGTTGTCACCGACGCGGACGGAAAAGAGACCCGTCAGCTTATCCACAGCTATAAGGGCGACGGCATCGCCCAGGGTATCCACAATACGGAAGAAAGCATCCGCAATTTTGCCGTTGCCTGCTTCGAATACGCTCTTTCCACCGGTCTTGATCTGTGGTTCTCCTCCAAGGATACCATCTCCAAGACCTACGACCACAGATTCAAGGATATTTTCGCCGAGATATTCGAAGAGTCCTATAAGACCCGTTTTGCTGATGCCGGCATAAACTACTACTATATGCTTATCGACGACGCGGCAGCGCGCGTTATCAGATCCGAGGGCGGCTTCATCTGGGCTTGCAAGAACTACGACGGCGACGTTATGTCCGACCTTGTTGCCGCCTGCTACGGTTCTCTTTCCATGATGACATCCGTGCTCGTTTCTCCCGACGGCGTATACGAATACGAAGCGGCTCACGGCACCGTGCAGCGCCACTACTATAAGTATCTGAAGGGTGAATCCACCTCCACGAACCCCACCGCCACCATTTATGCGTGGACGGGCGCTATGCGCCGTCGCGGTGAGCTTGACGGTACTCCCGAGCTTGGCCTTTGGGCGGACCGCATCGAGAAGGCAACGATGCAAACCATCGCCGACGGTATTATGACCGGTGACCTTGCAGCCGTTTCTGATAACGAAAACGCGACCGCCGTCACCACCGACCGCTTTATAGCGGAGATTCGCGCCAGATACGAGGCTATGGCGAACAACTGAAAGTCCCAACCCCAGAAAGAAGATAATAAATGAAAAAAGATAATGTTACAAAGCTTTTGGAGCTTTCGGAGCTTTGTGAGAATAACAACCGTATTGCATCGGAGCTTTACACACGTTATGACGTAAAGCGCGGCCTGCGTGACTCCGACGGAAGAGGTGTTCTCACCGGACTTACCGATATCTCCACCGTTAACGGCTATAAAAATAACGCTCCGTGTGAAGGCGAGCTTTTTTATCGCGGGGTAAACGTAAACGATCTCGTTCGCGGATTTCTTGCCGATTACCGTCATGGCTACGAGGAGACGGTGTATCTCCTCCTTTTTGGCGAGCTTCCCACGGAACAGCAGCTTCAGAGCTTCACCGAGCTTATAGCAGATTGCCGCACTCTTCCCACAAACTTCGTTCGTGATGTTATTATGAAGGCGCCCAACGCAGACCTGATGAACTCTCTTGCCCGCGGCGTTCTCACTCTTTATTCCTACGATAAAAACGCAAACGACCTTGCTATCCCTAACGTTCTGCGTCAGTGTATAGGTCTTATCTCCACCCTTCCCATGCTGACAGTTTACGCTTATCAGGCGTATTCACATTACATAAAGCATAAGGGGCTTTTCATCCATCAGCCTTCTGAAAAGCTTAGTACGGCGGAGAATATACTGCGTCTGCTTCGCGAGGATAACAAGTATACGGAGACGGAAGCGCGTATTCTGGACCTTTGTCTCGTTCTGCACGCAGAGCACGGCGGCGGTAACAATTCATCCTTCACTACCCACGTCGTAACGTCATCGGGAACCGACACCTATTCCTCCACCGCGGCTTCTCTCTGCTCCCTCAAGGGATCCAAGCACGGCGGAGCTAACCTCAAGGTCAAGTGGATGTTTGACGACATTAAGAAAAACGTTTCCGACTATGAGGATGACGACGAGATCAGAGCGTATCTTCATAAAATACTCAGCAAGGAAGCCTTTGACGGCTCAGGTCTCATTTACGGAATCGGCCACGCGGTTTACACGAAATCCGACCCTCGCGCGTTGCTTTTGAAGAAGTATTCCGAAAAGCTCTGCGTTGAAAAGGGACGTGCCAACGAATTTCAGCTTTATAAGAGAGTCGACCGCATCGCTTCCGAGATGATGAACGGTAAGCCCGGACGTTTGAAGCCCATTCCCGTGAACGTTGATTTTTACAGCGGTCTCGTTTACGACGTTCTTAATATCCCCGAGGAGCTTTATACGCCGCTGTTCGCGGTTTCAAGAATCGCAGGCTGGAGCGCTCACCGCATTGAGGAACTGATGAATTCCAGCAAGATCATCCGCCCTGCGTATATGAGCGTCCGCGAGGACAGAGACTATATTCCCCTTGAGGATCGTGAGTAATAAAAAGCCTAAAGCCATCGCGTTTGCGATGGCTTTTTTGCGTAAAGGTGAGGGGGTGGGTTTTCTCCCCCGAAAGGAGGAGCGCGTCCCGTTTTGTTTTGCAAAACATAGCAAACGTCGCCGTAGTGGCGCCAGACGCATTCTTTCAGAATGCTACGGGGAGATTTTGCCTTCGGCAAAACTCTTGGCTTGCGACCGCCCTACATTGCGTTAGCTTTGTTCGCACAAGTGAAAAAAGGGTCCGCGAAGCGCAAATGCGAATTAAAGATTAAGTCTAAATAAAAAATCAAGAAGTGTGTTCGCACTCACCCACAGTAGCGCAAGCGCCCTACAATAAAGTCTGCTATGTCCACATAAACAAAAAAGCCATCGCAGTTGCGATAGCTTTTTTAATCAAATCCTTACTTTGCAAGAACCTTCTTAAGCTGCACGAAGCGGGGGAGACCGTCTTCTTTGACCATACCGGTTTCGCCCTGAATGAGGGGGAGACAGTAGTCGATGAATTCCTGGGTAACGCCGTTGCCTGCTTCGTTGATCCATTCGAGGGGAACCTTCTTCTCGGTGTTAGCAACGAGAGAAAGGTCGAAGAGCTTGGGCTCGCAGTGGTAACCGTTTTCGTCGCGGGTGCAAGCGAAGCCAACCATTTTGTCGGTTGCTCCTTCAACAGCAGCTTCAACAGCGGTCTTACCTGAGAGGAAAGACTCTGCGATGTCGGTGCCGGATGCGCAGTGAGCAGCGCAGCGCTGGAGGAGGGAGAGCTCGATGGGACGAACCTTAACGCCGAGTTCAGCCTTGATAACGTCGGTGAGACGAGCAGCGAGACCGCCGAGCTGAGCGTGGCCGAAGCCGTCGGTGCCGGAAGTCTTTGCTTCGGAAACGAACGTGCCGTCAGCGTAGTGGATGCCTTCGGAAACTGCAACGAGGCAGTTCTTCTTTTCGCCGTATACGCGCTTGATATCAGCGATGAACTGTTCCATGGAGAAATCTACCTCGGGGAGGTAAATGAGATCGGGACCGTCACCCTTGGTGTTTGCGCAAGCAGCAGCGGCGGTGAGCCAACCTGCGTGACGGCCCATGCACTCGATAACGGTAACCATACCGGTGTCGTATACCTGGCTGTCACGGGAAACTTCCATGAAGGAGGTTGCGATATACTTAGCTGCAGAAGCGAAGCCGGGGCAGTGGTCGGTGCCTGCAAGGTCGTTGTCGATGGTCTTGGGAACGCCGATAACGCGGCAGTCGTAACCAACGCGGTTCATGTACTTGGAGATCTTGTTGCAGGTATCCATAGAGTCGTTACCGCCGTTGTAGAAGAAGTAACGAACGTCATACTTCTTGAATATTTCAAGAATTCTCTTGTAATCGGTGTCGTCAACGTCGGGATCGGCGATCTTGTAGCGGCAGGAGCCGAGAGCAGAGGAGGGAGTGTGGAGCATATTTGCAAGCTCAGCGGGATCTTCCTCGTCCATGATCATGAGACGGTCGTCGAGAACGCCCTTGATACCGTTGCATGCGCCGTAAACCTTAGTGATGTTGGGGTTTTCAAGACCGGTCTTGATAACGCCGTAAGCGGAGCAGTTGATAACGGAGGAAGGACCGCCGGACTGACCGATGATAAGTGCACCTTTAAGTGTAGACATAGTGGTAAACTCCTTTTTTATAAAAAACAGTTATTGAAAACGTATTTCAAATCATTATAGCATATAATCGGCGCAAGTTCAATTAAAATGAGAAAAAATAACTAAAACTGCTGCCGAAAATCAATCGATAGCGGCGAAACCCGAGCCGAGGACCTCGCTTGCGTCAGTGAGGATCATAAACGCAGCGGGATCGACTCTGTGAACGACGGTCTTCACTGAGAATATCTGGTCGCGCTTGACGACGCAGAGGATAACGTGCTTGTCCTTGTGGGAATACCAGCCGAGTCCGTGAAGCAAAGTAACGCCGCGATTGACCTCAGCGAAAATAGCATCGGCGATATCTTCGTATTTGTCAGAGATAACGAGGACCATTTTTGCCGTTTTCGAGCCGTCGAGAATGTGGTCAACGGCAAAGGTATAGGCAACGGTACCTACGATGGAATAGAGGATACCGGTAAAGTTTTTTGTGGCAAAAGCGGCGAAGATGACGATGAAAATGTCGATAGAGAGAATGAGCTTGCCGGTTGATATCCATTTGAATTTTGTTTTGAGCATAACGGCGGCAAGATCGGATCCGCCGGTGTTATATCCGCGGGAAAGAAGGATTCCTCCGCCGGCTCCGAGCATAAGGCTTCCGAGAAGGGCACAGAGGAGAGGATCGTCTATCGTCGCAGGAAGGAAAACGAGAAGATCGGCGAAAACGGACGTGGCAACTGATGCGATAATGGTTTTATAAAGTATCTTGATGCCGAATATCTTCAGTCCGATCAGGAGAAGCGGTATGTTTACGCAAAGCATCATCATACCGACGGGGAGATCAAAGAGAATGTGGATAGTTGTTGCAAGACCGGTGGCACCGCCTAAAACGACGTTACCCGGCGTGAGAAACATAGCAACGGCACCGCCGAATATGGCAGAACCGAAGATAACGTAGATGATCTCAGAAATAATATCCTTGTGTTTTTTAATAAAGCCGAACATAGAAGCCCCTTTGTCACATATTATAACATTAGCGTACCCTAATTATATATTTTAAGCCGTATTCTCTTCATTGTCAAGAAACAGAATAAATTAAACTGGCTATAAAACCTCAGGCGAGATCAAACGGCATCGCGTTTTCTGAATTCTTTTGGCATAACGCCGTTTTTTCTGAAAACACCTTGTAAAAATAGACTAAGATTATGGTATCCCTCATCTCTTTGGGCATCGAATCAGAAGGCGTTCAAGAAGGCTATGGAAAAGTCTCTTGATAAGATTTTGGGTTAATGCTAAAATAGAAGCAAGAACATATAATACGGAGGCAGTTTATGAAAGAACGGTCTATAAAACTTGATAAGATTTCCCTTGGCGTTTGTTACTATCCCGAACAGTGGGATGAGGGCCTTTGGGAGGACGATCTTCGCAGAATGCTCGATATGGGAATCGGCACCGTCCGTGTTGCGGAATTTGCCTGGAACGTGATCGAGCCCCGCGAGGGTGAGTTCACGTACGGTCTTTTCGATCGCTTCCTTTCCCTTGCCGAGTCGGTGGGAATGAAGGTGATCCTCGGCACGCCCACGGCAACGCCCCCTGCCTGGCTTACGAACAAATACCCTGAGGTGCTGAACGCGGATATAAACGGCACCCTCTACCGTCACGGCTCCCGCCGTCACTATAATTATAATTCTCCCGTTTACCGCGAGTTTTCTGCAAGGATCGTTCGCGTTATGGCAGAAAGATATGCGGGCGCCCCTGCTGTTATCGGATGGCAGATCGACAACGAGCTGAACGCTGAAGCGAACCGCTTCTATTCGGATGCGGATACCGTTGCGTTCCGTCGCTTCCTCCAAAATAAATATACGACGCTCGACGCACTTAACAGCGCGTGGGGTACGCGGTTCTGGAATCAGACTTACAACGAATGGGAGGAGATCTACGTTCCTCGCAGAACGACCAACAACGCAACGAATCCTCATCTGATGCTGGATTATCTGCGCTTTATTTCAAATAGCGTTATCGGATTTGTGAAGCTGCAGGCAGATATACTCCGCCGGTATGTGAAGCCGGGAGATTTTATCACGACGAACGGTATGTTCCCCGATATTGATAACCACGAAATGACGCGTGAGCATCTTGATTTCTATATGTACGACTCGTACCCCAATTTTGCCTACGGTACCGACGGCAGACCGAGCCGCCGCGACGGAAACCCCTGGTATCCCGACCGTGGCTGGAGCCGTGATCTTTCGATAACGAGATCCATATCGCCCAATTTCGGCATTATGGAGCAGCAATCTGGCGCAAACAGCTGGAATATATGGGGACTTTCCCCCGCTCCCAAGCCGGGACAGATGACTCTTTGGACTATGCAGAGCATAGCCCACGGCGCCGATTATGTCAGCTATTTCCGTTGGCGCACTGCGGCGTATGGCACGGAGATGTACTGGCACGGACTTCTCAACTACGACAACAGAGACAACAGAAAGACCGACGAGCTTCGCGCCGTTCACTCTCTGACGGAGAAGCTTTCGGGTCTTGCAGGCTCAAAGTATAAGGCGGAGTTCGGTGTTGTTACAGACTACGATAACATCTTCGACGAGGAGGTAGACAGCTGGCACAGCGCTGTGGAAAGAGAGAGCCGCGACGGCATCTTCCGCGCCGCACAGCTTACGCATACACCCTTCGATTACATATATGTGAACGAAAAGACGACGGTCGAGGCGCTTTTACGCTATCCCGTGCTCTTCTGCCCTCACCCCATTATCCTGACGGAGGAAAGAGCCAAGCTTTACGAAGAATACGCGTCGATGGGCGGCAAGATAGTGTTTGCCTGCCGCACTGGATATAAGGACGAAAGGGGTCAGTGCTATATGATGCCTCTGCCCGGATTTGCTGCTCCTTTAGCAGGTGTGGATATCAAGGATTCCACCGCCGTTGCAAGAGGTGACGACATTGTGGATATTATTCTCGATTGCGAAAAGATAGCATCCGGTATTTATAATGATATACTCATCCCCGACGAGGGCACCGAGGTCATAGGCACGTACGACGGCGGCTATTATAAGGGCGCGCCTGCCGTTACCGTGCGTAAGCACGGCGACGGCGAGGTCTACTATTTCGGCGGTACGCTCCGCGAGCCTGCCGCGAGAGCGATGCTGAGACTTTTCGGTCTCGCAGAGCCTCACCGTGATACGGTGGTGCTTCCCGAATGCTGCGAGCTCGCGGTGCGCGGAGACTTCATCTTCGTGCTCAACTACGCTCACGAGTCGGCGAATATCACCCTCAATGAAGCACTTTGCGACGTGTTCGAGGGCGGTAAAGCCGAAGGCGACGTGACTCTACCTCCGTTCGGCGTGAAGGTTTATAAGAAATAACGAAACGAAAAAATGCAGAGCGAAAGGCTTCGGGTTCCTAAGGACAGTTTCTGTAAAAAAACAACAGACTAGCGAACGATTACAACCAGAGGCTCCCTTGAGTAAAGGGAGCTGTCACGAAGTGACTGAGGGATTGTTTTTAAGTAACTCTAACCACAACACAATCCCTCAGTCTCGCTAACGCGATCCACCTCCCTTTCCCTTTACTCAAGGGAGGCTTTTTTGTTTGCCTGCAAGTACGCACTTACTTACCGCCCAAAGAATAAAAAGCCGATACGGAATGATCCGCGTCGGCTTTTTTGTCGTCGGTTATGTTTTATATGCTTCCGAATGCGTCGGCGAAGCGTTCGAGGGCTTCCATCAGCACCCACTTGGGGCAGGCGATGTTGATGCGTTCAAAGCCTGCGCCTTCCTTGCCGAAGATGTAGCCTTCGTCAAGGAAAAGGTCGTGCTCAATGTTGATCCTTTCGATCTCTTCTTTTGAAAGACCGAGACTGCGCATATCAACCCACATAAGGTAGGTGCCCTCGAGGCGGTATACCTGCAGTTTCGGGATGCGGGCGGTGATGAAGTCAACAGCGGCGGTGTAATTATCGGCGATAACGGTGAGAAGCTCTTCGAGCCACTGCTCGCCGTATGTGTAGGCGAGGCGGCAGGCTTCGTACCCGAGAGCCGTGAGACCCGTGTGAGCGCCGCCTTTCACAAAGCGTTCGCGGATGCCGTCGTCGAAAACTACAACGTTTGAGGTCTGCATTCCGGCAATGTTGAAGGTCTTGGAGGGGGCGCAGCAGACCGCTGTGATGGAGTGATACTTTTCGTCCATAGCTGCAACGGAGGTGTGTGTCACACCGGGCATTATGAGATCGGAGTGGATCTCGTCGGAAATAACGTAAACTCCGTTTTCGAGGCAAAGATCAAGCATACGGGTAAGCTCGTCGCGTGACCACACTCTGCCTACGGGATTGTGAGGGTTACAAAGGATGAACACCTTTACGTCGGGGCGCGAAACTATGGACTTGAAAAGCTCGAAATCCACCTCGTAAGTATCTCCGCGATCAACTAGAGGACATTCAACAATGTTGAGACCGTTTGCATTGCCGGCGCTCCAGAACGGAGGGTAGGCGGGGGTCATAAATACGACGGAATCTCCCTTTTCGGCAAGAGCGCCTGCTCCTTTTACGAATGCGTTGATAACGCCGGGAGAGGTGAGTATGTGCTTTTTTTCGGGAACGTAGCCATGACGACGGCGGCACCAGTCAATGACGGCTTCGTAGTAGCTGTCGGTTGGCTGTGTGTAGCCAAGGATAGCGGTGTCAAGGTAAGCCTTCAGTCCCTCGGTGATCTCGGGTGCGTTCTTGAACTCCATATCCGCAACGGAAAAGGGAACGATGCCGTCACTGAGGTCAGGCTTGATGCTGTACATCAGATCCCATTTTGAGGCGCCTACGTTTTTACGGGGGACGAGAGTTTCAAAATCGTATTTCATAAGTCAACTCCTTGCGGGTTATAAGGTGCGGGTCAGTTACGCCTCGCAGTCCATGCAAACGCGCTCGGTGATAAGCGGGCGGATCACGGAAGCAACCGCAAGATGCTCGGGATGAGACTTATATCCGAGATAGGACGCTTCGTCTTCAAAAACGGTGTCAAGCATAAGGTCGCAGGTGGAGGTGGGCAGCGGGGAGGTGTAGAGCTTGATGGAAACGAGACCGGGGATCTTGTGCCGGAGGGCGGCAAATGCGTCGCGGCAGTATGCGATTTTCTTTGCCATATCTTCGGGGTCATGGTCTGCTCTGAGCTTCCAGAGAATAACGTGCTTTATCATAGATTTTCCCATAAGCGCCATCGGGCGCTTTTTCCTTTGTCAGATTAATGTTAAACGTCGAGTATGACGGGAAGTATCATCGGACGGCGCTTGATGCGCTTGGTGATGAATTTCTGCAGCGCCTCTTTGACCTCGGCGCGAATGTCGGAAAGGTCGCCGTTGTAGGAATAAACAGAGCGTTCGAGAGCGTCGAGAGCAACTGCTCTCATCTCGTCCATAAGCTCCTCGGATTCCTTAACGTAGATGAAGCCGCGGGTGTAAATGTCCGGTGGGGTGATGATGTCTCTCGCCATCATATCAACGGCGGCGGAAACGACGATGAGACCGTCCTGAGAGAGAAGTATTCTGTCGCGGAGGACAACGTTTCCAACGTCGCCGACACCGGTTCCGTCCACGAGTATCCTGCCCGACTGAACAGTTCCCGCCCAGTGAGCGCCGGAGGCATCGATCTCCAGCACTTTACCAAGCTCGGGGACAAAGATATTTTCCGGTTCCTTTCCCATTACCAAAGCAACGCGGCGATGCTCCATCAGATGACGGCGTTCGCCGTGAATGGGCATAAAGTAACGCGGCTTCGTCAGCGCGTGCATAAATTTTAGGTCTTCCTGACAGGCGTGGCCGGAAACGTGGATCCGATCCTCAGAGCCGCAGTATACGTCAGCGCCGCAGCGGTAGAGCTCATTTATTGTCTTGCCAACAAGCTTTTCGTTGCCGGGAATGGCGTGTGCTGAGATGATCACAAGGTCATTGTTTCCGACGGAAATAGTGGAATGCTCACCGAACGCCATGCGAGAGAGCGCGGACATAGGCTCGCCCTGGGAGCCCGTCGTGATGATGGTGACTCTGTTGTGGGGATACTTTTTTACGTCGTTTATGTCGATGAGAGTGCCGTCGGGGAATTCCATATATCCGAGACGAACGGCAGCGCCAACAACATTGACCATGCTGCGGCCCGTGATGGCGACCTTTCTTCCATGGCGTATGCTGCAGTCGATGATCTGCTGAACGCGGTGAACGTTGGATGAGAAGGTGGCAACAATAATCCGTTTGTCGCGGTTTTTAATGAATATTTGATCGAAGGACTCGCCGACGGTGCGCTCAGAGGGGGTGTATCCGGGACGTTCTGCGTTGGTGCTGTCACACATCAGGAGAATAACACCCTCGTTTCCGATCTCGGAAAGGCGCTTAACGTCCATGATCTCACTGTCGATGGGGGTGAGGTCGAATTTAAAATCGCCGGAGTGAACTATATATCCAAGCGGAGTTTTGATCGCGAGAGCGCAGGCGTCGGCAATGCTGTGGTTAACTCTGATAAATTCGACGGTCACCTCGCCTGCGGGGATAACATCTCCTGCCTTGACACAGTTGAGGGACGGCTGATAATCCAGCTTGTGCTCGGAGAGCTTGTTTTCAAGGATGCCGAGGGTGAGCTTTGTTCCGTAAACGGGGACGCGGAGGGTGCGGAGCACGTAGGGGAGTGCACCTATATGATCCTCGTGACCGTGGGTGAGGAATATGCCGCGCACGCGGTCAGAGTTTTTTTCGAGGTAAGCTATATCGGGTATAACGAGGTCGATTCCGGGCATGTCGTCGTCGGGAAAACCGAGACCGCAATCAACAACGATGATGTCTTTTTCGTATTCGATAACGTAAAGGTTCTTGCCGATCTCGTCGAGCCCGCCGAGTGCGGCGACTCTGATCTTGCCTGTGACTTGAGTTTTCTTTTTTCTTGCCATAAATATCCTTTCTGTAATATGAGTTTTTGCACACAAAAAAAGTTTTGCACACAAAAACTGACGTAAGTGGTTACGCCGTTTTTGAATGTGAAAATCTATATGTAGACGTGCGGAAACGACGCGCACGTCAAAAAGCCTATCGATTATTCTATCATAAATATTATTCGGTGTCAAGTCGGCAGGATGTCAGATAAAGACGACGATAAGCGACACAATAGCCGAAAGTAGGGCGCCCGAGCCAAAAAAAGCAAGCTTTACGTAAAGCTCGCGTCTGCTTTTCGCCTTTTTGTCCGTTAGCTTGCCATCTGCTAAGCGAACCGCTTCCTTCAGCATATCGTCTTTTTTGAAGCGGCGCGGCAACGCAGCATTTTGCCTGACGATGAAGTAAGCGACTTCAAAAAGCTCGCTTTCAGTATTTTCTATTTTTATCATTCTGCGCTCACAGCCTTTTATCATTCTCTTGTCTCCGTTTGCGTTATATTCGTTCTCGTTCATTTGGTATTATCTCCCGCGAAGAGGGAATATATTCATATATACCGCCGCCGCGCATAAAAAAATGGCGGCGAACAAAAATAAATTTACAAAACGAAAACAAAAAGTAAACGTCTGCCGTGCATAAAACGGCAGACGGAGAGATATATGGATATGACGAAAACAGCCGCCGTCATAATGGCAGGCGGCAGAGGCGAGAGACTTCGCCCCATAACTGATTCGATGCCGAAGCCCTGCGTGCCTATCGGCGATAAGCCTGCTTTGGCAAGCGCAGCGATGATGCTGGCTCGACTGGGTGTGCCGCGCGCTGCAGTGACGGTGATGTACAGATACAGAGACGTGATCGACGTTTGCGGTGATGAGCTTTGTGGTGTAAAGCTTACCTATTATGTTGAAAAAGAAGC
>CAYXHC010000029.1:0-25227 GCA_964464905.1 uncultured Lachnospiraceae bacterium
ATATCTCGCCATAGGCGAGGAATTTTCAAAAGAAAATATCACGCTGACTTTAGTCGGCATATCACTTAACAGACAAAAAGAAAGAGAAGACTCGTTGTAATAAACGAATCTTTTCTTTTCTGTTGTAGTGGGCTGGGCTACTGCTCGACCGCATTTGTACTCACAAATGCGATGCTGGTTCTTCTTAACAAGAATTGAATGAGTTTTCATATTTCTCCGTTAAGGACATCCCGCTTTAGTGCCGTGTTATTATTTTGTTGAATCAAAGCTGATTTTTAGGTGTCATTCTTGACATCTGTCTTTGTGCCATAACGAGTCCTGCGTAAATACCGCCTTTGCGCATCAACTCGTCGTGTGTACCGACCTCAGCAACGGTGCCCTTATCGAGAACGATAAGCTTTGTTGCATTGCGGAGCGTTGAAAGACGGTGAGCGATTGCAAGCGTTGTTCTGTTCTGAGATAGTATCTGCAGTGCGTCCTGTATCTGCTTTTCCGTTTCCGTGTCGAGAGAAGCTGTAGCTTCGTCAAGAATCAATATGCGCGGGTCGTGAAGCAGGGCACGCGCGATCGCGATACGCTGTTTTTCGCCACCGGAAAGAGTGTTTCCGCGTTCACCGACTTTAGTATTGTAAGCATCGGGCATACGCATTATGAAGCTGTGAGCGCCGGCAAGCTTTGCTGCTGCAAGAACCTCATCACGAGTTGCGTTTGGCTTTGCGTAGGCAATATTATCGTAAATAGTACCGGAGAAAAGGAATGTCTCCTGAAGCACGACGCCGATCTGAGAACGCAGCGACTGCTGCGAAATATCACGGATGTCATTGCCGTCAATAAGGATCGAACCTTCGTCAACGTCGTAAAGACGCATGACGAGATTGATGAGCGTGGACTTACCAACACCGGAACGTCCTACAATACCGATAAAATCACCGGGTTCAACCTTCAGGGAAACGTTGTGAAGCACGTTTGCACCGCTGTCATATCCAAAAGAAACGTCGTTGAATTCGATATATCCCTTAATGTCGATATCCTTTGCGTTTGTATCGTCCTTAACGTCAACATCTTCATCAATGATATCGAATATCTTGACGATAGATGTCATCACGCGCTCCCACCGGCGAGGGAAATTTGAGATCCAGCGGAGAGGGCCATAAATTATGCTGACGTATGCGGTGAATTTGGACATTTCTCCAAGGGTCATTTCACCGACGAGTATGCGGGATCCAACGTAATAAAGAAGGAAGAACTCGCCAATGCCCATTAAGAAGCTCATAAGAGGCGAGAACTTTGCGAAGAAGGTTTCGCTGTAGATCTGAGCGTCACATTCGCTCTTGGTTGCCTGATCATAGCGCTCCATTTCACGATGCTCCATACCAAAAGCTTTAACTACTCTTATTCCGGAAAAAATATCGTGAAGTATGGTGTTTGCGCGAGAGTTCATCTGCCATTGACGGTGGAACATACGACGCATCAGCTTATGGAACATACGGTTTGCAACCATTACGAAGGGGGCGGGGAGAAGTATAAGCAGAGCAAGACGCCAATCGTAGGAGAAAAGGATAGAACCTGCAATAATAAATATTAATATCTGCTCAAAGAAACCGCCTATCTCATTGGTTATAAATCCCTGTAGCTGGTTCGTATCGTCTGTCACTCGATTCATCAACTCTCCTGCCGTTCTCTTGGATATACGGGAAACAGAGAGCTGCTGTATTTTATCGAAGACCATATCACGAAGCTCAATGATTATCTTCGTACCTGCGTTTATGGTTACAAGGCTTCTTACAACTCCAAGAACACGTTGAAGGATGCTGACAGCGAGGATAGCCCCGATAACCGAAAGGAAGCCGATAATGAAGGGCGTAGTTGAGGAAAGCTCCTTCGCATCTTCAAGATTGATGTAATTATCAACAAGAATGCGGTTAAGCTCCGGCGGAATCAGTTGGATCGCTGCTGAAACGAAATAAAGAAAAATTGATATAAAAATGAAAAGACTGTACGGCTTTGCGATTGCCCAGATTCGCTTCATATATCCCGCTTTAGCGGTACAGTGTGGGCAAATGTGAGAGCCGGGTGGATACTTTCGGTTGCATGTGGGGCAAACGACATCAATGTCAGCTTCGTATCTGTAATCGTAGACGCCTTTTTCTATTTTTCTGTTAAGCTGCCACATAACAGAAGCGTAAGTATCCTTGTTTGCCATAGTTCCGCGGCAAATAATAACGTGTGTACCGTCGTAGATGCATTCGCAGAAAACGCATCCGACACCAAGCGTATATTTATATTCAGATATTTTTGTTGTTTCGTATTCGGCGGTAAGAACGTTATTCTCGTAAATGAAAACGCCGTCGTTTGTAACAGCCACAAACCCGTTCGTCGATCTATGGGATTCATCGGGAGAAAGGTCAAAACCGAAAGCAACGACTACGTCCTCGGGAGCTGCATCGGGATGCAGCTTACAAAAACGCTCTGTAAGCTTAATTCTGTCACTCATATAGGAATCGCTCCTCTCTTTATGAAGTACTGCTTACAGATAAAGTTCGATCTTTTTGTAGCTCTTGCGGTCAAGAGCTTCAACGTCGGTGATCTCATATCTGTTAGAATCATTGTCTGTGATGAAGATATGCTCAGGGGAAACCTTGATTATCGAACGGAATGTGTCACGTATCGTAAATGAAAGGTGACGGTCACCGGAAAGAACTTCCCAATAAGAGTAACCGTAACGCTCCTTGACTGAAAGTATCTTTGTTATAACAGGAGCATAGTATTTTCTGTCAAGCTCACGGCGAAGGAGATCTGCAACGTCATCGTCAAAATCGGAAATATCGGAGATAAGACCGATCTCGACATTGTCGTGATCGAGCACGGAAATGAAACTATAGTGATGCTCGTAAGGGAAGGAACGGTGCAGATATATGCGGCTAAAATATTTTTCGCCGCCGGTGGGTCCGCCATCAAAACCAATGCCTTCGGGAAGCGTGACCTTCAAAGATAAAAAGTCTCCTTCTTTTTTGAAAATTGAGTTTTCCTTTGTTATATACGTTATGGAAACAACGTCTTTAAGTGCCGTCGTTTTTAATTCGCTCATATTATTGCCTCCTTTTTATTAGCTTTCAATACCGATGTTGCGAAGAGCATCCATCTGCATTTTGTAAAGACCGTAGTAAATACCTTTTTTCTTAAGAAGCTCGGCGTGCGTGCCGAATTCCGGCATTTTACCGTTTTCGATAACTATAAGATGATCGGCATCACGAAGCGTGGAAAGACGGTGTGCGATCATGATCGTAGTACGTCCCTTAATCAGCTGCTCAAGCGCAGTTTGTATCTGGCGTTCGGTCTGCGTATCCATTGCAGCGGTTGCCTCGTCCATAATAAGTATACGAGGATTGAGCAGAATGGCGCGTGCGATGGAAACTCTTTGACGTTCGCCGCCCGAAAGATCCTTGTAACCAAAGCCTATCTGCGTGTTATAACCGTCCGGCAACTTTACAATAAAATCGTGAGCGCCGGCTATTTTAGATGCAGTGATGACTTCTTCGTCGGTAGCGTCAGGACGTGCATACTTGATATTGTCCTTGATCGTGCCCATGAATAGATACGTTTCCTGAGAAACGATCGCTATGTTACGGCGAAGCTCGTCAAAGGCAATATCACGAACGTTGACTCCGTCGATTTTGATCTCACCGGCACCCGTGTCGTAAAGTCTTATAAGCAGATTTGCGAGAGTGGATTTACCTGCGCCTGTATGACCGACGATACCGATGATCTTGCCGGGCTCGATATCGAAGTTGACGCCGTCAATGATCTTACGATTCTTTTCATAGGAGAATTCAACGTTGTTGAACTCAACGTGTCCTTTGACTTCACCAAGGGAAACGGGATTCTCGCTTTCTGCGACTTCGGGAATGGCATCCATGATCTCCGAAAGGCGATTCATGGAATTAAGACTGTCCGTCATCATATAAACGACGTCGATAAAGAACATAAGAGGACTGTAGACCATGTTCATATAAGACGTGAAGGTAAGAAGCATACCGTAAGTAAGCGAACCCTTTATGACCATCCATCCGCCGGCTCCGAGAATAACAATGTTGCCGATATAGAGGAGAAAATTGACGAGAGGGAACGCTGTTGAGTTGTAAACCGACGCCTTCTTGTCTGCTTCAGCAACGATGCGGTTACGCTTGGTAAAGCGCTCGGTCTCTGCATCCTCCTTGGAGAATGCCTTAACAACTCTGATACCCGTCAAAACGTCACTGAGAAGCGAGTTAAGAGAGCGTGAAGCGGAGAAGCGCTTTGCGTGATACTTTTCCATTTTTCCGAAGAGCTTTTTTATCAGAAAAGCAACTATGGGAACGGTGCAAAGAGCAAGTAGCGTAAGCTTCCAGTCCATAATAAACATTATGATCACGATACCTATGATCTGGAAGCTGTTTACGAGAAAATAGGGAATAGTATCACAGAAGAAACGGTAGATGTTGTTTGCATCACGGTTGACCTGCGTCATAAGACCGCCCGTTTGTCTATTGGTGAAATAGCTGATTGAGAGACGTTCAATGGATTTGAATATCTCCTTTTTCATATCGTATGTCACGCGCGCTGCAATGACAGATGTGATATAATTGTTCAGCATCGTAACGAGCATCGAGATAATACGTGTTGCGAGAATGATGCCGATCACCAGAAGCAGTTGTCCTGCAAACCTACCGTCTTCAGAAAGGACTTCATCATAGTAAAATCCGCTGGATATGTAGGGAGACAAAACGCCAAGTCCGCTGGTGAGAACAAGCGTTATGAGTATCAAAGCAAGCTTGCCCTTGTACCTCAAGAAAAATCCCGAGAATCTTTTAAGTATATGCACCTTATCCATACAGCGGGGGCAAATTTTTCTGTCAGGATCTGCATATCTCTTACCGCATTTGGGACAGAAAAGCTCCTCTTTTTTATCGCCGCCATGGAAATGGTGTCCTCCGGGGCCGCCGTGATCCATGTGACTGCCGTAACCTGAGTGATTGCCGGAATGATCTTCCCCCTCGGCATTTACAAAAGTGTTTTCGCCTTCTTCGTCGCCCTTTAGCATAGGGTTGATCTCTTCGGTGAGCTTATACGCTTCTGATTTGAATGTGTTTGAAAGATTAGCGATAAGTATAGAGTAGGGGAGTGAATCCTCCGTGGCTTTAACCTCAGCTACGATACGAGCCGATGAAAGCATCTCCTCAACTTCAAATTTAGAAAACATGGAAAGCGGATAATAATCGTAAGTTAATTCTTCAAAGTCTCTAGCGAGAGAACGACGCCTTAAAGCTGACTTTGATTCCTGAACACCTGTCATAGACCCGCTTAAAAGAATAAGATCTGTGTCAGTGACGAAGATGTAGCTGTCGCTTGGCACACAATCTCGATTTAAGTCAGTTTTTGCAGCGATAGCAACGATGTCATACGTGATGCCTTTGGAAAGCAACACGGACTTCACCGATTCTGGAATATCGAATAATTCAATCATGGGTAAAGTCACCTCCCAAAATATATAATTAGATATTTAATAACATCTTATTAAATTATACTTAACATATTGATTATAGTCAAGTTAATTAATTTAGAATTAAACTTTATTTGTTCACAACTTTGCAACAATTTATCACATATCATATTGAATGGCGTTTATAATATTATTGAATTGCAAACCAAGCTCATCTGTGCTATAATATAATTCGTATAATACAATCAATTTTCTGAACGGAGAATTAATATGGATAATATCGGGATCGCAAAATTAGCCAACAGTATCATCTCAAATATAAGCAAGGTTATATACGGAAAAAATACGGAGATCAAGTATATAGTTACAGCTCTTTTGTCCGAAGGCCACGTTTTACTTGATGATATCCCCGGCACGGGTAAGACCACACTTGCAAAAGCACTTGCAAAATCTATCGATTCCGATTCTAAACGTATACAATTCACTCCCGATCTCCTCCCCTCAGATATAACAGGTATAAACTTTTTCAGCCAGAAGGAAAATGAATTCGTGTTCCGCTCAGGTCCGATATTCACAAATATCGTCGTAGCCGATGAAATCAACAGAACGACGCCACGTACACAGTCCGCACTTCTTGAATGTATGGGAGAGCGGCAGACCACTATCGACGGTGTAACCTATAAGCTCGAGTCACCTTTTTTCGTAATAGCAACGCAGAACCCTATCGAATCCCAAGGAACTTTCCCGCTTCCCGAGGCACAGACTGATAGATTTTTAATGAAGCTTTCCCTCGGATATCCAGCGCCTGAAGCGGAGCTTTCCGTTCTCGATGAGTACATGCTAACGTCTCCTCTTGAATCCCTTTCATCCGTTTGCACGAAGAAGGACGTCACTGACGCGCAGATTGCGATCAAAAATGTTAAAGTAAGTGCGCTTCTAAAGAAATATATCGTTGACATAGTAAATGAAACGAGAAATTCCGACCGAATTCGACTTGGCGTAAGTCCGAGAGGCACCCTTGCTCTTATGAGAGCTGCTCAGGCGTGGGCCGCTATAGAGGGCAGGGACTATGTTCTCCCCGATGACGTGAAGGCTGTCGCGGTTCCCGTTCTTTCGCATAGAATCATTTCCCGTTCGCAAGGAACCATACGTCTTTCTGATTCCAATTCGAATATCATTCAGTATATTATTGAAACAGTCGCAGTGCCGGTTCAATAAATCAGATCCGAAAGCTGAGAAATTAAAATGCTGTTTATAGCGCTTATATTGGCTGTTTTTATCGTTTATCTGTGGCAGTCAAAGCTCTACGAGAAACATACCTTCGATGACATTGATTATAATGTTACAGTAAGTGCGGAGGAAGCCTTCGAGGGCGAGGATATTTTCATTTACGAGGAACTGACAAACGATAAATATATACCTATTCCTTATGCAAAGGTAGATACTACTCTGCCGACGGGTCTTGCTTTCCGAATTACCGAGTATGATAAAAAAACAGGAAAGCCGCGCAATATTCTGCGCGATCGTGTCGGATCGGTTTTCGTTTTGAAAAGCAAGGAAAAAATACGCCGCCGCTGGCGTGTGAATTGCCGCCGCAGAGGCGTATATACGGTTGGCAATGCCACTCTCGTGTCAAACGATCTCTTTGGAATGAACCCAACTTCAAAAGGGTTTTTATGTGAAGCAAATAAGAAAAACACAGTTGTCGTTTTGCCGAGAGCAGTTGATCTTGATGAGCATTTCACCTCGTCGTTCTACCATAGCGGCGACGTTATAAAAAATCACAGCCTCCTGACCGATCCGCTTATGATAGCCGGCTCTCGTGAGTACACTTCCTTTGATCCGATGAACAAGATCAATTGGAAGCAAACAGCAGTTCACGGAAAGCTGATGGTAAATAATGAAGAATACACGCAGCGTCTTCGCTTCAATATTCTACTGAATATGAACTCACGTGATATTGAGCTTGATTCAGTTTATCCCGCCAGCACAGACAGCGTAGAAATGTGCATAACTGTATGTGCGTCCATTCTTGACAGCATTTCAAGGGAAAGCGTTCCTGTACGTATTATATCAAACAGTCCGCCCGACGCCGTACACGAGAATTTTAAAGCAGACAGCGAAGGGGTGGGGAAGGATATACTATTCACTCCCGCATACGAAGGAAACCGTGATATGATAACGGCTTTGCGCGTTCTTGCTGCTATCAAGACAGAAATGTCCTGTCCTATAGAAAAAATGCTTGATTATGTACTGTTACATCACAAGATCTTTTCTGAAGCCGGAAATCTTATAGTCATTTCGTCCTATATCAGCGAAAGAATGATAATCTTCCATGACGAAATGGCAAAAAACGGTGTTCACGTTATCTTCTATGTTACATCGACAAACAGAAACGCGGAAATTATTCCGCCCTATATCGAGGTATACTATAAAACGTACATTAATTCATAACTGAAAGGAGCGATACGGTGACACATAAGCTTTTTTCAAAATTTTATAAACTGCTGTCTGTGATAGCGGTCACGTGTATCGTTATTCCTCTCGCATATATGTTCTTATACAGAACACTTCCGCAAGGGGTTATATTACCAATGTATCTTTTTGGATTCTTTCTCGTTCTGCTGGGCTACGGTATGCAAACATTTTACGGAAAGGTCACGTCTAAAGGTCGAGATCCCCGAAAAGACTATTATTATGATAACGGATTTGAATCTTCCGAAAGTCCGTTTAAGCCGCTGAGAGCAGCGTTACCTCTCGTTGTTGCCGCCCTTATCGGGATATCTTCTTTCAGCATTGCCGATAAGATCCTTTATATCGCCTATAAAAACGATATAATCTCTACGTACACTTCGGAATCGGCGTATCCGCCGGTGATCGCCTCCTTCGTTTTTATCTTGATTTTTCTTGGCATAGCGTTGTGGTTTATTCCGCCACACCGGATCATTTCAATGAAATCAATGCTTTCGTATTTCGGAGTCATACTTGTGATATACGTAGGCTCTTTGATGCTCTCCGTACCTACGACGATGTTATCAATATCACTGGTTGTATTCTTTGCTTGCTCGTTTATCGTATTGAATCAAACATACATTCAAAGAGGAATAACGGGGACAGTCACTGCAATATCAAATAACGGCAGAATGTATAACTTGAAATTGATGATTGTGGCGTTTGCTATCGTCCTTTTCGTTCTTTTTATTTTCTCCGTTATACTTATAGGCATAGGATTTGTTTTACGCTTCGTGGTCGCATATCTGGCTTCGCAGATGCTTGCCGCATCTACCGATGCTGAAGATTATTATGACGTCGGTGACGTAAAAAACAAATTTTCCGATGTTCTGTTTGAAAATCAGCCTATCGGCGACAAACTTATGATAGTTTTGTGTATCCTACTATTCATTGGAGCTATCGTGTTTTTCATATTCCGCGGTCATGCGGCAACCAAACGACTTATAGAGAATATCAAGCTCTGGCTTCGCGAGATATTCCTCTTCTTTATGAGCCTTCGTGATTTTTCGTTTGCAAAAAACGATCATGCAGCGGATTATTCAAATTTCGTTGACGAAACGATCGATCTGCACGCCCCTCAAATAAGACAATACGATCCCGGGGTGGCAACCAAGCGTTCTTATAAGGAGTTTGTTTCTTATCTAAACAGCTTTGACACCGTAACGGATCAGATCAGGTACGTGTATATAACAATGCTTTCAATATTTCGTGAAATAGGTTATGGTATAAAGTCCTCAGAAACTCCTCGTGAAACAAGAGCCCGTGTACATTCGCGTTCTGCTGAACATGATATAACTGACGTAACGGATGCCATTGAAACGATAAACTATATTGAATCCGAACCATCCGCCGAACAAAGCGAACGAACCATACGCGGTGTTTGCCGCATTATTGAAAAATATTTTGCATCTTAAGATAAGTAAGGATCATTATTTATGAAGAATATAAACATACCGATTCCAGCAATAATTGCATGCTTTATTTTCGGAGCTTGGCCTATAGGAATCGTTTTAATAGTTTTGAAAGTACTCAGCGAAAAGGAAAGAGAGGAAGCGAAAAAGGAAAGAGAAGCTAAAAAAACTTCTCCGGCTCAGCATACCGTTTATCACTCGAATTACAGCGATGTAAAAAGTAATGATCCGGATGTTACGTATCATTACAGCTACGTAAAAAAAGATAATAGATCAGAAAGCGCTCTGACAAAGAACACGACGGCTCCGCCTCCTCCGACCCGTGAACAGTTGAATAAGATGACCTCAGACATTAAAAAGGTCAATTATAAAGGCTCTCAGGCGGCAACGCTTTCAACGATATTCTTCTTTATATCGTTATTTTTTGCCGTTATATTTTTTGTTTCCGCGATAGATACCGTCAGCTATCTCGGAATTGCCGACGGATTAAGTGATATTGTCTCCGCAATGATTGCATCCTCCGTAACTGCTGTGATATATCTTTTCCGTCAGTATTTCAAGTCACGTGATTCGAGAATCATAACGTATCTTTCCGTTCTCAGAAACAAAAGCTTTTACTCTATTAAAACTCTCGCTGATATCGCAGACGTTTCCGTGTCCCGCGTTACTAAGGATCTTGAATATATGAAAGAGAAAAACCTTCTCAGCAGGGATTCCTTCGTTGATAAAAAGATACAGTACATCATATTCACCGAAGATGGCAGAGCAGCCGCATACGATGAATATGAAAACGAAATGGGATTCAGCCGCGTTCAGCAACGTCAAAAGCGTGCCGAAGAAAAGGCTAAAAACGTAAAAGAACTATCTGATAACGAAAAAACCCTTGCGCGTATCCGTGAGCTTAACGACGACATTGAAGATGAGGCCGTTTCTTCAAAGATCGACGAAATTGAAGCTCTCACAAGCAAGATATTTAAGCTCGTTGAGGCACGTCCCGAGCTTGAGACTCAGCTTGACAGTTTCCTTTCATATTATCTTCCCACAACGCTGAAGCTTTTGAATTCTTATGCGTACTTTGAAGAGCAGGGAATACGCGGTGATAATATCAATGCCGGTATGAAAAACATAGAAGACACCCTTGATATGCTTATATGCGGTTATAAAAATCAGCTTGATAAGCTTTTTGAGTCCGAAACGCTTGATGTAACGACCGATATAAACGTGCTTGAACAAATGATGAAAGCAGATGGATTCACAAACCAAAGTGATTTTAACTTAAAGACAGATAGCTCTGCGTTTAATCAGTTCGGAGCCGGAGGCTCGGATTTTGCCACGAAAGATGATGATAAATAAGAATCAAAGAACGGAATCACATCGTGATTCCGTTCTTTGATTTGTACAATATGCACTAATGATACGGCGTGCACTTGTGTAATTATACAAATTGCACAAGCGCTATCAAAAAACGCTTGCAATGAGCATGACACTTTGATATAATAAAACCAGAAACAAGAAGTCAATTTCCGGACACAGAAGCTTATCGGATTATCAAACGGCGAAGCATTTGCGATTCCGGTACAAGATAGTCTTGTACCAATATTTTTAGCGCTGTAACGCCAAGGTGATCGTTTATCATTCTGTAGTTACGCGCCTTTTTGTTTTAATCTTAAGAAAGGAGGAAATATCAGTACTCTATGAAAACAATTCGTAATTTCGTAATAGAATATGATTACCCCCTTATCTTCTGGAGTATCTGCATATAGACATTCGAGTTGATTAGATTGTCTATATGCCCACCGATTAAAGACGCGATCCCGATCTTATATTTGCCGCTTCTCGAAGGGGTACGCTTATCGTCTCATATACGGTTACGGTCCGCTTATAGCGGATGAAGTATGATATGAGTCAACGGTACAACGTGAAATAAGTCTTTGCTTCATCTACAAATTGACGCAAGGTGTTACTTTGCTGTACAGACTCAGGTTGTACCGCAATGATATTTGATATTAAATATATGGCAAATATTGATAAATCGGATTACAAATTAATGCATAGAGATCAGAGTAACACTAAATTTTTAGACAAATCGTCTTCGCAATAGCGTGTAAGTTAGTATAGTACGAAACATCTCCAGGCTCAATTAAGAATTGTCTTGTAATTTCATAAAGAAGAGGTCCTACAAGTTCTCCTTTCTTTCCGTAGGATCTCTTCTTTTATGAAAAAACGCACCCGGCGGGTGCGTTTTTTGTTCTATTATACCGGATGAACCTTGAGTTCCTTATCTGCATTTTCAGCGTCAAGATTGTACTTTGCAGCTTTGCGTGCTTCGAAGAACTTCGTTGCAACCTGCTCGAAGAGAGCATAGGAAAGAACATCTTCGTCCTGTTCGATATACTGCGCGATCTCAGAACGGAGCTTATCAAGCTCAGGCTTAAGGTCGTCAGCAGGACGATAGGTTTTATAGTCGGTGGTGCCAATGATGGACTTACGGAATTCGGGATCAATGGGTGCAGGAGTCTCACCGTAATCACCGCGAAGAATACCCTTGAATTCGTTGGTACACATCTTATATCTCTGTCCGGTGAGTACGTTCATAACTGCCTGCGTGCCAACGATCTGGGAGGTAGGAGTTACGAGCGGAACGTAACCGGCATCAGCGCGAACGCGCGGAACTTCTTCGAGAACCTCGTTAAGAAGCTCGGACTTACCTGCGTTCTTAAGCTGGGAGATGAGATTACTATACATACCGCCGGGGATTTGGTAAAGCAGGGTGTTGATGTTTACCTGAAGAACCTTGGGATCCATAAGACCGGATTTCAAGTACTTTTCACGGATAGGAGTGAAGTAGCGGTTGATCTTGTCGAGCTGAGCGAGATCAAGACCGGTATCAAACTCAGTTCCTGCGAGAGTTGCAACGATTGCTTCCGTAGGGGGCTGAGAAGTACCGAGTGCCATAGGAGAAATAGCACAGTCAACGATATCACAGCCTGCTTCTACAGCCTTGAGAACGGTCATGGAAGCGAGACCGGAGGTATAGTGTGTGTGAAGCTGTACGGGAAGGGAGGAATTTGCCTTGATAGCCTTAACGAGCTCGTAAGCGTCGTAGGGAAGCAGAAGACCTGCCATATCCTTGATACAAATGGAGTCAGCGCCCATTTCCTCGAGACGACGGGCATAATTTGCAAAATACTCGTTGTTGTGAACGGGACTTGTGGTGTAAGACAGAACTGCCTGAACGTGACCGCCTTCTTTTCTCGTGGCTTCGATAGCGGTCTTTAAGTTGCGGGGATCGTTAAGTGCGTCGAAAATACGGAGAATATCGATACCGTTTGCGATAGACTTCTGAACGAAATATTCAACGACATCGTCAGCATAGTGACGGTATCCGAGAATGTTCTGTCCGCGGAAAAGCATCTGTAGCTTCGTATTTTTAACCTCAGCGCGGATCTTGCGGAGTCTTTCCCAAGGATCCTCATTAAGGAAACGGAGGCAGGAATCGAAGGTGGCGCCACCCCAGGCTTCAAGCGAATGATAGCCGACCTTATCCATTTCGGAAAGGATGGGGAGCATTTCTTCCGTTGTCATTCGTGTTGCGACCAGAGACTGGTGAGAGTCACGAAGAACGGTTTCGGTGATTTTTACCTTTGCCATTTATGTTATATTCCTTTCTGTAATTTAATTAACCGGCATAGAGGGAGAGGAGGACACCTGCGGCAACCGCAGAGCCAATAACGCCTGCAACGTTCGGACCCATAGCGTGCATGAGAAGGAAGTTGGAGGGGTTCTCCTTCTGACCGACTGTCTGGGATACGCGTGCTGCCATAGGAACGGCAGAAACGCCCGCAGAGCCGATAAGGGGATTGATCTTTCCTTTAGTTACCCAGCATAAGAACTTACCGCAGAGCAGACCGCCAATGGTAGAGAAGCAGAATGCTGTAAGACCGAGCGCGATGATATAAAGGGTCTGAGGAGCGAGGAAGTTCTCAGCATTTGCAGTAGCACCAACGGAAACACCGAGGAAGATAGTGCAGATGTTGATGAGCTCGTTCTGTGCGGTTTTGGAAAGACGGTCGGTAATGCCCGTTACGTTGAAGAGGTTACCGAGCATAAGGAAGCCAACAAGAGGAGCAGCATCGGGTACTACCATCGTTACGATAAGGGTAACGACGATGGGGAAAATAACAAGCTCGAGCTTGGAAACGGGACGGAGAGTATCCATCTTGATCATGCGCTCTTTCTTCGTTGTGAGAAGCTTCATGAAGGGAGGCTGAATGAAGGGGATCAACGCCATGTAGCTGTACGCAGCGATCGCGATTGCACCGAGAAGGTGAGGCGCGAGAGTCTTTGTTACTAGAATAGCGGTAGGTCCGTCAGCACCGCCGATGATACCGATAGCAGACGCTTCTGCGGGGGTAAATCCAAGGAAGAGTGCGCCAAAGAACGCTATGAAAACACCAAGCTGTGCAGCTGCACCCATCATAAGGGATACAGGATTTGCGATAAGGGCAGAGAAGTCGGTCATAGCACCAACACCCATAAATATGAGAGACGGATAAATACCGAGCTTAACGCCGAGATAGAGAATGTCGAGAAGTCCGCCTTCGTTAACGACAAGCTTTAAGGTATCAACAAGCGAAAGACTGTTATCTTCGCTGATGAAGAAATCCATGTGGATCATATTTGCTCCGGGCAGATTTGCCAGAAGCATACCGAAAGCGATCGGGACAAGAAGAAGCGGCTCGAATTTTTTGACAACACCGAGATAGAAGAGCACACCGATAATGACGTACATAATGAGCGTCTTATAGAAGTTCGGATCGGCGATGAGCTTTGCAAATCCCGTTGTTTCTAAGAATTTACTAACGAATTCCAAACCGGTTACACTCCTTTATAATATTTTTGCCTTGTTAAATCGTCAGATTTCAAATAATCAGATAATAGGGGAAAATATTAAGAAAGAGATACGAGAAGATCACCGGCAGAAACGGTCTGACCGCCGGATACGTTGACGGAAGCAACCTTACCAGCTTTGGGGGCAAGGATCTCATTTTCCATCTTCATAGCTTCGAGGATGCAGAGAACGTCGCCTTCCTTAACGTCAGCGCCAACCTGTACGTTTACCTTGAGGATCGTACCGGGCATCGGTGCGCTAACGGTGGTAGCGCCGGCAGGAGCAGCTGCGGGAGCAGCTGCTGCATTGGGAGCAGGAGCAGCCACAGGAGCAGCTGCAGGAGCAGGAGCAGCCACAGGAGCAGGAGCTGCTACGGGAGCAGAAGCAACGGCGCCGGCTTCTTCAACGATAACCTCATATACTACACCGTTTACGGTTACATTGTACTTTTTCATGACAATTATTTTCCTTTCAAAAGAAATGTTATAGTGCTTTATGCTTTAGCGCTTGTTCCAGGGAGAAGCGTTGCCCTTGCGCTTGAAGGAAACGACTCTGAATCCGCCTGCGAAACCGGGTTCGTCAGCAGTGAACGCTGCGATCGCTGCTGTGATAGCGGCAACGATAGCGGTGTCGTCAGTCACGGGAGCAGCAGGTTCTGCTACGGGAACAGGAGCAGGTGAGGGAGTCGGAGCTTCAGCTTTCTTTTCAGGCTTGTTCTCGCGGTAGAAGATCACGCGGAAAAGTGCGAGTACGATCCAAAGAACAGCAAGAACAGCAAAAACTGTTGCCATACCTAAGAGGAGTACCTGCACGCCGACTTCAAGCTTTTCAGCCATAGAGTTCAATGGTTCGGTGCCGGACGCAGCGGCAGCGGCAAGAGCCGCGAAATTAATGAAAGTCATAATATTCTCCTTTCAATTAAAGGGGAAGATTGATATGACGTCTTGAGGGCTCTCTGTCGTTTTTCATCGAAAGCATTTCAAGAGCAGCGGCGATACGTGCACGAAGCTCGGTGGATTCGATGATATCATCAATTTCGCCCTTGTAAGCAGCGTCAACGGCGGAACCGAAGGTAGCGTTCCACTCGTTTTCGAGCTCAGCACGGCGAGCTGCGGGGTCTTCAGCGCCCTCAAACTTCTCATCCCAGAGAAGAGCAACGGCAGACTTAGCAGGCATAGCGCTGATAACAGCAGAGGAGAGTGCAAGCGCCATGTCAGCGCCGATGGACTTACTGCCAAGAACGGTGTATGCAGCGCCGTAAGCTTCGCCGAGAACTACGGTGATCTTGGGGCATTCTGCTGAACTGTATGCAAATGCGAGCTTGGAAAGCTCGTTTGCTTCGGGGGCGTTTTCAAGATCGAGCCCCTTGCCGTCAACAAGTGTAAGAACGGGAATGTTGAAGCTGTCGCAGAGGGAGATCATACGAGCCGCCTTCTTTGCTGCTGCGGAGGTGAGCTTACCTTCATTTTCAGCAGGATTGTTTGCAACGATACCGGCAACGATGCCGCCAACGGAAGAAAGAGCGGTAACGAGCTCGGGTGCATAGCCGGCATAGAGCTCGGTGTAAGCGCCGTCATCGGCAACGGTGCCTATAAGAGTCTTAACGCTGTAACCGCCGTCGAGAACGTATGAAACATCGATCGCGCCGTTTGCGTTCTTTTCATAGCGAACGGTACCCTCGCAGTTGTTGGAGGGAAGAACGGAAAGAAGTGACTGCGCTTTGGTGATAGCGGAGATTTCGTCGGGTGTGGTGATTGCGGGAGCAGAGGGGTTTCCGAGGGTAACATAGTATTTACCGTCAAGTTCGGAAAGGATAGTGACGTCGAACATGGAAGCGATCACAGCGGCAGAGCCAGCGCAGGTGCCTGCGATAATAGCGATCTGCGGAATAACGCCGGATGCGCGGGATACGGAGGACATCACCTTACCGTAGCCGGAAAGAGCGGCAGTGCCTTCGAGAATGAAAGCACCGTTACTGTCGAAGATGCCAACGACGGGGGCGCCGTTCTTGATAGCAAGATCGTAAAGCGCACAGATCTTCTTGGCATGTGCTTCACCGACAGCGCCCTTGCTGCGGAAGTGATCTTCGGCGAAAGCGTAAACGAGTTCACCGTTTACGGAACCGTAACCGGTAATAACCGCTTCGAAATCGTCGGATTCAATCGCATCGGGGTCGAATTCGGTGGCGCGGCGCTTAATGAAAGCGCCTGTTTCTACAAACGTACCTTCGTCAAAGAGTGCGGTGATGCGAGCTCTTGCCGTAAGGCGCTTACCTGCGAGAGCGGCAGCTTCGTTCCTGCCGTCAAGGTCGCGAAGAAAGTCTTTGATCGCAGCGGTAGTTTTCTGCTGTGCGCGTTTAAGCGCTTCAGCAACCGCTTCGAAATCTTTTTTCTGCATATACAAACCTCCGGTTGAATATAGATAAATGTTGATGAAAAGAAAGTTTGAATAACTATCCATCCCCATTTTAACCCATTATAATTATTATATCTTAAAACGAGATTTTTGCAATAGTTTTGATCGAACTTTTTGATCATACATATCAATTTCTCCGCGACATAAAATATTATATAATTTATTGGGTATCCAAAATATAGTATAACAATATTTGCGAGTATCAATCAGTTGAGTTCAGTGACTATATCAGCGAATATGATCTTAAAGGAAGAGACTGAGCAGTACGAAAGTAACACGATCTTTTATAGTGAGATAGCATATTACAGCAATGCATAAAAAACGGACGTTATAACGTCCGTTTTTTATCTTGACACAGAGTTTTTAAGATGTGCCGATTCGTATGCGATCTTGTAGTTTTCCGTCTTGAGAGCGGCAGACTCAAGATCTTCATATATCATATATGCCAGAGCGGGCGGGGTCGCTTCTGTTATCCGTGCGGCTGCAAGCTTAAGAATATCGAGAGCAACGGAATAGTGACCTGCTGATATCTCAGACCTTGCAGATATATGAAGTCCGTAAAGACTGCTTTTCATAAGTTCGGTCTCATCTTCACAGGAATCAGCGTTTGAAAGCAGAAACATATAAAAGTTCGACGCCATCGCCTTATAGGAGGGAAGCGTATCCGAAGAAAGCACGTCAACGCCAAGGTCGAATGCAACGTCGTGAAATTTCAAAAGACACATAACGATATTGTAAACGGTATCAGTTATGTCAGCGGCGGATTCACATTGCTCCTTCGCGAGCAAAAGAGATTCACGGGCGCTCTTATACTTCATTTGCATAAAATCTGACACGGCTATATTGAGATAACATTGCGCAAGAATGTTACCCGATTCCGTTGCAGGGAGCGCTGAACCAGCAGTGATGCACTTTTCGTATTCGCCCTCATTGTAAAATGAGCAGAGCATACTCTCCATCTCGCTTTGAGGCTTTTCGGATTCGTCAAAAAAATATGCGGGAGAGACTTCAAGACGATTGGCAAGATATATAAGTGAGCTTATAGAAGGATACGCTGCGCCGTTTTCAATGCGTGACAGCATATTTCGCGTAATCTCGTCTCCGGCAAGCTCCTTTTGCGTCATTCCGCGCTGTATACGCAGAGAACGTACTTTTTTACCGATGTTCATTCGCAGCTACCTGTGGTAGACAGGGTGCTTTGGGCATCCTTCGCGATCGAGCAGAGCTTTTCTGCTATGTGATCGGCAGTACGCTTGATCTCGTCAGCAGCAGCAGCCTTAATTGCTGCGGCTTCCGCCTTTGCATCGCGTACTATTTCAGCGGCGTCTGCGTTAGCTTTGATGATGATCTCACCAAGCTGGCGGCTGATCTCGTCGTAGCGTTTGGACTTTTCAAGGATCTCTGTTGCTTCGGAAAAAACGTTTTCAGTCGTCTCTTCATCGGGAGTGACGAATTTTTCCGCAGCAGCCTGATCGTCGCAAATCTGCGAACGGAAAGCGCCGATGATAGCTTCATCCTCTTTGAGTAAGGCTTCTATTTCGGTTTTTTCGTTATTCAGCTTTGTGATCTCAGCCTCGAGTATCTCGATCCTTCGTTCGTAATCCTTCTTTTCACGCTCCATTTTGTGGCTTATGTGATGAATGTATGTATCTACCTCGGCTTTATTATATCCGCCGACGGAACTTTTGAATAAATTAACTGACATATCAAACCTCTTTGGTGATGTTTATAACATTCGGTAAATTTGATTTACCCATCGCAGATTATAATATCATTTTTCGACGAAAAAATCAACAATTTTAATGAAAAGACAATATTTATATTTTTAAGATGGTATAATTCGGCTTATTTTTTGTTGAAAACCTTTAATAATCGTGATATAATTTATGGGTGTTGCTTTGTGCGGCAGCAATAGATAATCACTCCCAACGTATGAGAGGTAAAATATATGGACTATAACTATCTTGCAGATCTTCTTTTCCCGAATGTAACGTTAACCGAAGAAGAGATCGAACAAAAATATCCCGAAAGAGATCTTCCCGAAGGCGCTAAAGTAACAAGATTTGCACCCAGCCCCACAGGCTTCGTTCATTTCGGCGGACTTTTCCCCGCGATGGTAGGTGAGCGTCTCGCTCATCAGTCCGACGGTGTTTTCTATCTCAGAATCGAAGATACCGATGCTCGACGCGAGGTTGAAGGTGCGGCAGCAGGTCTTATCAAAACACTCGCTCATTATGGCGTTGAATTCGACGAAGGCGAAACGATCGACGGCGAGTTTGGCGCATACGGCCCCTACCGTCAGAGCAAGCGTGTTGATCTATATCACGTTTTTGCAAAGCGTCTTGTTAAGGAGGGAAGGGCATACCCCGTATTTTCAACCGACGAAGAACTCAACGAGATCAAGACAGTTGACAAAAAGGCGGAAATAAAGAATGTGGACTGGGAAGCTGAGGGCGCTGCGCGCCGTCAGGCTATGCTCGACCGCAGACGGTTCACTATTGAATCCGTTGAAGAATCTCTTAAAAAGGGACAGAAGTTTGCGCTTTTCGCGATCGCCGAGGGCGACTCCGAAAAGAAATTCAAGTTCACAGACCTCGTAAGAGGAAATCTTGAGCTTTCAGAAAACGACGAGGACGTTGTTCTTCTTAAATCCGACGGAGTTCCTACCTATCACTTTGCGCACGTAGTGGACGACCATCTTATGCGCACCACACACGTTGTAAGAGGTGAAGAATGGCTCCCCAGCCTGCCCAAGCATCTGCAGCTCTTCCGTTATCTTGGGTGGCGCGCTCCTAAATATATGCATATCTCTCAGCTTATGAAGCTTGACGAGGACGGCTCCAAAAAGAAGCTCTCAAAACGCGACATGGGTGCAAATATGGATGACTACCGCCGACTCGGTTATGATCCCGCTTGCGTTTCCGAATACGTTATGACCCTTCTCAATTCCAATTTTGAGGAATGGCACGCACAGAACAAGGATAAGTCCTATAAGGATTTCCCCTTCAATATCAAGAAAATGAGCGTTTCCGGATGCCTTTTCGATATGAATAAACTGAGCGATATATCCAAAAACGTTATTTCCACAATGACGGCTGATTATATCTACGACGTGCTTTACGGCTGGGCTAGCGACTTTGATCCCGATTTTGCCGAAAAGCTCGCCGCTTCCCCCGATTTTGCTAAAGCTATCATTAACATAGGCAGAGGAGGAAACAAACCCAGAAAGGACTACGCTACCTGGGTCGAGCTTCGCGCATATATGGCTCTTTTCTACGATGCATATTTCAAGATCGAGGATAGCTATCCCGAAGGCACCGATCTTTGCGACGTGAAGACTGTTCTTTCACGCTTCAGTAATGAATACAGCGAAAACGACGATGCAAACGCTTGGTTTGAGAAGGTAAAGGCTATCGCTGCAGATCTTGGCTACTGCACCGATATGAAGGAATACCGCAAGAATCCCGATTCATATAAAGGAAGCGTTGCCGACGTCAGTATGATGATAAGAGTTGCCGTTACCGGCAAGCGCAATTCCCCTGATCTTTATACCGTTATGAAGATCATCGGCGCCGATGCTTCAAAGAAGCGCATCGCCGATATGATAGAAAATCTCGCTTGAATGAGAGGAAATTTCCATGGCAGAAACCACTAACTTTATACACGAAATAATCGACGGCGAGATTGCCGAGGGTAAATATAAAGCAGACGATATTCACACTCGCTTTCCTCCTGAGCCTAACGGTTACCTTCATATAGGACACTGCAAAGCGCTCCTCATTGACTTTGGTACAGCAAAAAAATACGGCGGCAGATGTAATCTGCGTATGGACGACACCAACCCCGCAAAGGAAGATACCGAATACGTTGACGCCATTCAGGAGGATATCCATTGGCTCGGCTTCGATTGGGACGACCGCTTCTTCTACGGCTCCGACTATTTCGAAAAGACCTACGAGCTTGCCGAGCACCTTATTATGGACGGCCACGCATACGTTTGCGAGCTTTCCGCCGATAAATTCTCCGAATACCGCGGCGACCTTTCAAATCCTGCAATCTCCCCCTATCGCGACAGACCCATCAAGGAGAGCCTTGATCTTTTCCGCCGTATGAGAAAAGGAGAATTTGCAGAAGGTCAATATACCCTCCGTGCTAAGATTGATCTTGCCTCCGGCAACTTCAATATGCGCGACCCCGTTATCTACCGTATCCGTTATATCGAGCATCACCGTCAGGGCACGAAATGGTGTATTTTCCCCATGTACGACTTCGCTCACCCCATTCAGGACTATATTGAAGGCATCACACATTCGCTCTGCTCCCTTGAATACGAAAATCACCGTCCACTTTACGATTGGGTAAAGGAAAAGGTTGCTCCCTATATGGATTCTCCCGTTATGCCGAGACAGATCGAATTCGCACGTCTCAATCTTTCCTATACCGTTATGTCCAAGCGTTTCCTCCGTTATCTCGTTGAAACGGGACTCGTTGACGGCTGGGACGATCCGAGAATGCCCACACTTTGCGGTTTGCGCCGCCGTGGCTATACCGCTGAGTCCATCATCGACTTCCTTGGCAGAGTAGGCGTTGCAAAGACGAATTCAATGGCTGAACTTGAGCTTCTTGAGCACTGCGTTCGCGAGGACCTTTCCGGTAAGGCGACCCGCAGAGTTGCTGTTATCAAGCCTATCAAGGTCACCGTCACCAATTTCCCCGAGGGCAAGACCGAGTATTTCGAGCTTCCTAATAACCCCACCGATCCCGAAGCCGGCACGAGAAAGGTTCCTTTCACCCGCGAGCTTTATATTGAAGCCGATGACTTTGCTGAGGTACCGCCTCCCAAGTTCTTCCGTATGAAACCCGACGGTGAAGTACGCCTTATGGGTGCTTACATCGTCAGGTGCAACGAGATCGTCAAGGACGAAAACGGTAACGTGACCGAGATACGCTGTACCGCAGACCTTGAAACCGGAAGCGGTATGCCTGCAGATGGCAGAAAGGTGAAGGGAACTATCCATTGGGTTTCCGCGGAATACGCACACACCGCAGACGTTATCTACTACGACAAGCTCTTCACAGAAGCGAATATGAACGATGTTCCTTCTGCTGAATACGAAAGCTTCTTGAACCCCGACTCCGCAGTTAAGTACGAGGACTGCAAGCTTGAGCCTTCCGTTAAGGACGAAGAGGACGGCATTCACTATCAGTTCGTAAGAAACGGATACTTTATCCGCGACAAGAAGCTTCCGAACACCTATAACAGAATCGTTAATCTAAAAGGAAGCTATAAAGCGTAAAACAAAAGAAAGCGAGTCATTCTCGCTTTCTTTTTTACCTATTTTCAGAAATAAACCGTACAGGTTATATCCTTATTGCGTTCGTGAACGAATGTGTAAACGTTATCCCTATAAAAACATTCACCGGGGCAGTCGATTCCTACGCTACTATCAAGATCTCTGACTATAACGTCGTATCTACCGCTGCCTTTGAGATCAAAGACCACTTTCTCCCGAGAGCATTGATATATAACGTTAACACCATAGCCGCCGTTTTCAAGTATCCACGGCCTGTCGCCGTTCGTTTCGGGAAGATAAGAAAAATCAAGCTGCAATCTTCCGTTTCTGTTCTCTATAAGATTGATCATACCGTCACGGTATTTTGCAATCGTTTTTGATCTTAACGGAAATATCGACATATTATCATAGTTATCGCTGCGATCAAAGCCATCACAGGACACATCACCGCTGACGTCGCCTTCACAATAAAAGTTCCCCTCCGAAACGTTCACGTCACCGCTGACGTCCCCCTCGCAGGCAAAGCTGCCGTTTGTTACAGAAACGTCGCCCGCAACTTCACCCTCGCAGGAAAAATTGCCGTCTGCGACTTCAACGTCACCTGCAACGTCACCTTCGCAGTTAACGTTACCGTAATGAACGTCAATGTCACCTTCAACGTCGCCTTCGATAGTAATGTCACCGTCTGCTGCTTCAACGTCGCCGTTGATATCACCTTCGCAGTTGAGGTCACCGTCTTTAAGAGTCACTTCACCGTTGACATCCCCCCCTACAGTGATGTTACCGTTTTGGTTGACAACATTACCATTGACATCTTCACAGTTAACATTTCCTGTCGTCAGAATCACATCGCCGTTTATATCAGAATTAAAATACGCACTACTGTCCTTTGCGTAAATGCTGCCGTCAACATTATCGTTGCAAGAGAAATTACAGTTTTCCGCGTTGATGTTGCCCACTATCTCTCCATTAAAGCTTGCGTTTCCGTCGTGTACGTTAACGTTTCCCTTGAACATATCAAAGGAGAGGTATGCGGCACAGTTAACATCGAGATTCCACACACCCGATGGTACGTTAAGCTGTATCTCATCAGCGTCGTCAATATTATTTGATGCTTCAATAATGTGCCCGTTATATATCTCTACCACGTACAGAGTATCAACTTTTGGGCATTTTTCTTTTATTTCACCGTCGCCCGCAACGGTATAAACCGCTGCGGGCGAGACCTCAGTTTCGCCGTCTGCATCATCATTTGAAGCAACAATTGTTTTTCCTGTTAATATATAATCGATTGTCACGCCAAAAAATTCAGCAATACCGGGGAGCAGGGAAATATCGGGGCAAGAAAGTCCTTGCTCCCATTTTGAAACAGCCTGTATCGAAATGCCAAACTGATTTGCAAGTGTTTCCTGATTGATCCCCATTCTTTTTCTTTCTTCTTTAATTATGTCCGATATAATGATCTTCATTTTATACCTCCCTTTATATCATCGAATGAGTATGCGCGCATCTTTTGTGTCTTCATCATATCACAATGCGCGAAGAAAGTGAATAAACCGCTGGTAGAATGACACTCTATCAACCAACGGTTTATTATAATGATTCTTTTTAATATAAGGTTCAACCTTGATAAGCAGGAAATTTACTTATATTCTGGCAGCCATCCCTTGTGCGCTTCTATAAGATCATCGCAAAGCGAAACGATGTCGTCAATGGAAAGCTCGGCGGATGTATGAGGCTCAAGCATAGCAGCCTGATAGATAGCCTCTTTTTTCTTGGTCACAGCCGCTTCGATAGTAAGTAGCTGGGTGTTGATATTCGTCATATTCATTGCCGCAAGAACGGTTGGCAGCTTCCCTTGATATGTAGGCTGAATACCGTAGCGGTTTACAAGACAAGCAACCTCTACGCAGGCTTCTCGTGGCAGATTTTCGATAAGTCCGTTATTGAGAACGTTACCGCCGATCTTATAAGCGTTATCCGTGACCATGGCTTCCATAATGTATGAAGCATACTCGCGTGAACGGTTGTGAGAAACGTCGCCGCTGACATAGCGCTCTCTGTCACGTTCCCAGCCTGCGATCTGATTCACACAGCGACGGGGGTACTCGTCAAGCGGAATGTTATATTTCCTGATAAGCTCGGGATATTTGGACTTAATGAAGAAATTATTGTATTCTGCGTTGTGTTCGCTGGATTCGGTGCAATAATAACCGAATCTGCGGATATACTCGTATCTTGTAAGATCCCAATAGTTAGAGTCACCCTTTGAAAGCTCTTCTTCAAGCTTGGCGATAGCACGTCGCCGCACCTCGGGATAAAGATCGTTTCCGTCACCGTCGTAGAGCTCAAGAAGCCAGCCCATGTGGTTTATACCTGCAATGCGCTCCTTGATAGGCTCTTTATATTCGATCTCAAGCGATTTGAGAAGACTGCGCGAGCATACCTGAACGCTGTGGCAAAGGCCAACCGTCTTAATGGGAGTGTAGCGAAGCATATATCCCGTCAGCATCGCCATAGGATTCGTGTAGTTCAAAAACCATGCGTCTGGGCAAACTTCAGCCATGTCATTCGCGAAATCCTCAAGCACGGGGATCGTGCGAAGTGTGCGGAATATACCGCCAATGCCGAGAGTATCAGCAATAGTCTGACGGAGACCGTATTTCTTGGGGATCTCAAAATCAGTAACGGTGCAAGGCTTGTAGCCTCCAACCTGAATCGCATTAACAACGAAATCTGCATCGCGGAGAGCTTCCTTGCGGTTTTCGACGCCCAAGTGCTTTGTGACGGTTGCGCGGTTTTCATTGATGTTTGCGTTCAGCGCCGTGATCATAACGTAGGATTCTTCGAGTCGCTGTGCATCAATGTCGTATAGAGCGATGTGAAAATCGCGAAGGGAAGGAGTGAGCATGCAGTCGCCAAGCACGTTTTTAGCAAAAACAGTGCTTCCTGCACCCATAAACGTTATCTTTCCCATGGTGTAGACTCCTTTGACTATGTATTTGATATTGAACGGAACTGTTGTGTGTAAAACACATCCTCACTTGCATTTTAACATATGTAAAGGCGTTTGTGAATGATAAATCAATAATTATTTTTATGTTATTTTACTAAACCGCTTTCCGGCATGTGCAAACAAAAAACTCCAAGCCGATGCTTGGAGTTTTTTATGCGCCAGAGCATTCTATAATCGAACCATTTACCTCATCAAGAGTAACGGTAGTA
>CAYXHC010000030.1:0-24528 GCA_964464905.1 uncultured Lachnospiraceae bacterium
CAAGATGAAGGACTGGGCGTTCAACCGTCAGAGATACTGGGGTGAGCCTATTCCGATCGTTCACTGTCCTCACTGCGGTATGGTTCCCGTACCTTACGAGGAACTTCCTCTCCGTCTTCCTGATATGGAGAACTTTGAGCCCGGCGAAGGCGGCGAAAGTCCGCTTGCAAAGGTCGAGTCCTACGTTAACTGCAAGTGCCCCAAGTGCGGCGCCGATGCAAAGCGCGAAACGGATACCATGCCCCAGTGGGCAGGCAGCTCATGGTACTTCCTCCGCTACATCGACCCGAAAAACGACAGCGCTATCGCAGATCCCGAAAAGCTGAAATACTGGATGCCTATCGACTGGTATAACGGTGGCATGGAGCACGTTACCCGTCATATGATCTATTCCCGCTTCTGGCATAAGTTCCTTTACGACATCGGCGTTGTGAACACCGAGGAGCCCTATGCAAAGAGAACGGCTCAGGGCCTTATTCTCGGACCCGACGGTGAAAAAATGTCCAAGTCCAGAGGTAATACCGTTGATCCCAACGAGGTTATCGATAATTATGGCGCAGACGTTCTGCGTACGTATATCCTCTTTATGGGCGATTACGGCGTGGCTTCTCCCTGGAGCGAAACCGGCGTTAAGGGTGTAAAGCGCTTCCTTGACAGAGTGTGCGGACTCGCTGAGCTCGTATCCGGCAAAGGTGTAACGCCTAAGCTTGAGGTGTCTTTCCACAAGACCATCAAGAAGGTGTCCTCCGATATCGAGGAGTTGAAGTTCAACACAGCCATCGCGGCAATGATGACTCTCATTAACGAGATATACGAGGTAGGCTCGCTCACGCGCGACGAGCTTGTCACATACGTTAAGCTTCTTTCGCCTTTTGCACCTCATATTTCCGAGGAAATATACGAGATGATGGGCGGTGCGGGCTTTGCGTCTCTCTCCGAGTGGCCCACCTACGACGAGGCTAAGACAGTTGATGCAACCATAGAGATTGCTCTGCAGGTAAACGGTAAACTCCGCGGTACCGTTATGATCGCAAAGGATGCAGCCAAGGATGACGTTATCGCTCTGGCTAAGGCAGATGAAAGAGTCTCCGCTCAGATCGAAGGCAAGACGATCGTCAAAGAAATCTATGTTCCCGGCAGAATAGTGAATATCGTTGTTAAATAAACGAGTGGGAGTGCGCTTTCGGGCGCACTCCTTTATATTTTGTTTGGAAAAAGTTCATAAAATCACTTCGTGTCGAAAACTCTCTCTTGATATATTGAAAAATATATAGTATAATAATATAGAATATGATGTGATAGTATGAGATACGTGTTTGCATCGTAGCTGTGGATGCGCCGATGACGAACCGTTTGATTTCCGAGACACGTTAGAATCCATAAAAATTTTTATATTGAGGAGACCTACCATGTACAAGAAAAAGGAATGTGTAGCTATGCTTCTTGCAGGCGGTCAGGGCAGCAGACTTTATACGCTGACTGAGACTACAGCTAAACCTGCCGTTCAGTTCGGCGGCAAATACCGCATCATCGATTTCCCGATGTCAAACTGCGTAAATTCAGGAATTGACACCGTTGGTGTCTTGACACAGTACCAGCCCCTCGTGCTTAACGAGTATATCGGCAACGGACAGCCTTGGGACCTCGACCGCAACACCGGAGGTGTTATGGTCTTGCCTCCGTATCAGGGAAAAACCTCCTCTGACTGGTATCGCGGTACTGCAAATGCGATCTATCAAAATCTTGCATTTATTGAGCGCTACGATCCGGATTACGTTCTTGTGCTTGGCGGCGACCATATTTATAAGATGGACTATGATGAAATGCTCAACGCACACAAGAAAAACGGTGCTGATGCAACTATCGCAGTCCTCGAGGTCACTCTCGAAGAGGCTACCAGATTCGGTATTATGAATACATACGAAGATGGCAGGATCTACGAATTCGAAGAGAAACCCAAGCAGCCGAAGAGCACCAAGGCTTCTATGGGTATCTATATCTTCAATGCAAAGGTGCTTTCAGATTACCTTCGCCGCGATGAGAACAATCCCAATTCCTCCAACGACTTCGGCAAGGATATCATTCCTGCTATGCTTAATGATGGTCTTAAGATGTATACGTATCCTTTCCGCGGCTACTGGAAGGATGTCGGAACACTTCAGTCTCTTTGGGAAGCAAACATGGACCTTCTCGGCGAAGACCCCACTTTCGTTATTCATGACCGCGAGTGGCGTATTTATTCGAGAAACACCGCTGACGCGCCTCATTTTGCAGGCGAAAACGCAGATATCAAGAATTCTCTCATCACCGAAGGCTGCGAGATCTACGGCGTTGTGGAAAATTCCGTCCTTTCCAACGGAGTTATCGTTGAAGAAGGCGCATATGTTAAAGATTCCGTTATTATGTCAGGCGTAAGGATCGGTGCCGGTGCTATTGTAAACTACAGTATTATCGACAGCGATACCGAGATCGGAGCCGGTTCTTCTATCGGCAGACCGAAAGAGGTGACCGATGAGATCGCTCTCGTCGGCGCAAATCTCAAGCTGAAAGAGGGAACCATCGTTCCTGCAGGCGCGATGGTGAACACATCCCAGCTTTAATTCCCGGAACACAAAATCTTTAATAAAAGGAAAGAGGAACGCTATGTCTGCTACTGGTATTATTTTCTCGAACATACACGACTCCAACATTTCGGAGCTTACCCGTCTGCGTACACTTGCTTCTGTTCCGTTTGGATGCAGATACAGACTTATCGACTTCGCACTGTCGAATATGGTCAATTCCGGAATCAAGAACGTAAATGTAATTACTCACTATAATTATCACTCCCTTATGGACCATCTCGGAAGCGGTAAGGACTGGGATCTCGCTCGGGCGCGCGGCGGTATCAAGATCCTTCCTCCTTATGCATCTGCTTTTGCCAATAACGGCAGTCCCCTTTACGAAACACGTCTCTACGCTCTCCAGAGCATAGTTGATGCTATTTCCCATATTCATGATGATTACGTCGTGCTTTCCGACTGCGACGTTATCTGCAACATCGACCTTAACGACATTATCAACGACCATATCAAGACAGGCGCAGATATGACCATCGCCGTCAAGCGTATGGAACTCACTCCCGAGAAAGCAAGGATCAGCACTATTTACGAATCCGACGAAAACGGAAACGTGACTGATGTTATGTCATATCCTACGAACTTCTCCGGCGAAGCTGATGTATCACTCAATATCGTCGTTATGAGCCGCAGCTATCTGCAAACTATGGTACGCGATGCTATCGCACACAGTTATGTAAGTATGACCCGCGATATTATCAGCCGCAACATCGGTCATGCAAACTTCCGTGTGTACAGATACGACGGATATTTCGCCGTACTCACCTCACTCACCGATTATTTCGAGCATTCAATGGAGCTTATCTCCAATCCCGAAGCCCGCGCCGCGCTCTTCGGAGAGAAGAATCGTCCGATCTATACCAAAGTAAGAAACTCCGCTCCCGCTAAGTATATTGGTAAGGCAACCGTTAAGAATTCTCTTATTGCAGACGGCTGCGTTATCGAGGGACACGTTGAGAATTCTATTCTCTTCCGCGGCGTAAAGGTTGGTGAAAACACGGTAGTGAAAAATTCGATACTTTTCCAGGATACATTCACCGGGGAAAACGTATCTCTTAATTACGTTCTTACCGACAAGGACGTCGTTATACGCGACGGTGTGACGCTTTCGGGCGCACAGTCCATGCCGATATACGTGGAAAAGGGTAAGATGATCTAAGTCCGTCGTCGCCCCCTCTCCGCGACCTCAAAAATATAAACGAAAGGGAACAATATGAAAATATTATTTGCCGGCTCCGAAGCCGTTCCGTTCGCCGCTACCGGCGGACTCGGTGATGTGCTTGGTGCGCTTCCGCCTGCCCTCAAAGCAAAGTATCCCGATAGCGAAATCGCTGTTGTGATACCGCTTTATGGAAAGGTTTCCGCTGCGGAACGTGAAAAGATGACCTTTATCGCAAGTAGAGAGATCAAGCTTTCCTGGCGTTCACTTTATTGCGGCGTTTTCAAGCGCGAGCATCTCGGAGTGACATTCTACTTTATTGACAACGAGTATTATTTTAACCGTCCCGCTCTCTACGGTAGCTATGACGATGGTGAAAGATTCGCCTTCTTCGGAAAAGCTATCCTTGAGATGATGGAGATGACCGGATTTTATCCGGACGTGCTTCACTGCAACGACTGGCAGAGTGCGTCTGCTGTCCTTTATCTGCGTACCATTTATGCAAAGGACGAAAGATACAAAGGCATCAAGGCGGTTTACACTATTCATAACATTGAATATCAGGGCGTTTACAGCACCGATATACTTGGTGACGTTTTCGGTCTTGGTACCAACGTACGCGGCATTATCGAATACGATAATGCTATCAACCTGACGAAAGCAGCGATCGTTTGCTCCGATGCAACGACCACTGTTTCTCCCCGATATGCCGAAGAGATCCAGAATGAGTTTTACTCTCACGGACTTTATCATATTCTGAGACTCTACCGTGAAAAGGTATCCGGCATTATCAACGGCATCGACACATCTCTCTACAACCCCGAAACCGACACTATCCTTGCGAAGAATTTTTCTGCAAAGGCGTATTCGGGCAAAAAAGAGTGCAAGGCTGATCTTCAGCGCCTTGTTGGACTTCCCGAGGCTCCCAATACTCCCGTTGTAGCAATGGTATCCCGTCTTGCAAAGCATAAAGGCTTTGACCTCGTTCAGCGTGTTATCGAAGAATATCTCGAGGACGACGTTCAGTTCATCCTTCTTGGAACGGGCGAGCGTGAATACGAAGAATTCTTCTCCGATCTTGCACGCCGCTATCCCGCAAAAGTATCAACGCAGCTTCAGTTCAATCGCGAGCTGTCGAAGAAAATCTACGCCGGAGCTGATATCTTCCTTATGCCTTCTCAGAGTGAGCCTTGTGGGCTCTCGCAGATGATCGCATCACGCTACGGCACGGTTCCCGTAGTAAGAGAGACCGGCGGCCTCTATGATACCATCAAGCCTTATAACGAATATACCAATGAAGGAAACGGCTTCACCTTCACAAATTATAACGCGCACGATATGCTCTATACCCTCCGCTATGCAACCTCTGTTTACAGAGATAAGAAGCGTTGGACATCGCTTATGCGTCGCGCTATGAAGGTTGATTTCACCTGGGCTGCTTCTGCGGAACAGTACATGAACCTTTATAAAAATCTATAATTAATCAGAAACAGGAACAATAGTAAAACCCATGAACACCCAAATGACCAAGCGCGAGATCAAGGACGCGCTTAACAGAAAACTCTCTCAGCATTTCAACACCACAGTAGCGGACGCAACGAAGGATCAGATCTATAAAGCAACGGTTCTCACCGTTAAGGAGCATCTCACCTCTATGCGCGCCGAATATAAGAAGGACGTTAAGAAGGCAGAAGGCAAGCGCATCGTTTACCTTTGTATGGAGTTCCTTCTTGGCAGACAGCTTAAGAATAACCTCTGCAATCTTGGCGTAGCAGAAGATTACCGCGAGGTTCTTGCAGACGTGGGAGTGGATCTTGAGGATCTCTACGAATACGAGCCTGACCCCTCTCTGGGCAACGGAGGCCTCGGTCGTCTTGCAGCCTGCTTTATGGACTCCCTTTCTTCTCTTGGCTATTTTGCAAACGGTTACTCTCTCTGCTATGAATACGGACTTTTCTCTCAGAAGATCGTTGACGGTCAGCAGATCGAGCTTCCCGATGTATGGCTTCCCGGTGGAGAATGCTGGCTCGTGCCCCGTACTGATAAGACCATGACCGTTAAGCTTGACGGTCATATCAAGGAAACCTGGGAAGACGGTCGTTGCAATGCCATTCTCGAAAATGCCACCGAAGTTCAGGCGGTTCCCTACGATCTTATGATCTCCGGTGCTGACAGCAAGGCTGTGAATACTCTCCGTCTTTGGAGAGCGCGCGGCGTTACTCAGAACTTCAATATGAACCTCTTCTCTCAAGGTGACTATATCAAGGCAATGCAGAAAAACACCAGCGCTGAGGTAATCACGAAGGTTCTTTATCCCTCCGACGAGCACACCGAAGGTAAACTCCTCCGTCTCACACAGCAGTATTTCCTGGTCTCTGCATCTCTTCAGAGTATCTTCACCGACCACCTTTCCATGTACGGAACTCTTTCCAACTTCGCGGACAAGGTGTGTATCCATATCAACGACACGCACCCCGCACTCGTCGTTCCCGAACTGATGAGGATCCTTCTCGACGAGTATTCTTACTCATGGGAAGAGGCGTGGGAAGTTGTCAGAAACTCTATTTCTTATACGAACCACACAGTTCTTCCCGAGGCTCTTGAAACTTGGAACGAGGACCTCTTCCGTCTCAAGCTGCCGAGAATCCACATGATCGTTTGCGAGATCAACCGCCGCTTCTGTGCAGATCTTTGGAACGCATATCCCGGCGACTGGGGAAGGATCTCCCGCATGAGCATCATCGGTTACGGTCAGGTAAGAATGGCTAATCTTTCAGTTGTTGCATCTCATAAGATAAACGGCGTTTCCGCCCTCCACTCCGAGATACTCAAGGAAACCATCTTCCACGATTACTATAAGTACACTCCCGAGAAGTTCACAAACGTAACGAACGGTATCGCTCACAGACGCTGGCTCTGCTACTCCAACCCCGGTCTCTCGAAGCTTCTCGACGAAACCATCGGCACTAAGTATAAAAAAGATTCTGCGGCTCTTGCTGATTTCGCAGCGTTTGCTGATAAACCCGAGATCCACGCTGAACTCGAACGCATCAAGCTTGAAAACAAGGAACGCTTTGCTAAGTATTACTATAACAAGACCGGTATCGCTCTTGATACAGCAAGCATCTTCGACGTTCAGGTAAAGCGTATGCACGAATACAAGCGTCAGCTTCTTAACGTGCTTAAGATCATCTCCTTCTATCGTGAACTTAAGGAAAATCCCAACTCCGATCTCCCGCCTCAGACCTTTATATTCGGCGGTAAGGCGGCTCCCGGCTACTACACCGCAAAGGATGTTATCGATCTTATCTGGAATCTCTCACAGGAAATCGAAAAGGATCCCGTTCTCCGCGAACGCATCAGAGTTGTATACCTTGAAGACTACAAGGTTTCCACCGCAGAGGTTCTTATGCCCGCATCTGAGATCAGCGAACAGATCTCCCTTGCAGGTAAGGAAGCAAGCGGCACCGGCTGCATGAAGTTTATGATCAACGGCGCACTTACTGTTGGTACTCTCGACGGCGCAAACGTTGAAATGGCACAGGCGGTCGGAAACGACAACATCTATATCTTTGGACTCCGCACCGATGAGGTTGACGATCTTTGGAGAAACGGCTACGAATCCATCAAATACTATTACGGTAACGATAAGATCAGAAGTGCAATTGATCTTCTCTCCGAAGGTATCAACGGCAAGTCCTTCTCTCATATGATGCAGTATTTCCTCCTTGGTCACGGCGTAGCAGACCCCTATATGTGTCTTGCTGACTTTGATTCCTACCGCGATGCTTACCTTGCTGCCCTTAACGATTATCAGTATAAGGACGTTTGGTATAAGAAATCTGCTCTCAATATCGCAGGCGCAGGCTTCTTCTCCGCAGACCGCAGTATAAATGATTATGCGGAAAAGATCTGGAACGCAAAAACCATCTATTAATCAACGCATAGATAAAGCGTAATACCACAAGGAAAATGGGGGAGCGTTTGCTCCCCCATAAATACTATAGATATTATGAACTATTATTCCATGAAAACTCCGTATATGCGCCCCGAACTACGCAGATATATCATTGAGGGAGAATGTCCCCGATATACGGAGCACGGTGCATATAAGCTTGACGATACCGTTCGCTTTGAGCTTTTGCTTCCGCACGTTGCCGACCCGCGCAACGTTGCCGTCTATATATGGCGCGAATCCGGCGGCGCGGCACATAAATACGAAATGACGAAGAGCGGAGAAGAGTATAGCCGCGATATTTTTTCTGTTACACTTACTATGAAAGAGGTGTCACAATCCTTCGGCATCACCGTGGGACTCTTCTACTTTGGTTTCGATTTTTATTCAAATGTAGGCAAGACCCGCGTTATTCAGTCGCAGAAAGACGGACTTCCCGAATTCTGTTTTGATAACAGAGGTGACGGTGCTTTCGCACTCACTATATACGAAAGAAAATATCCCGCCCCCACAGAGTGGTATGGCGGTATCATATATCACGTTTTTGTTGACAGATTTGCAAAATCGGGTAAGTGTAAGCCAAAGTCCTACGCCGTGATGAACGACGACTGGGATAACGGTGAGCCGCAGTTTCCCGAATATCCCGGTGCCGACGTTGCAAACGATATGTTCTTTGGCGGCGACCTTTGGGGCGTCCGCGATAAGCTGGATTATCTTGAATCTCTAGGTGTAACAACGATCTACTTATCTCCCATTTTTGACGCACATTCAAACCATAAATACGACACGGGTGACTTTGAAAAGGTTGATTCCATGTTTGGTGGCAAGCGTGCTCTCAAAGCGCTGATCACTGCGGCGGAAAAACGCGGCATTGCCGTTATTCTCGACGGAGTGTTCAATCACACGGGGAACGACAGTAAGTATTTTAACGAATACGGTAGTTATAAAGGATTAGGCGCCTATCAGTCTGAGGAATCGAAATATCATAAGTGGTTTCTGTTTGGCGCCACAAGAGATGATTTTGAGTCCTGGTGGGGCATTAAGATTTTGCCTCGCGTCAAGAGTCATCACCCCGATTATATCAATTATATCAGCGGAAAAGGTGGCATTATTGACACATATACATCAATGGGTGTCTCCGGATGGCGACTTGACGTTGTAGACGAGCTTACCGACATATTTGTGGAGACTCTTGCTGAAAGAGTACACGAAAGCGCATCTGTTGCTGATAATAAGCGTACGCCTATCGTTATCGGCGAGGTATGGGAGGACGCTTCCTGCAAGATCGCATACGGCGTACGCCGCCACTATTTCCACGGTGATCAGCTCGATTCCGTTATGAATTATCCCGTCCGTTCTGCGCTTATAGAATATCTGCGCGACGGAAACGAAGAAGCAATAATGATGGCTCTTCACACTATCTGGGAGCATTATCCCGAAGAAGTAGTGCATACGTTGATGAACCTGCTTGGTACACACGATACAGCCCGCATAATAACGGCACTCGCAGGCGATTCTCCTGAGGGGTACACAAATGCCCAGCTTCTCAAAAAGCGTATGACGAAGGAGCAGTACGCGCACGGTCAGCGTCTTGTAATGCTTGGTTACCTTATAAATGCAACAATTCCGGGTATCCCATCCATTTACTATGGAGACGAAGTTGGCATGGAAGGCTACAGCGATCCCTTTAATCGCATGCCATTCCCTTGGGGACGCGAGGATGAAACGCTTCTCGCTCACTTCCGCAAGGTTGGCGAGATACGCCACGCGCATAAGGTCTACGTTGACGGAGAGCTCTATCTTTGCCGGTTTGGAATTGCCGGATTTTTGATGTTTGGCAGAGGCAACAGCGATGAAACGCTCTACACTGCAACAAATCGCGGTGCAGATGCGGTGACCCTCGCCTTCGTAAAGGACGAATATGAGGTGCTTTACACCGTAGGCGAGGTTGAGATCATCGGTGATCGTATGGTCATAGGTGTTAACAGCAGTGCGATTATCAGTACCGTACCGGGATCAAGAATTCTTTGTAATTAAAAGAGAAAAGAGGAGACTCAAGTCTCCTCTTTTTTGCTATCTTCATCGTCTTTGGGAGCGTATTCGATAATACCTTCACGATTTTCAAAATCACGTATAGCTGAGCGAATCAAATAAAGGATCTCACCGTTTGCCGATCTGCCCTCGTATTTTGAAATATAATGGAGTTTGTAATGAAGCTCCGGATCGATCTCAATTCCTAAATGTTTATTCTTTTTGTTTCTCATATTTCCTCAAAATATCATCTTAATATAAGTATATTTTAAGATTATTATGTGATATAATGTCATAAGTATACTTATAACAAGTAGACTAAAATTGAGAGGTTATATGAAAATTGCAATCATTGGTTCGAGAAATATAAAAGTGTACGATCTTGCGAGGTATGTGCCTCGTGACTGTACGGAAATAATATCGGGCGGTGCAAAAGGCGTTGATCGTTGTGCTGCAGAATATGCAAGGAAGAATAATATAGACCTTATGGAAATATTGCCTGACTATAAAAGATACGGAAGAGGTGCACCGATGATTCGCAATCGGGAGATCGTCCTGCGCGCAGATCTCGTGTTGGCGTTTTGGGACGGCACGTCAAAAGGTACAAAATATGTGATCGAGTATTGCAAAAAGACGGGGAAGCAATGCGAAGTAATTCTATGTGGATCGACGAATGATAATTAAGCCGATTTGATGGAGCGAACCATCTGTTGACACGATGCCAAGGTTAAAGTATAATTATCATATTGACAACACGGAGGTGCTTTATGGCACTTGATTTTTACTATATAGCAGACGGTCGAATGTACCGTTATCACGATGGCAAGACCGATGAAGTAGAGTCTGGGGTACTTTTATCATATTTATCAAAAGTTAAGGATTCAGCAAGGCGTACCGAATGGAAGTATAGCGGAAGCGGAGCGAAATTCACAGAAACCTACCGCCCCGATGCAAGCGCTGAAAGCGCAGTTGCATCTGTCAGATCCCGTGTAAACTGTATTGATACACATAACGGTGACTTGATCTATTCAATGAACATCGACGACGTTTGCGGTATATACCGCAAACGCTTCGGAGAGGAAACAGAGGGCATCGTTATCAGCAGCTCCGATAGCGCATACGTGGACTTCGATATACAAAACGACAGAATGGTGTTATCGTCATATTTCGCGGGCGAAAGCCACATCGGTGTGCTCCGTATGGACGACACCTACTGCCGTATTTATACCGAAGGCGCTACATTGGATACGTCACCGGTGTGGTCTAAAACACATCGGGACAGGATCTATTATTCCTGCGCAGGCTTACCGCTTACAGACAGCTCCGGGGAAAATGCAGGCGAGACGCGTGCCGGCTTCAGCGGGATGATGTCGGAGATGTATTCAGCCGCAAAAACGGCGTCACGCGGTCCTGCGGCTATATCTATGCTGGATATTTCCGAAGGAACTGTTAATGATATTCTCACCAACGATAAATACGACCACACACACCCCGAAAGTACCTCCGACGGCGCGCTTTATTACATACGCAAGCCTTATAAAGCGGAAAGCGGCGGCGGAGCCTTAAGCTGTATTATGGATATAATCATGCTTCCGTTCCGTTTGATCGGTGCGATCTTCGGCTTTTTCAATGTGTTTTCCGTTCTATTCTCCGGTAAAACGCTGACAAAGCATTCCGATATCAAGCAAAGAGATGAGAAAAAGATAATGATCGACGGAAATCTTATCAACGCCGAACGCGAGCTTAAAGAGAATCAAAAGCGCAAGGAGGAGAACCCCGGCATCATACCTCACACCTGGGAGCTTCGCTGTCTTGATAGAAACGGAAACGACAGACTCATACGGTCAGGCGTTGCCGCGTATCGCGTTTTTGAAGACGTGGGAGACATTGTTTTCTCAAACGGCTCTGCTATTATCCGCATGGATAAAAACGGCAGGGAAGAGAAGCTTGTGTCAGTTTCAAACGTCACGTACATAAAATAAAATTAAGCGAGCATCACTATAGATGCTCGCTCATTTTTTATTCGTATATGGGCTCGCCCGTTTTGTTGATGGCATCAGCCGAGATGATGATCTTGCTGATATCGTCGCGGGAAGGCGCATCGTACATGATAGGCTCAATAACGCTTTCGAGAATGCTGCGCAGACCGCGTGCACCGATATTTCTTTCGATGGCAAGGGCGGCAACAGCGCGAAGAGCTTCTTCTTCGAACACGAGCTCAACCCCGTCAAATTCCAAAAGCTTCTGATACTGCTTGATAAGGCAGTGCTTTGGCTCGGAGAGGATACGAACTAGTGCCGCTTCGTCAAGATCGTCAAGAGCCACCATAACGGGAATACGACCAACAAGCTCGGGGATAAGACCGTACTTAACGATGTCGTGAGGCGTTGCGTCGCGGAAAATGCCGCAGTCGCGCTTTTCCTTCTTGCTCTTGATCTCGCTTTCAAAACCGATGCTCTGATTGCCGCGGCGCTTTTCGATGATATCGGAAAGTCCGTCAAATGCACCGCCGCAAATGAAGAGAATGTTTTCGGTGTTGATCTGGATGAATTCCTGATTGGGGTGCTTGCGTCCGCCCTGCGGAGGAACGTTTGCAACGGTGCCTTCAAGAATCTTGAGAAGTGCCTGTTGTACGCCTTCGCCGGAAACATCGCGGGTGATCGAGCGGTTTTCGCTTCTGCGGGAGATCTTATCAAGCTCGTCGATGTAGATGATGCCATGCTCGGCACGGCTTATATCGAAATCAGCAGCCTGTATGAGACGAAGAAGGATGTTTTCAACGTCCTCACCAACGTACCCTGCCTCGGTGAGTGTCGTTGCATCGGCGATGGCGAAGGGTACTTCGAGCGTGCGTGCAAGAGTCTGGGCGAGGTAAGTCTTGCCGACTCCTGTTGGACCGAGAAGAAGCACATTTGACTTCTGAATGTTGACGTAATCATCTTCTTCGCTGTGCTTCTGCGCCTCTTTGTGGAGAATACGCTTATAATGATTGTAAACGGCAACCGAAAGAGAACGCTTTGCAGCGTCCTGACCGATAACGTACTGGTCAAGCGTTGCTTTTATCTCGTGTGGCTTAGGAAGCGTTTCGAGAGAAAGGCCGTCTGATTCCGGGTGTGAGTTAAAATGCTCGTCAATTATATCGTTGCATACTTCAATGCAGTTATCGCAGATATAAAGTCCGGTAGGTGAAGGGATGAGGTACATGACCTGATGTTCGGTACGTCCGCAAAAAGCACATTTGTGAATGGAACGGTTGTTATCTGTCGGCATAAAACCTCCGGGTAGATTTTGTGAGATTAATAGTCAAAGAGTCAGATGCGGCGGTCAAATACTTTGTCGATAAGACCGAATTCTTTTGCTTCTTCCGCAGAAAGGAAGTTATCACGCTCGGTTGCGAGAGCGATCTCTTCGTATGATCTGCCGGTGTTCTTTGCAAGTATCGTGTTGAGACGTTCACGGGTGCGGAGAATGTGATCTGCGTGGATCTTGATGTCGGATGCCTGACCTTGCATGCCGCCGAGAGGCTGATGGATCATGATCTCGGAATTGGGAAGCGCAATACGCTTGCCCTTTGCGCCTGCGGAAAGGAGAAAAGCTCCCATACTGGCTGCCATGCCGATGCAGATGGTGGAAACGTCGCACTTGATGAAGTTCATCGTGTCGTAGATCGCAAAGCCTGCGGAAACGGATCCGCCGGGTGAGTTAATGTAAAGGGAAATGTCCTTGTCGGGATCCTGCGCTTCAAGGAAAAGAAGCTGTGCTACAACAAGGGAAGCGGTGGTGTCGTTTACCTCGTCGGCGAGAAAAACGATTCTGTCGTTCAGAAGGCGGGAATAAATATCGTATGCACGTTCGCCTCTGTTTGTCTGTTCGATTACGGTAGGAACAAGCGGCATAATTAAACCTCCATATTTATTGAAATTTGTTTCCTTTGAGGAGAGCGTGAGCTTCCGTGGGGAATACTCATACTATTATATACCACAAAGATTAAATAATATATGTAAAACTGTAAAAAGTTTAATTGACCGCCGTTTTGTTTACGGCGGTCAATGATGCGAAAGCGAACTCTATTATTCAGCGTCTTCAGCCTTGGGCTCCTCTGGTGCCTTTTCGGTGATAACTGCTTCAGCCTTGATAAGCTCAACAGCTGCCTTAAGCTTAAGGTCGCCCTTGATATCTTCAGCCGCGATAACTTCCTTGATCTTTTCAGCTTCCATCTGATACATCTCAGCCATGCGAACGAATTCAGCTTCAACTTCTTCTTCGGTAACGTCGATGCCTTCGATCTCAACGATCTTCTGGAGAGCGAGACGTGTCTTGACCTGACGTTCTGCTGCAGGCATCATCTGCTCACGGAGAGCGTCGAGAGTCTGACCGGTGTACTTCATATAAGTAGCGAGGTCGAGGCCCTGACTGCGGAGTCTCATGTCATAGTCGCGAACGATGTTCTCAGCTTCTGCATCGTAAAGAGGCTGGGGAATATCGCCTTCAACGTTTTCTACGAGGTAATCGATGAGCTGCTCTTCAACTTCAGCATCAGCGTTCTTAGCCTTGCGAGCCTCGATCTTGGACTTAACATCTGCCTTGTATTCGTCGAGAGTGTCAAATTCGGAAACGTCCTTAACGAATTCATCGTCAAGCTCAGGAAGCTCTTCGTTCTTGATAGCGTTGAGCTTACACTTGAATACAACAGCCTTACCTGCCAGCTCTTCTGCGTGATACTGTTCGGGGAAGGTTACGTTAACGTCGAACTCTTCACCTATGCTGTGACCTGCAACCTGCTCTTCAAAGCCGGGTATAAAGGAGCCGGAGCCAAGCTTAAGATTGTGACCTTCGTCCTTGCCGCCTTCGAAGGGAACACCGTCAGCAAAGCCTTCGTAATCGATGTTTGCGGTGTCGCCCATTTCAGCGGGACGATCGATGATCTCAACTTCGCGAGCGTTATGCTGGCGAGCGTGTTCGATCTCGTGGTCAACTTCTTCGTCGGTAACGGTGTAGGTGGTCTTGGTTGCGGAAACACCGCGGTAACCTTCGATCTTGATTTCAGGCATTACGTAAACGACTGCCTTGAGAACGACACCGTCTTCGTCGATGGAGATAACGTCGAACTCAGGCTGACCGATGGGTTCGATGCCCGCTTCCTTGATAGCTGCATCAAAGTTAGCGGGGATCAGGTCGTTGATAGCATCTTCATAAAATACGCCCTTGCCGTACATCTTTTCGATGATGGAGCGAGGAGCCTTACCGCGGCGGAAACCGGGTACGTTGATCTTGCCTGCATCGCGGCGGTAGATCTTGGTGCACGCTGCTTCGAAGGTAGCGGAGTCGATCTTGATATTGAGCTCCTGCTTGTTCGATTCAATGCGTTCGTTCTTAATAAGTTCCATTATATATTAGTCCTCCATTAATATGCGATGAACATTAACCATTTAATTATATTACGACAAATCAGTTTTGTCAACAATTAGAGTGATTTTAAGGTGAGAAAAAAGCAAAAATATAAGGGTATTTTCTGTATAATAAGATCAAACGATACGCACCGGTGAAAAGCCGAGCGCGTCGGCGGAAATAAGGCGTGAGTTTATGCCAAACGACGTGTCAACCGAAGTGGAAGCAGTGGGAGAATGGATGTGCCCGAAATATATCTCCAAGACCCCATATCTCAAAAGTACGTCAAGTATCTCCTGACATACGACACCGCCGAAAACGGCAGGGAAATGTAAAAATATACGAAGCGAGGCGGTGTCGCCTCCTGAAAGTGTCAACGCTGCTTTTATGCTTGTTTCAAGACGCATGGCCTCGCGGTTTGCTATCTTTTTATAGTCAGTGTTGAATATATCTGCCTGAGATGAAGCATCGGAAAACCAGCCTCGAGTGCCCGCGATAGCAAGACCTTCGGCAATAAAAGCATTATTTTGTAAAAAATCGATGGAATCGATCCCCTCGGACGAAAGACGGGCGTTCATTTTCGCAAGTGATTGCCACCAGAAATCGTGGTTGCCTTTACCGATTATCTTCTTTCCGGGAAGTGAATGGATAAATCTGAAATCGTCCATAGCGTCGTCAAAGGTCATCCCCCAGGAAACGTCTCCGGGGATGATAACGGTATCAGCTTCGGTGATAACGGCACGCCAACTCCGCTGAATACGATTCACGTGATCGTGCCATCGGGCGCCGAACACGGCCATGGATTTATTAACGTTTGTGCCGCCGGGCAGATGCAGGTCGGAAATAGCAAAAACGGACATCGCGAGAGCTCCTTTAGCCAAAATAAAAGGAAAATAGATAGGTGAATAATGTGAAGAGGGAAGGTCAACAATATTAAAGGACAAAAATGATGATAGTTTTAAGCCCGAATATGAAAGTGAGGTGCTTCTATATGGAGATCTTCGGTAGAAATGAATATTTCAACGTGAGCATGGGTGAGGGCAGACCTCCCAAGCATATACGAGGTATAGTCTGTGACGTGAAAAATTGCGTTTATCACGACGGTGACAATTTCTGCACAGCTCAAAGGATAACGGTGGGGCCAAGCTACGCAACACATTCGTCGGATACGGTCTGTGCTACGTTTAAGCAGAAGAATCTATAATGCTGTAAAGGAGGAGGCCGTGAGGCTTCCTCCTTCGTTTTTGGACATTATCAAAGACCAAGCTCGCCTACCATATCCGCAGCGTCAATGGTGCGCTCGAAACGGACAGGCATAACGAGAGTTTTTTTCAGAGGTGTGGGGATCTCAGTCTCTGTGTATTTGGAAAGTAAGCCAAGCGCGGCAATGGAGTTGGTTGCTACATCACCGGAAACGGCGTGATAAACGTCGGCGGCGAACTTGTAGGGACTTGCGGTGCTGCAGATGACCATCGCTTTTGCGCTGCCGGATTCTTCAATATAGCGCTCTGCGGCGGAATAAGCAACGGCGGTGTGCGTGTCGGAAAGATAGCCGTATTCTTTATAAAGACGCTTAACAGTGGAGGCGGTGCGCTCCTCGTCGGCGTTATATCCGCGGAAATCCTCTCTGATGCCGGCAAGTATCTCCTCGGAAACGCTGTATCTGCCCGTTTCGTTAAGGGATCTCATAGCTTCAGCGGTTGCCTCGGGACCTGCTGTGAAATAAAGAAGGCGTTCGAGATTGCTGGATATAAGAATATCCATAGAGGGAGACATCGTCACAAAAAAAGCGCGGTTGCGGTCGTATATGCCGGTATCGATGAAGTCTGTGAGGACTTTGTTTGCATTGGAGGCGCAAATAAGACGCGAAACGGGAAGGCCCATACGCTTGGCGATATAAGCTGCAAGAATGTTGCCGAAGTTGCCTGTAGGAACGGTAATGTGGATCCTTTCGCCAAGCTCGATCATACCCTTTGCGTAAAGATCACAGTAGGCGGAGAAGTAGTAAACGATCTGCGGTGCGAGACGCCCCCAGTTGATAGAATTGGCGCTGGAAAGGAACACGCCCTTTTCGTTGAGCTTTTTCTTGATGTCAGCGTCGGAGAAAATGTGTTTTACACCGTTTTGAGCGTCGTCAAAGTTGCCGCGGATAGCGCAAACGGAAACATTTCCGCCTTCCTGAGTCATCATTTGCATCTTCTGCACGCGGCTGACACCCGTTTCCGGATAGAAAACGGTGATGGAAACGCCGTCAACGTCGCGGTAGCCTTCAAGCGCGGCTTTACCGGTATCACCGGAGGTTGCAACCAAAATGTGTGCGCGGCGGGTCTCACCGGTCTTTTTGAGGCACGCTGTGAAAAGACGCGGCATAAGCTGAAGTGCCATATCCTTGAAGGCGCAGGTAGGACCGTGCCAAAGTTCAAGGGAATATACGTTGTCGTTGATATTTACCAAAGGAGCCGCGCCATCGGGGAATGACGTCTCGGAATATGCGGAAGCGCACATTTCCTTGAGTTCTTCTTCGCTGAAATCGTCAAAGAAGAGCGAGAGCAACGTTGCGGCACGGTTTACATAGGATTTACCTGCCAATGCCTTCACGTCGTTGAGAGTAACGGAGGGGAGTGTTTCGGGGACGTATAATCCTCCATCGGGAGCAAGGCCGCGACAAATAGCCTCAGCGGCGCTGATCTTTTCTTTGACAGCATTTGTGTCACGTGTTGATACGTATTTCATAGATGTGTTCTCCATACCGCGTAACGCGGAAAAAATGTTTTTTCGGAAAAATGGAATTTTTCGTTTAACGTCTGTTGTAGCCTTTCACAGCGTAAACGGCGTTTTCAATGTGATGTACCTTTGGCAGTCCGTTTTTGGGCAGATATATCTCGATCACGTCTATTCGTACACGTCTTTGGGCGCATACGTCGGGGTGCTTTTTTATGTATACTTCAGCGGAGTAGATGAGATTTTTCTGTTTCGTTCTGCCAACGGCTGCGGCAGGTCTGCCGTATTTTTCGGCAACGGCTTCGGCGCGGGCTTTTACCTCGCAGAATACGACCACCTCTCCGTCGGGGGATAGGGCGATCACGTCGATCTCGCCGTGATTCACAAAGTAATTGCGGGCGACGATCCCGTATCCTTTGCTTTCAAGGAAGGAAACGGCGATATCCTCACCGTAGTTGCCGGTTTCCTTTTTCGTTTTCTCGCCTGTCATTTCGGCTCCCTGCTTAAAAACGATAAAAACGTTTTTCTGTGACAATCGGCAGGACCATATTTACGAAGGGCGTCCATATGCTCGCGAGTGGAGTAGGACTTGTTCTTTGCAAAGCCGTAAAGCGGGTATTTTTCGTCCATTTCGATGATCAAACGGTCACGGTATACCTTTGCAAGAATGGATGCGGCTGCGATCGATGGCGAAATAGAGTCCCCGTGGATAACGGTGACGGTGGGCATGGAAAATTCACGTGCCACGTTTCCGTCAACGAGTACGAGATCCGGTGCAGGGGAGAGCATTGCCACAGCTCGTCTCATTGCAAGCTGCGCTGCGTTCAGTATGTTCACTCTGTCGATCTCTTCAACGGACGCTTCCGCTATCCCGTATGAGATGGCAGAGTCCTTTATAACATCATATAGCGCTTCGCGCTTTTTTGCCGTGAGCTTTTTTGAATCGTTGAGTCCTTCAATATAAAGTCCTTCGGGCAGAATACAGGCGGCGGCAACAACGGGGCCTGCCAGGCATCCTCGGCCCGCCTCGTCTGTCCCTGCTATAACAGTGTAGCCAAGCTCACGTTGTTCATTTTCAATAGTGTAAAGCAGCATTACTCTTCACCGGGCAGCTCGAGCGTCATTCTGCCTATCTTGGCGGCGCGGAATTCGTCAAGCAATGTAGAGGACGAACGCTCGGTGTTTACCTCACCGCCTGAAATAAGGAATCCGCGGCGGCGGCCAATTTCTATTATTAATTCGTAATCCGAAAGCTCCTCGTACTGCGCCATGTCTCCGAGCTTGTATCTTTCCGAAAGCATATCGGGATAAATGCGGCGTAAGCGTCCAACGAGGGCGCAGGCAAGCTCCTCTATATCGAGTATCTCCTCCTTGATAGCGCCTGTGAATGCAAGATTTTGACCGATGATCTGATCGTCAAACTTGGGCCAGAGTACGCCGGGAGTATCGTAAAGATTGAAGCCGGATTTCGTAACGACCCATTGACCGCGCTTTGTAACGCCGGGGCGATTCTCAGCCTTTGCCTTTTTTTCGGCAGAAAGTCTGTTAATGAGGGTAGACTTACCAACGTTGGGCACACCCACGATCATAGCCTTGACGTGACGCCCCATCATTCCGCGTTCGTGCCAATGAGCGATCTTATCTGCTAAAAGTTCATTCAAGGCAGGCGCGATGGAGTTAAGTCCTTCGCCTGTGGAGCAGTCAACGAGAAGCGGCACGGTTTCACCGCGTCGGCGGAAATATTCGAGCCACCTGCGGCTCGCTTCGGGATCCGCAAGGGATGCTTTATTCAGTATGGTCAGGGTGGGTTTGCCCTCAAGAAGCTTTATTATTTCGGGGTTGCGGGAGGAGGTGGGGATCCGCGCGTCAAGTATCTCGATGACGGCGTCAACGAGCTTCAGGCTTTCGCCTATCAGACGGCGGGTCTTCGCCATATGACCCGGAAACCACTGTATATTTACACTGGGCATTATGAAAACCTTTCGAATATAGTTAAATTCTGCAACGGGAACACCCTGCAGATCACACGTCCGAAAACTGAGCGTGTGTCGATAAATCCGATGCGGCTGTCGCGGCTGTCGGAGGAATGATTGCGGTTGTCACCCATAACGAAAAGCTGTCCTTCCGGCACCGTAATGGGAAACTCATAATTTGATGTCATTATTGCATCCTTCGCAAGGTAGATGTAGTCACTTTCATCGATTATTTCGCCGTCAACGGTAACAGTCCACGTGTCAAAGTCAATGTCTACTACCTGACCGCCCGTTGCGATAACACGCTTGACGATGGGAGAGGGCCAGGCAGAGTTTATCTTCTGAACGACGACAATATCACCGTATTCAGGCTCATAGAAAAGGTCGGACACAATGAGTACGTCACCGTGCTCGAGCGTTTGCCGCATCGAGGGGCCGTCAACGACCGCGAGCCTCACGAAAAACGTGAATATTATAATAACGACAGCCGTGGAAAGCAGAAGGGTTTCTGCTATTTCATAAAAAGTCTCCGCGGCTCTTTTATTAGAACTCATCGTTTTCGTATTGTTGTTGCAGGCGTCACCGCTTATATCGCTATCATCGGACAGCTTCGGCGACTTTTTACTACCGGAGATCTTATCGTTTTCGTTCATAGAATGAAAATTCCTTTTGTATTAATCGAATCTTTTGTAGATCGACAGCTCCGAAAGCGGTGCGATCTTGCATACCACGCGGCCAACGATGCAATTTACGCTGACAAATCCAACGGACTCGTCTCTGCTGTCAAGAGAATTGTTTCTGTTATCGCCCATAACGAAAACACAGCCGTCGGGAACGACAAGAGGGAAGTTGAAGTCCGATAACACAACACGTGAAGGCGCAAGATATCGGTACGCCGATTCGTCGATCACAACACCGTCCACCGTGACGGTCCAGGTGTCAAAATCAATATCTATAACTTGTCCTTCAGTCGCAATAACGCGCTTAACGAGAGGATTGCCCGGAGTGTGATTTTTTGTTTGTTGAAACACAACGATATCGCCGTATTTCGGCTCATACCCAACGGCGCTGATCATAAGCACATCCTTGTCGCTGAGAGTTTTTTCCATTGAGGAGCCATCGACAATGGCTATTCTGCAAATAAAAACGAAAAGTAGAAGAATAACAGATGTGGTCATAGCAACGGTTTCGATAGTTTCGTATATCAACCTGATGATATTGCTAAGATCAACGGAACTTCTTTTTTCAACTTTCGCGTCGTTCACCTTTGAATAACGCCTCCGATCATAAAGATATTTCGTCTGGTTTAGTGAAATAATGCATAAGCTCGTGTCCGCGAGGCAGATAGATTCCCGTTTCTGCGCAGAATCTTTCGGTGTAACGCGGAGCGCCGGATTTTTTCACACTGCTGTCGTAAATGAAAAAGGGAACCGGCTCCATGCTGTGGGTGCGTATCTCAACGGGCGTGGGGTGGTCGGGGAGCACCATAATGCGGAAAGGCTCACCGCAATCGCGGAGGTATGCGTATACGGTGGAAAGTATCTTTTCGTCGATAAGCTCAACGGAAAGCACTTTGTTTTCAATCTCTGCTCTGTGACCGCATTCGTCCGGAGCTTCAACGTGGATATACACGAAATCGTCTCCTGTCTCAAAAGCGTCGATAGCGGCCTGTGCCTTGCCCTCGTAGTTGGTGCGAACATTGCCCGTGACGCCCGGAACGATTGGAGCGGAAAGACCTGCGCACAGACCTATACCGCGTATAAGGTCAACGGCGGAAACGACCGTGCCGCGAAGTCCCCACTTATCAGCAAAGGAGGGAAGCGTGGGTTTTCTGCCGGGACTCCAAAGCCAGGCAGAGTTTGCAGGCAAAAGACCGCGGCGGCGGCGCGCCTCATTTACGGGATGATGGGCAAGTACCTCGGCGCTTTTTTTCATAAATTCAAGATATTTGGAGCCGCGCTCACCGAGAGGGAGGTATTCCTCGATCTTTCGGCCGATAATATCGTGAGGGCGTTCAAAGGGGAAGCAATCGTCGTCATCGCTCCAAAGGAGACAATGGCGGTAGCTTACGCCGGTGTAAAGGTGGCGGTACTCGTTTCCGAGTGCCTCGTTGAGCGCCTTCACCAGCTCGTCAGCTTCCTCGGTGGATATTTCGTCGGCGCTGTGGTCGAGCATAACGCGATCCTCATAACGCTCCTCTTCGGAAAGAGCAACGAGATTGCAGCGGAGAGCCACCTGATCTGGTGTCATTTCAAGTCCCATGCTGATCGCCTCAAGCGGAGAGCGTCCGCGGGAATATACTTTCGGATTGTAGGAGAGTATGGCCAGATTTGCCGTGTCGCTTTCGGGATTCATTCCTTCGGGGACGTTTGAAACGATACCGGAAAGGGATTCACGGCATAAAAGATCCATACAGGGCTTGTGCGCTGCTTCCATCGGCGTATTACCGCCGAGTTCGGGGATCGGACGGTCTGCCATACCGTCGGGGATGAGTATCAAATATTTCATAGCGAGTCTCGCTTTCGAGCAAATCTAAAATCAAAATGAATTATACCACAAAACTATAAGAAATACAATCTTTTTTGGATTATTCCGCCCCGTCTGAGCGTGGTAAAATTAATGAAAAAATCAGCAAAAAAATATGAGAAATTATCAAAAATACTATTGCATCAAAAGGAGATCTGTGGTATACTTCCATTTGTGTGCGAAATCGCACCGAAGCAGTCCGCTGCCGCTCTGCATGAATGCTTCGATATTTCAAGAAAAGGTATGGTCATGAAAATGGACAGAAAGATTGACGCTCTTGTAAATGAGCAGCTTAAGGAACAGATTCCTGAATTCAACATTGGTGATACTGTAAGAGTTCACAACAGAATCAAAGAGGGACAGAGAGTTCGTACTCAGCTCTTTGAAGGCACCGTTATCGCTCGCCACGGCGGCGGTATCTCCGAAACCTTTAAGGTTCGCCGCGTAGCATACGGCTGCGGCGTTGAAAAGACGTTCCCGCTTCATTCTCCCAACGTTGAGAAGGTTGAAGTTATCAGACGCGGTAAGGTTCGCCGTGCAAAGCTTTACTATCTCCGCGACAGAGTTGGTAAGAGCTCCAAGGTTAAGGAACTTATCTAACAGCAAAAAAGAGGGCATCACCCATCCGGGTGATGCCTTTTTTCGTTGTTGAGGGATCACTTTACGTCAAACACGTAGGCTATGCCGTTTTGTGAGCCGTAAAGTGCAATTCTGCCATCGTCCAGATAATAGATAGAGCCGCTTGACGCTCCAATTTGTACGGAATACTTAACTCCGATCTGAAGATCGATCACGTTTGCGTAGTTAACGGTTTTTTCTTCCTCAGTCACATACGTAATGACAGTCAGGTATCTGCCGTCATCGCTGAAGCTGTAAGAGCTCCAGCAGTCCTCATATTCCGCTATGAAGGGAACGGGAGTCAGAGTAACGGTATCGTTGATGCACCCCTCCTCCAGCTTTTCAAGATCTGAAAGCATGAAATACGACATATCTGCATAATGGTCCGGGTATTCAATCTCACCAGAAACGTATATCTTACCGTCTATTATCCTCAGATAACGCTGCCAGCTTAAGTAATAATACTTGTTCGTTTTCGTGTCGTAGAAACCTGTACCACGTACCCATTCCCAGCCAACGTCATGGAAGATAACGTATCTTTCGTCTATAACATTGATTTTTTTTGCACCGGAGAAAATACTTATATATCCATCATCGTCGTAATAATCATAGCTGTTGCTGTTCAGTATATCCTGAAATTCCTCTGAATTTTCGTCGGTAACGCCGTTGAAAATGAGGTACGTCTTGCCCGTCTTTTCCATCTTAACGTAAAGATCGTCCTTTGCGTCGATATAGACCTTCATGGTCTTTGATTCGTAATATACGGTAACATCACCGTCAATATATGGCGTTTTAGTATTTTCCTCGCTGTCGATGTATGGAGGATCAGCAGCTTCCATCTCAGCCACGTATTTGTTGTAGCTTTCGGAGCTCGTGAATTTCTGTATCTCCTCCATCTTCAACGTTTCTGTGTTCAGCGTAAAGAGAATGATCGGTTTTTCACCTGTCACGTACTGATCACGGATGTAAACTGTGAGATAAACCGTGTTTTCATCGGGAGCGGGAATCTCAGAGAATGAAATGGAATAAAGATTGTAATCAGCGCCAAACGGATAAATGTATTCTGCTACCGCCTTCCTTATAACCTCGTTTTCGCGGAAATTATACACGGTTATATTGTCTTCAAGCTCGGTGACTGAAGCGCGCGCAGGAATGTATGCAGTGCCAAAGTCGGAGTTTAAGATATCACACACATTTTCCGCGTCGTAAACGGTTTTTTTGTCCCAAAGCTCAATATACAGAAGGTCTTCTGCTTGCGCAAAGAAAACATAGAATCGATCATTGGTATCGGGAAGCACCATTTCTTGGAAAAGGCAATCAACATAAAGGTCGTATTTGCCATCCATCAAAGATTCATCGCTTGTGCAAAGGTAATAACCCTGCCAATTTCCGCGTACATATAAGTAATCTGCATATTCGGGATAATTATCTTTGATAAAGAAATCCATCATCAAGTTATAATCAAGCCACTTTGTGGTGTCACCGTTGACACAGTGTACTTGTGTTTCAAAAAAGGATTTCCAGGTGCTCGATTCAATA
>CAYXHC010000031.1:0-23752 GCA_964464905.1 uncultured Lachnospiraceae bacterium
GTAAATTGTGCACATATACAAATATTCGCAGAAGCAAATTGTGCATTTCGACAGTGAAAAAAGACGGCTCTTTCGAGCCGTCTTTTTGATCGATCAGTTATTATATGTACCGGAAAGGTCGGCAACGGTGCCGCCTTTATTTTAATTACTCGATCACGTATGCACGCTCGATCACAACAGTTTCCTTGGGGACATCGGAATACCAACCAAAGACTCCCGTCGGAACGGCTGCGATCTTATTTACGATCTCGAGGCTTTCTTCGTCGATGACCTTGCCAAATGCCGCATATTGACCGTCAAGGTGAGGTGAATACTCGTGCATAATGAAGAACTGGCTGGACGCAGAGTTGGGATCAGCAGTTCTTGCCATAGAAATGGTACCGGGGAGATGAGGAACGTCATTCTGCGCAAAGCCGTTTGCTCTGAATTCACCCTTGATGGATGCTGCGCGCTTTCCGTTCATATTTTCATCCATACCGCCGCCCTGGATCATAAAGCCTTCGATAACTCTATGAAAAATGAGTCCGGTATAAAAGTCTTCGTTTACGAGCTTGAGGAAGTTCTCTACCGTGAGAGGTGCCTTATCAGGATATAACTCCAGTTTGATGGTGCCGAAATTCTTGATCTCTATTGCAACTTTTGTTTTTTCCATAATCGTTTTCTCCAAATCGATGATTAATAATTGCCGTATTGACAAATAGATTATATCACACCTCGATAAAGGTTTCAATCGATTGTCAATAGTTTATATAAAGAGAAAACGACGGTTTTTAGCCGTCATTTTCTCTTTACGATAGCTTATTTACGGTCTTTTCCCGCAAGAACGAAGGATGAACAGTCCGTACATTCCAAAACCGTAGGCTTGGTCTCGTGCGTTGTTACCTTGATCTTTTCAAGAGAACAATAATTCTGACCGGAACAATGATTCGCGCAATCCATAACCGTACATTCAATGTTCATGTTTGCCTTTTTACTGCATTTTTCCTGCATAAGCTTCTCCTTAACAACTCTATTTCATTTCCTTTTTTGCTGTCCGTAAATATTATGCCCGAAGAAATCGAAAAAAATTCTAAAAAAATTTAATTTTAGTCTTGACGAATAAAGGTCGCTGTGATATAATGTCTTGGCGCTTGGGGGAAGGCAAATTCCTTGAAAGCTATCTGGGTGTGGCGCAGTTGGGAGCGCGCTACCTTGGGGTGGTAGAGGCCGCTGGTTCAAGTCCAGTCACTCAGATAAAAAAAAGGAGATTCGCAAGAATCTCTTTTTTTATTTACGGTATCAACACAAACTGGCTCAAACAGTGAATAATAAAAATCCATTGTAATTTAGTCACTTTGCATTTTATCACATCAAAAAAGACCCTCGCGGGTCTTTTTTTGTTACTCATATTTCACTTCCGAACACATAAAGGTAATAGTCCTCGAGCGTGGGGGTGACGGGCTTTGCATCCTCCGTCGGTTGCGTCTCCGACAGAACGCGCAACACGGCTTTTCCGAGCACGTCATCGACGGAGATGTTTATGACGCGGTAGCGGTTCTGCATCTCGCTGACCTCGCGTTCGTCAACGGGCACGTTCCAGACCTTGCCCGTGATCTTCGCCGTCAGCTCGTGCGGCGGCGCATTATCGACGATTACGCCTTTTTTGAGCATTATGATATCGCGTGCGACGTATTCGACATCTGAGACGACGTGCGTCGCGATGATGACGATCTTATCGAGTGCGATCTTAGATATGTAGTTGCGGATCGAGATTCGCTGCTTCGGATCAAGTCCCGCTGTCGGCTCGTCGAGGATGAGGATCTTCGGATCGCCGAGCACGGCTTGCGCGAGGCAGAGTCTTTGCTTCATACCGCCCGAGAGCGCGCCGATCTTGCGGTTCGGCACGTCGTCGAGCTCGACGGCGGCGAGGATCTCCCTGATCTGACGCGCCGCGTCGTCGCGCTTCATATCCTTGAGCGTCGCCATATACCAAAGGAAACGCTCAACAGTGAAGTTCGGATACAGTCCCGGATACTGCGGCATAAATCCGAGCAATTCGCGGAAGCGTACGCCCATTTTGAGCGTGTTTTCGCCGTCGAATGTGATCTCGCCGCGGTCGGCCTTGAGATTATCCGTGATAATATTCATCAGCGTGGATTTTCCCGATCCGTTCGGGCCGAGTAGCGCGTATATTCCCGGCTCAAGCGTCGCCGTGAATCCGTCGAGGGCGAGATTTGACCCGTATGATTTTGTGACGTTATTAAGGTGCAGTTGCATATCAAGCCTTCCTTTCAGTTTTGGCATAGACGGCACGAACAGCAAGCGCCGCACCGACCGTTGCGACGGCATAGTATATTGCCGTCGGCATTACTCCGCCACCGTTTGTCAGCGTAAGGAGACGCTGTGCATCGGAAAGACGCGTCAGATCCGCAAACGTCATAAAGTCCATTCCGAGCTGAACGGACGCATACGGGAGGAGCAAAACCGTCACAACAGCGTAAACGGTAACTGCACGTTCACCGATACAGGATATCGCACACGCAATCAGAGCCAGTATGACGGTACCGACAATAGAAAGCAACATCGTCAACGCGAAATATCCGCCTACACTAAGCCATGACGGCATTTCCGCATATTCCGCAACGCTTCTCATCGGTGCGCTTATCGCGGAAGTATCGTAATTTCTCAGGTAGCAGCATATTTCAACGGCGTTTGCTATGACTGAGGCGGTGACAGCCGATATTGTCACGAGCCAAAGCTTTGTGCTGACGAATCTTCGTCTGCCATGCTTCGCAGTACGAATTATTGATATAGTCGTTGACTCGGACGATTTTTTCTTATATTCCGGCAGGAAGATCCCCGCACCTAAAAGCAGAACGAACAGAAGGGCGCCCCAGTCGTTGTCTCGGTTTGCATATTCAAGCACGCCCGTGTCGTAAAAATACCAGCCTCCCGGAGTTTTTGCAAGATGCATTGATCGAAGCGCAAGATCTCTGTAAACCGGAAGTCGTCCTTGTGCTACAAGATATTTTTCATATAAGTTGAAAAACTTTTTTTCCGATATCTCTCCCGTTTGAAATGCCGCTTCGTAAACGGAAAATTCATCAACGATTGCTTGATATTCGTCGCGCTGCGCTATGATTGCATCTGCCTTTTCTTCCGTATATTCCCCCTCATAGGTCTTCATTATTTCGCTGTACATTCGGTCGTATGCGGTATTCGGCGGTCGATAATACTCCGACGTAACATACCACATAATGATTATGAGAATCACCCAAACAGCAAATGTAATACGGCTTTTGCGGATCTCATAAACCCACAGCTTTGTCGGATAACGGCGGTTTGTTTGCGTGTTTGCCGCACGCTTCACTGTTTCCGAGACATTGATGATGAACCGTTTGATTCCGCCGCTTTGTTTTGACACAACGCGTTTTGTGGAAAAACGTAAAGCTGTAAGACAAGTGAAAACAACTGTTACGGTAAGCAAGCTTACAATCGCTATAGTGTATAGATCCGTCGATGTGCCAAACAGCACTACCTCACGCAAACGAGTCAGAAATACGTTGTCCCGACACATCGTGATCAAATTCAGATTACGCCACTGGTTTGTCGTGATAACGGGTGCGTTTGCGGCATAATACTGACAAACAAACAGCAAAATACCAGATATATAGCCAATAATATTATTAGTAAAAGACGTTACAAGCACAACAAAAGTGGCGAATGCGGAAAGTACGATGCATTTTAATCCCGCATTTGCAAGTGCATATCCTCGCATCGACAAAGCCAACGGAACGTATGTATACGACGTTTCATCGGGTTCCGCTGTATGCACCTCTAAAAGCTGTATCGGTGCTTCACCGCCTGTGAAACCGATTCGAAGTTCGATAACAAGCATTGCTGAAAGTAGGAACACCATAACGCTTACAACGATAATCAGTATCATTACAATAAGCTTCGCCACAGCGGTGTGCAGGCGTCCTTTTTTACATATCCGCTCAATCGGCGCAAAGCCGGTAGTGATATGCTCGTGATACAGCGTCACAGATGTTATCAGTACCCATAAAAACATAATGACGGAAACTGTTGAAAACGAAAAATATGCTCTCCAACCGTATGCGTGGCTACTGTAAGGCTTCACCTCCTCGAGGAGCTTTGAATACGTTTCTATGACGTGCTCCTGATATTCCTTTGTGGCACTGAGAGCCTCGTTTTCATACAATTCGGCTATGTGAAGCAAATATTTCGCATCACGTATCGTTTTTTCAATATCCGATACATAGTTTTCGTATGCGTGCACATCACGGTAAACGTGCTCAAAGGTCCACCAGTCACACTTTGAGTAAATGCTCATCGGCGGTTCGCTGTCAAAGGATTCGCTCCATGTCACATCTATGTGCTCATATTCCGCCTCAAACCATTCAGGATCCTTTTCGCGAAGCTGATGCACATAGAAAACGTCTTCTCTTGTGTAGCTGTATTCCGAATTTCTTGTTTCTATGTCGAGGAATTCACTGCAATACACAGAAGCTGATATCATATTGACTGCCAGCAGCAAGATAAACAAGAATCGCACATATTCGAAAGACCACAGCTTGTAAAGCTCATATCGAGCCAATTCCAAAAACTGCATACTACCTCCTACCGTCAAGTGTTTTTCAGCTTATCACTCCATCAATATTCAGGTTCAAATTCTTGCCAGATCTCACCTTCAAGATTGTAATATGCATTGATCGATTTTACGTATTTACCGTCTTCGTATTTCATGACTTTCAAAGTCCATGAGTCGCCGTACACACACTGCAGTTCAATAAGATCGTCGTCGTTTTGAGTATATTCAAACACCACCTCGGATTCAAAAGTATCAAGATCAACCTTGACAATTGTATTTGCAAGGTGGCGAGGACGTCCGAACTCGCGCGCTTGTATATATACGATTCCGTTATGGAAAACCTCCATAGAGCTCTTTTCATATACCGTTTCTTCAGGATCATCTAACCCTGCATCTACCGGTTTTCTTACAAGAGCACGGGACGTGACTTGCTCACCGTTATAGTCTTCCTCAGTCAATTTGTCGTCCGCATAATAGAAATATCCATTGTGTATGTGTCCGACGGAGCTGATCGTTTTTGCAAATTCGGTCACATTTTCAAAATTCGTATCGCATCTGTAGATCGTGCCGCCCGCGCCGGAGCTGAAAAATACGTATTCGTCATTTACATCAAGAATATACGGATCGAATTTCAATTCCTCATCTATCTCTTTTTTGTCTGTTCCATCAAGCCTTACACTGCACAGTAGTTTGCCTTTGTCACCGTTATCGTATGAATAATAGATCCTATCCCCGTAGAGTCCCATCCAGTCAGCGTTATTTGTGCGGTAACAGAGCCTCAATTCACGCGAATTCATATCATAGGAATAAAAGCCGGACAGATCATCCGCCCCGCGATAGGCGTTTATAAATAGGATAAACACCGGTAATCCGCTTTTTTTCTCAGTTGCATATTCGTCAACTATGATGTTCTGTATAAACATTCTGTCTACATCAAAAGGAAGATTTCCTACAGAATCAAAGAATGCCGACATAGGCTCATCCGTCATATATGTTACGTCATAAAACAGAATATTCTCACTCTTCCCGTTGGAGCCACCATCGCCTGTTCCGTTTGTGTGGTAAAAGTAATAATTGTTGTACGCAAACAGACGATACGCCCCCGATCTTCTGAATTCATACGCTTTGCGTGCTTCGCTTTCTTCAGCCGTAATTTCTCCGTATTCAAAGATCGTGAATCTATCATTCTCCGTATCATCCGTTTCCGTTCCCGAATCTGCGGGGATCTCGCCCGGACCCGAGATACTGTTACGCATCAGTATAAACGCGATCACAACTGCCGTGACAGCCACAATGCAGGCAACAGCGTACGCGACCTTCTTGATGATTTCAAAAAGCGAGGTTCCGTTTTCATAAAACGCTATGGTTTTATAATCCTTATCGGTGTCTACAGCTTCAAGCAAAAATTCACCTCTGATATGATCCATTTCGCCTTTGATATAATTTGACAGCTTCATACTGTTACCCCCTTTTCCTTAAGATACTTATATAGCTTCATTTTCGTTCGTGATATTCGTGATGCAACGGCGCTTTCGCTCATTTCCGCTTCGTCTGCTATTTCAGAAACAGTTTTGCCGAAATAATACCGTTTCAGAAAGAGTCGTCTCGAAAGCGAATTCTCCGTTGCCAGGAATTCGTCAACAATTCCGCTCATAGAGTTGATTACAACATCTTCCGCGCTGTCCGTCATTCCCGCGAATTTGAGGATGTCGTCAAAATCCTCAAACATGACCTCACCCGAACGGCTCCGTTTTTCACGTCCTATATATTTCAAGCGGTTTATGACTTTACATTCAAGAACAGCCATTATATATGCCATGAACTTGTTCGGACATTCAGGCGGTATGGCATTCCATATCGCTACAAGCGTATCGTTATATATTTCTTCGGCATCGCGGCTATCTGTGAGATATCGGTTAGCATAGCTTTTCATTTTTGCGCCATATTTTATCTCAAGCTCAGATACAGCCGAATCGCTTCTTTCAAAAAACAGATCTATTATTGCACTGTCTTTCACGGTCTTGTCTTCCTTTCGCAGCGTTGATTTTTCCCTACACTTATATAGTCAACTTTCAAGGCTCAAATTTGCAAATTAGAAAATATTTTTTTGAAAATTCCGAAAATTTCACGTTTATATTTATAGTATGACACATTTTTGATAAATGAGGAACAAATATTTTGTGTTTGAACCCAATAACTTGTTTTTAATAATCTCAAAACCGTAGGTTGAAAAAATCGTCCGATGGAGTATAAGCGGCGTTTTTCCGCGAGTGTGAGCGGCTTTCAGAAGCATCCTCTTTCCGTTGACAATATTTGTATTGATTCCATCCCACTATCATATCCCCTTTCCTTCCACGAACCATTTATCCTCCTCGCGGAATAGGTAGCTTTCGCGCCCGTCGATTATGACGCGGTAGCGGATACCGCAGCCGCCCACCTTAGTTGACGCGGCGCGGATGCGCTCCGTTATCCGCATGATCTCGTATACGTGTCCGTCCGTCCAGGTTATTGACCGCGGGTAAAGCTCCCCCTCGGGGGAAAAATCAACGTTTACCTTAACGTAGACCTTGCGTCTTTCCATATACTATCCTCCTTAAGCTAAATTCAGCATTCCCGTGGGCATAAGAAGCTCTATCTCGTCGTCCGCACGGGGCATTTTGGAAAGTCCCATCGTTGCCGCGCTCAAGATGGCGCGGCTTCCGAAGCGGGCGCGTATCTCGTCAACGGTTTTGTCTACGGCTTCGCTTTTTGCGATCGTCTCGGCGCCGCCGAAGATGGAGAGCTGTTCGCAGGTATCGTCGTCCGTCAGCCGTATGGCGCGCACCGTCATTGCGCGAACTGGCTTGACCCAAGGGTATCCGGTGCGAAATAGATCAAAAGCGCGCCGTGCGAGCTCGTTTGCGTTATAAGTGGGGCGGTCAAGCGCCGTCTGCCATTCCTTATATGAAAGGTCGTTGCATTTGACGGTGAGTGACACGCCCCTTGCCTTTTTGTGAGCGGCGCGGAGGCGGCGCGCCACCTCGTCTGCAAGGGAGAGTATCATGGGCCACACCTCGCCTTCCGTCTTCAGGTCTGAAAGAAAGGTGATACCGTTGCCCACGGATTTGATGGGCGCTTCGTAGTCCTGGGGCGTGACGGCGGAGGTATCCTCGCCGTTTGCGAATTTTTTCATTCGTATGCCGTTCACTCCGAACTTTGAGGCAAGTAACGATTCGGGGCAGGCGGCAAGAGCACCGATGGTGTCGATACCGTATTTACGAAGTTCACGCATGGCGGAACGCCCCACACCGAGCATCTCGTCCGCAGGCAGTCCCCAAATCTTGTCGCGGAAATTTTCCTCCGTTATGACAGTGACGGCATCGGGCTTCTTCATATCGCTGCCCAGCTTGGCGAATATCTTATTGAACGACACCCCGATCGAAACGGTGAGTCCAAGTTCGAATTTGACGCGCTCGCGAATCTCGTCCGCTATCTTCTCGCCGCTGCCGAAGGTACGGGCCGATGCGGTCACGTCGATCCAGTTTTCGTCCATTCCGTAGGGTTCAACGAGATCCGAATACTCCTGATAGATGCCTCTCACAAGTCGCGAATATTTCACATATTCGCCGTAGTGCGGATCCACGGTTACAAGGTCGGGGCATTTCATTTTTGCCTCAAATATGGATTCGCCCGTCTTTACGCCGCAATTTTTTGCGGCGTAATTTTTCGCAAGCACAATCCCGTGACGCTCCTCCGCCCTGCCGCAGACAGCGACGGGGTATTTTTTCAGTTCGGGATTTAGCATACACTCAACGGAGGCGTAGAAATTATTCAGATCGCTGTGAAGTATCGTTTTTCTTTCCATAATTATTGCTCTCCCCATTGACAAACATTTGTTCTCGTGATAGAATAAAAACACACATCGGTGTGTGCCGATCAATTAGCACACATCACGATGTGCCTCTACGGTTTAATTATACACACCGTCGTGTGCTTTGTCAATAGGATTCATGCACATTCTTGTGTGTTATTTTATGGGAGTAATACGTTATGTCATTTTCGGAAAAACTGAAAGAAGCAAGAAAAGCATCGGGGCTGACGCAAAAGGAGCTTGCCGACGCGACGGGAGTTTCCTATCGCGCGATCCAGACTTGGGAGGCAGGACGTCTGCCGAAAAGTCTTGATCCTGTGATGAAGGTCGCCTCCGTTCTCGGCACGACGGCGGCGTCGCTCCTTTCCGAAACGGACCAGTACGTGATCGAGGCGGGTGAGCGCGGCGGTGCCGCCGCGGCACGCGACGTTGACGCGCTTGTGAACGAGGTCATTGGTCTGTTTGCCGGAGGCGAGCTCGACGAGGAGGAAAAGGACGGCATCATGGCGGCTCTGAACGAGGCTTACTGGATCGCGAAGAAGAATAACGCAAAATACGCGCCGAAAAAATATCGGAACAAATAAAAGCTATGAGCCACAACAGTACTATTACCGAAAAAGCAATCGCTTTGATGCGAAGGTGCGGTACGCGCGATCCTTTCAGCATCGCGTCCGAGCTTGGCATCAACGTGATGTATACGGATGCGCTTCATCGGCTGAAGGGGATGTACCGCGTCATCAAGCGGAATCGCTTCATCATTCTGAACAATAAAAATTCTGCGGAGCTGAACCGCATCGTGTGCGCGCACGAGCTGGGGCACGATCAGCTTCACCGCGAATATGCGAAGACCTGCGCGTTTCAGGAATTTATGCTTTACGATACGACCGCACGCCGAGAATACGAGGCGAACGTTTTTGCTGCTTCCCTTCTTCTCGACGACGACACCGTTATTGAGCTGATCGAGGATGGACTTGACGCCGCCGCCATCGCCGCCGCCACGGACACGGACGTAAATCTCGTTGCCCTGAAGGTGGACGCTCTCATCAGACGCGGTCACAGACTTCGAGTGCAGGACCACAACTCAAAATTTCTAAAGTAAAGGAGATAGTCTATGTGCGGACGGTACACGGGCTTTGTTGACGAAAGCCAAGAGCTACTTGACATTTACACAGCCGCAAAATCTTTATATCCCGACATAAATTTTCGTTCGGGTGAGATATTCCCCACCAACACCGTCCCTCTTTTGACGGCGAAAAACGGTATTCTTTCGCCGATTCCTGCCGCGTGGGGCCTTCCCGGCTTCCGCGGAAAGGAAGTGATAATAAACGCCCGGGCGGAGACCGCCGCTGAAAAGTACACCTTTGCCGAATACTTCCGTCGCCGCCGCTGTGTTGTGCCCACGACGGGGTACTACGAGTGGTCAAAAGAAAAAAAGAAGTTTTTATTCAACCGCCCCAGGCAGAAGATACTCTATCTTGCGGGGTTATATAACGAATACGCTGACGGCATCCGCTTCGTTATCCTGACGACGGCGGCAAACCCGACCGTGTCCGACGTGCACCACCGTATGCCGGTTATTTTGGGTAAGGATCAGCTCAACTTATGGAGCTGTGATACGAGCTTCGCCAAGGAATATCTTGGGCATGAAATGCCCGATCTTATTAAAACGGCAACGTAAAAAAGCCGGCGAAACGTCAGCGATAACTAAAAAAGGAACGCTCGCGCGTTCCTTTTTCTGTATTTTTGGTGTATTCAGAACCATATATCCTTCATTGCTTTGAGAAATTCCGACGTTATTTCATATCCGGAGCTCTCGCCGATCACGGAATCGATACCGCAACGGGGGCAAAGAGCCGTTCCCTTTTTATCCTTTATCCATTCCTTGATCTCGGTGGAATCGAATATACTGTCGCAATAAAAGCAGCCACATCTTTGCGGTGCTTCAAGGGCGGGTCTATTATTGATAGAAAACTCATGTGCTTTTTCTAGTTCTTCATTTGTGTAGGTCATTTTACACCTCACGGGTTTGCTTTATATCGTCTTTTTCAGCACGTAAAGATGATCGTAAAATTCAAGGGATATCATACCGTCCTCAAAAACGTTCGCTACATCGTTATATTCTTTGTTGCTCGCGAGCAAATGGGCAATGTTTTCGGGATCTTCCATAGTACCGTGAACGTCCTTTATGACGATCTCGAAGCCTGCATTTTTGATCCTATCGTCGTTAAGTCTGTATTTTTCCGATTCAGTCTGGCAATTCATCCGCTTTATAATTTCTTCCTCCGTCAGCACGGCGGAGATATTATCGTGAGTTTTGAAATATGAGTGCAGAAGCTCGCGGGACCAAATCCAACGGGAATTGAATTCACCGAAAATGAAATATCCCCCCGGCTTTAGTATGCGGTATACCTCGTGAAGCATTTTTTCGATGCACATCTCCGTCAGCTCGTTAAGTGACATAACGCTGCTGTGAACAATTCTATTCTGGGATGCACCCGACAGAGGCAATACACCCGTTACAACATCCAGCGACTCATCCTTTAAGGGGATATCGATCTCGTCAAAGGCTGCGAAGCTCACGTTATTTTCCGGTAACACCTCATTTATGAAGGAGCCTAAAAGCCCGATATGAGGCTTAAGATCCGACGCGATGAGACAATACGCACCGGGATTCAGATGCAGCACGTAAGGCGCCATTCCCATATTGGAGCTTCCGATATCGGCGTAAGCGATATCGTTTTCCGCTATATAACGCAAGATATCCGTTATCCTTTTGTCGGCGTTTTCTCCCTGCAGGAATCTTTGAAATCCCCAGCTCTTTTCCGAAAATTCAACCGACAAATCTCTGTCGGTGTAGAACTTCGTAAACATACATCTGCATCTCTCTATCCAATGCTGACGTAACTCTTCTTCTGAGACGCCCTTTTCTTCCGCACGCGCCTTAAAGGGAGGCTCATCGGGAAGCCACGGTATGTTATAATAATAGTCACCGTTTCGAATCGCGGACGGTTCCTTATTAAAGATATTTTCAAATCTTGTGTCCATAAATACTACTAAAAAACTAATTCCGCACCATATAACCACGTATCGGCTCTGTAACAAATCCGTTCACGCCGTTACGTAATATCAGAGCGTCTTTGTTTCGGGGATCTGCTTCGAATATCATTTTTGCAAAATCGTATGACAGGAAATCTATAGCTGAGTTTGCCCACATAAAAAGCATCCTTTTTATGTGTGTGTCGCCGGCTTCTGCCATCGTTTTCAAGATATTTTTCTCGTCTGATCGGTCCCCGTCAACCGGATCTTTTATAACTGTACTATAGATCTTGCCGGATTCTGTTTCAAAAACTGCCGCCTGGTACATATCATCACAAAACAGCGCCTCAGACATCCCCTCGGGAACAACACTTGCAAGCTCAGCATTCGCAAGGTCGTATATTTTACGCCATCCGGTGTCGATGTTATCGGGCAAGCAGTGTTCTTCTCTTCCGTTTTCGTTGATATCTTTCACTTTGTTCTCCGTGCTCATTGGATTATTCTTCATTATGATCTCCTAAAGAATAATTAACATTCATCGTATATATTTCGTACCGGAGGTCATATCCACGAGGCGCATGCCACGAAGCTCCGTGCCGCGGCTGATAAATTTACCGTTCAACACGATAAACGACCCCTGCTGAAGAAGAAGGTAGAGAGCGCCCTCGGTGGTGTTCAGCTTTTCGGTGCGGCTCTTGCCGAGATAATGCTTTGCCATTCCACGGATGGTCTCGCTGTCTGTCCCTTCAAGCTCAAGAACGTATTCTCTCAACACCGAATTGACACGAGTGGATTTTATATTCCCTCCGTCAAGCTCATACTTCATTTTACCGATACCGCCGAGAATGCCTATCTTATATTCGCGGTCTTGGGACTTAACTTTTACGTAATGCACATTATGTGTTCCCTTGAAGATAAGATCTTTTGCGCCGGACAGAACCGTGAAGCCGCGCTTTTTCAGGCCACAGTACAGCTTCACGCGCAGGAACATATGCTTCACTGCGGGGTACACGTATGTAACGGTGACGGTACCGATATAGAAAAGCCAGATCGAAACGCTTGCGGGTATGAAAACGGGTACGAAGATGATAGTCGCAAGGGTCAAAGCGAACAAAAATTTCGAGCCGTAAGGAAGATCGGTCACGTCGCTTATATTAATGAAGCTGATGTCGTCTTCCTTGATACTGTAGACCAATTTGAACGGCATCATAACATTGATGATATACGGTATCAATGTCAGTAGGTATGCCGCTGCCAGATACCATCCGATGTCTTTCTCATAAACAATGGACAGGATCATCACGATCGTGTAGCAGATAAAATAAAGTAAAGATATCATCGTTCCCTCTCCCGAAATATATATAAATTTATCACGGCTTCGCAATTCTTGCGCTCGCGTGTTACCATAGTTTTATTTTATCACGCGGTCACTTGTTTGTCTATCGTGTTTTGCTGATTTTCGCAAAAAGATCTGAAATTTATGTTTATTACGTTTTCGCTTTTTCAGATTCCATTTTCCCAGTATTTCTGTATCTTATATTTTCTCAACGCCACAACGGCGAAGATGGATATTACGGTAACGGTATACGCCGCCACCGTGCGAAGCATGGGGATCGGTATAAGGTCCGCCGCGGGAAACAGAAAAGACAAAGCTAAGAGTACGATATTCATTTTTCCCGACAAAGCTGCGATAATATAGATCACCTCGTATAAAACAGCAAGCACTCCGTAAACGATCATAAAGGCTTTCCCGTCGGCGAGGTAAAACTCCCGCACCGCTTCCTTTACGTCAAAGCCTCCGCCCACAATGCCGATGCCGTTACTGTTTATATGACGGCGTGCATAAACGAAGTGGAAGACCAAAGCGAAAAGAACTATCACCGCATATGCAAGGCGGGTCCAGTTGCGGTCCTCTTCCCTTACGTCCATAAAGAGAGCCATAATAATGACACTATAAAGAAGATGATATGCGGCAAACGATATTGCTACCGTTATGAGAGTTGAAATAATAACTCGCTTATAGGAGCTGTTATTATTCGTGCGAATCGATTTTTCTGTCATTTTTTCTCCTTATCTTATGATTTCAAAAACATTTCGCGGATTTTCTTATCGGCGTCGTATGCACATTCGTCCCTGATCTCGTCGGGGAGCATACACTTTTCAACCAATGCCTCAACCAGTTCTTTTCTTAGGTGCGTGTACGGAGCCTCGATATTTGCGAAGATATAAGGGATCATATCGAGAGGCAAGCCTTCAATACCGAGCTTCAGGTCGTTGGTGAACACTCTTATAGCAGTGCTTTTATCATCGGGATTTTCGGAGCGCAGAAGCGCTGTGAGGTCAGATCTGTCCTCCCCTGGAATATAGTTTTTGCCGAAGCGCACCAATATCGCATGGATACGGAGCCAATCTCTTACGCTGTTATCGAAGAAAAGCTTCACGCCTACACGATGAGAGGCGGGGCAACGCTTATTTGCAAGAATCTCCAGCACGATCGGCGTATAGCCATAGTGCTGCTCTGTTCTGATTTCATAGTTTTCCGCTTCCGCAAGCTTGATGAGCGGCTCCGGATCAAAGGGAAATTCAACGGGAGGATAATCCAGCATTCGGAAAGTGAAATAATTGAGATAGTACATTTTCTTATCAATATCTTCCTCTTCGATCGCGGCTTTTGCAACGGCTTCTATCGTTTCTTTGTCTGCATTTCTGAAGCCGGCATAAAGCGGATAGCCGTTTCTTTCGAAGAAATTGAAGTTCTTTATCTCATCAAACGACGGAGGTGCTACGTCACCTCTGATTTTGATCCCAACAAATTCGTTCCGGATATCGATGCACTTTCCGTTTCTATGCTCCTTTATGGCTTCGTCGAGAATGAGGAAAAAGCATTCCCTGCCAACGCCGTCCCAAAGAGAATATAGGGGATTCCGATACGTGGGAATAACGGGAGCGTCCGAATAATCGTAAAGATCGGCAATATCGAATAGAATAGATTTTATCCTTTCATCACCCATTTTAAGATATTTACCGAGAGTAGATGCCATACTCATATACGTTTCGGCAAATGGCGGGTATTTTTCGCCATCCCAAGGCTTTTTCGTATATTCCAAAAGCGCCTCGTAGGATTCACGATATCGGCGCTCTACGATCTCCTCCACTCTTCCGCGGTATCCGAGCAGCAGAAGGAGAGGGATGCAGTTTTGATATTTGTTTTCCTCTGAAAGCTTGAAAAGGAGTCCGTCAACTATCCTTTTTGTAAATTCCTTATCGTTTATAACGTCGAGAAGCTCCTTTTCGTATATATCAAGGAAGCGGTGGTGTCCTCGTTTTTCAACGTTAAGGAGCATTTCAGCGAGAGCTTCCTTATAGGGTTCCTTGTCGCTTTGCAGCTTCAGCCGCGTTACTGCTCTGCCGAGACCTTTTTTATAAAATTCGCAAAAATCCTTTACGGTCATATCCGTTCTTTCAAGCTCTGCGCGGCGCTGGTATATGCCCTCGTCGCGTATACGTTCGTTCCAGCCTTCCTTTCTGAACTGCAAGGGAGACTTACCGAAGCGCTTTTTGAAAGCGCGGATGTAATAGTTGGCATCAGAGAAGCCGTATTTTTCGGCGATCTCGTTTATGGGAAGCTGTGTGAACAGAAGATCGGGGCGGCTCTGCTCAAGCTTCGTTTCCAAAACATACTTCATCGGAGGCAGGCCCGTTTTTTCCTTGATGAGGTTTGATACCGTGGTACGGTTCGTTTTGAACCGCAGGCAAATGTCCTCAAGAGTGATTCTCGCGTTTATGTTATCGTAGATATAGCGGAGTATCTCATGTTCAAGTCCCATTTGCTTGCCGAGATATGCCCCCTCTGCTATATGGAGTACGGATATGATATCCGATCTTGCTCTGCAGGACCACATTACGTCGTTTATGCTTGATTCGATATCGCGCTTTGCTTTATCGTAAAAGAGTTTTGCCGTGGCATATTCCTCGTCGGATATGGATATGATGCCGAAATAGTCGTTTCCGCGCATACGGAAAAGGCGGAAGTCGGGATATCCGTACTTTGCACGCATTTCATTGTACATTTCCATTCCGATAAGGTCGTGGTTAAGATTGATATTATAAAAATAGGGACGGAACGAAAGATTGTCGGCTTCATAGTAGCCGCCGTGAAGAGTCAGAGTATCGTCAATATTCAGACAAACGATATATTTGCCGTCCAAATAGCAGCGATAGCCGCTGAGAGTCAGAGTCAGCGCCTTTGCATTCAAAAGTATCATTTGATACATACTCTTGTTTTCCAAGAGGCTGTCAGTTATATTAATTAGATTTTTGTCGTACTGCATATTGATCTCCATCACACTTGGCTTTTGCGGCAAACATAAAACGTAGCTGTCTTATGATAAAAGTGTATCACAAGCGTCTTTTTCTGTCACGATACAGTTTACCATATAAATAGCACAATTTACAATGGGAATAAATTCGATTCAGCTTTACGTTTGAGCGCAAATGCAATTTTTCTATGTGTATAAAAAAAGACCCCGAGGGGTCTTTTTCTTTTATGATAATCACAGTAAGATTCCTGGTGGTGTTTTCCATAATCCTCGGTCACGTCGCTTATATTAATAAAGCTGATGTCGTCTTCCTTGACACTGTAGACTAATTTGAACGGCATCATAACATTGATGATATACGGTATCAATGTCAGTAGGTATGCCGCTGCCAGATGCCATCCGATGTCTTTTTCACAAACAATGGACAGGATCGATCTCGTCAAAGGCGGCACAGTTCACGTTATTTTCCGGTAAAATCTCCTTTATAAAAGAGCGTGAATCATTCACGCTCCTTTTTTTGTCTTTTGATCTTTTTCATACAAAGTCCCGTTCTTGCAGGGATAAATATCTGCAGCTTATATTCACCGTTTGCATCACGCTTAGCAGTGTAAACGTATTCCTTTGATATCCGATCCCATCCGCCGAATTGAGTCTCGTCGGTGGACATTACGACCTGATATTTTCCCGCCTTCGGAACCGTGAGCCAATAGCTTTCCTGCGCTCTGTCGGGACTGAAATTCAAGGCGTACACAACGTCTCCGCGCTCGTAAACGAGTATCTGGCACCCGCTGTCGATGAAAAGACTTAACGGCTTATTCTTGAGAACGTTATTCTCATTGAGATGGCCTATCATAGCCTTATCAAACTCTAAAAGATACTTATATTTCAGCATCGGATCGTCGGCAAGGTGCCACTGACGGCGGCAGTAGAAATAGCTCCAGCCATTGCCCTCACGGGGGAAATCGATCCATTCGGGATGACCGAATTCATTGCCCATAAAGTTGAGGTATCCTTCTCCGCCAAGGGTCATCGTGACCATTCTTATCATTTTATGAAGAGCGATACCGCGGTCGATAACGAGGTCGTCTATGCCAAGTCCCATTCCCGTGTACATATTTTTATCGCAAAGACGGAACATAACCGTTTTATCGCCAACCAACGCCTGATCGTGGGATTCGACATAACCTATGTATTTTTCGCCGGGTCTCCTGCCGGTGAGTTCTCCCCATATGCGCCACATATCCCAGTCTTCATCGGGAGTTTCCTTCAAAAGCTTGATCCAAAGATCAGGCTCTCCCATTGCGAGCCTATAGTCAAAGCCAATACCTCCGTGCTTTATGGGAAGGCACATTCCGGGAAGCGCGGACATATCTTCCGCCACTGTAATGGCGTGAGGATTTACCTGACGGATAAGCTCGTTTGCAAGCTGAAGATATGTGATGGCTTCTGTGTCGGTATTGAGTGAGAAATACTTGTCATATCCCGTGAACGACGTACCGAGACCATGATCGTGGTATATCATCGACGTTACGCCATCGAAACGGAAGCCGTCAAAACGGTATTCGGTCAGCCAGAATTTGAGGTTTGAAAGGAGGAAATGGATAACCTCGTTCTTTTCATAATTGAAAAGCTTAGTGCCCCAGGCAGGATGGTCACCTCTTTTTCCCTCGTGGAAGAACTGATACGTGGTACCGTCAAATTCGTTGATACCGTCGAGTGTATTTTTAACAGCGTGGGAATGAACAACGTCAAGAAGCACCGCAATACCCATACCGTGTGCTGCATCGATAAGTTCCTTTAGTTCTTTCGGTGTGCCGAATCTTGACGATGCGGCAAAGAACGACGATACCTGATATCCAAAGGAGCCGTAATAAGGATGCTCCATTATCGCCATTATCTGTATCGTATTATATCCGAGATCCTTGATCCTCGGAAGGATATTCTCGCGGAACTCCTTATACGTACCAAGGTCTTCCTTATCCTGCGCCATACCGATATGACATTCGTAAATAAGTATGCCGTCCTTTTTAGGGATGAATTCGTTATTCTCCCAGCGGTACTGTTCTTCGTCTACGATGACGCCGCACCAAAGCGCCGTATCGGGATCCTGCTCAACGCGGCGGATATATAGGGGAATACGCTCAAGTAATTCACCATTATGGCGAACGATAGTCTTTACCTTGCAGCCGTTATAAAGTGTATCGGTGCCGGGCAGAAATATCTCGAATACCCCGTTGCCGATGTTGGTGAGCTTCAGATCAAGCCAGTGCCATTCCACCATGTCACCGGTGAGATATACCTCCTCAGCAGCCGGCGCCCATTCGCGGTAATACCAGCCGTCCTCGGTCTTATGAAAACCGAAGTATTCGTGCCCGTTGGCAAAGTCGGAAAGGTTTTGTCCTCTTTTCAAAAGCTCTTTTTTCTTACGTTTATAATTATCCATACGGAGTTTTATATCCGATTCATAAGGTAAAAGATAAGGGTCATATTCAAAAATTTTATATTGCATATGAAAACCGTTCCTTTCTACGTCCGATATAACGAATATTCTGTCTTCACATACATATATATTATCAAAAAACACTAAAAAACGCAAGGGCACGAAAGCATTTTCTTTCGATATATACAAATATAAAAATATTATATATGACAATTTTCGCAAGAATAATTGACAAAAGCCGCTGTGCGATTCATAATATTAGCAAAGGACGTTTATTTAAGGAGTAACTATGAATTTTCTCGAAGAACGCATACTGAAAGACGGTATCATAAAGGAAGGCAACGTGCTTAAGGTTGACAGCTTCCTCAACCACCAGATGGATATTGCCCTGATCGATCAGATAGGCGAGGCATTCCATGAGCATTTCAAGCATAAGAACATCACCAAGGTCCTCACTATCGAATCCTCCGGTATTGCTATTGCCTATCCCGTTGCAAGATGCTTCGGCGTGCCGATGGTATTTGCAAAGAAATCCCAGAGCATCAATATCGACGGTTCGATGTACATAGCGGAGGTTGAATCCTTCACTCACAAGAGGATCAATCAGGTCATCGTTTCCAATAAATTTTTGAGCGCTGACGATCACGTTCTCATAATCGACGACTTCCTCGCAAACGGCTGCGCTCTTCAGGGGCTTATCTCAATCGTTAAGGAAGCTGGCGCCACCGTTGAAGGCATCGGTATTGCCATCGAAAAAGGGTTCCAGATAGGCGGAAGCGTTATCCGCAACCTCGGATATGATCTTTATTCCCTCGCTATCGTTGATGCGATGGATCCCGCAACAAACTCTGTTACTTTCCGTGAGTAATATAAATATCGGTCAAAGATCGGCACGCAGGCGTGCCGATCTTTTATGTCGGAATATCTCGCCTCTCCGAAATCCGATGCCGGTAAAAAAGCATCATCCGAAGATGATGCTTTTTTATATCATTTTTTACTGCTGCAGTTGCCTCCGCACTGCTTTGCGTAAGGGCATCCAACACACTTATCGCCACGCTTTTTGGCGCGCACTATATAGAATACAGCACCGCCGACTATAAGTACTATTACAGCTATTGCGATTATATTGGTAATAGGACCCATAGCTTACATATTTAAAGCGTACTCAGCCTTGATCTGTTTATCCTTCTTGATGATAAGAGAAGTAATGATAGCTGCAATAGCGAGTACGATCACCCAACCAAGGATAGGCATCCAACCGGCACCGAAGGATCCACCGGTGAAGAGAGTGCCGAAGAAGAAGACGAGGAAGCCGATGGTATAACCAACTGCGAACTGAAGACCGATGCCTGCCCAAAGCCATTTCTTGCTCTTGATCTCGGAGTTCATCGCACCAAGGGCCGCAAAGCAAGGAGGAGTAAAGAGGTTGAACATAAGGAATGCAAGACCTGCAACGACCGAGATACCACCCATATTTGTTGCGGTGATAGAGCCGATTGCCTCAAGATCTTCGTTGATGAGTTCTTCGAAGAAGAATACGGTTGCGAGAGTGGAAACTACGCACTCCTTTGCAATGAATCCGGTAACGGCTGCTGCTGCAAGCTGCCAGAGCGCAACGCCAACGATAGGAGCAATCACGTATGCAATGGGAGTTGCAATAGTTGCGAGGATGGAATCTGCAGGATCTTCGACCGCCTGGAAGCTCCAGCCGTAGGTCTGCATCATATAAACAACAAAGTTACAAACGAGAATAACGGTACCGGCCTTAACTATGTAAGCCCAGCCTCTCTGGCACATAGACTTAAATGCGAGCCAGAGCGAGGGAGCCTTATACTCGGGAAGCTCAATAATGAAGAAAGATTTTCTCACCTTGTAGCCTGTGAGTTTGTTGATAAGGAGAGCGCAAAGGAGGATAATAACGATACCTACGAAATACATAAGAGTACCGACCCATTCGGCATCATCAAAGAATGCTCCTGCGAAGAGAGAGATAACGGGAAGCTTGGCGCCGCACGGCATAAAGGGAGTGAGCATTGCGGTAGCGCGGCGTTCGCGCTCGTTGCGGATGGTACGGCAAGCCATAACACCGGGGATAGCGCAACCGGTGCCGATAACGAAGGGGATGACCGACTTACCGGAAAGACCTACCTTCTTGAAGATGGGGTCAAGAACGATGGTAGCACGAGCCATATAACCGCAGTCCTCAAGGAGAGCGATAAGGAAATACATTACCATTACGAGGGGAAGGAAGCCAACGACAGCGGCAACACCTTCGATAATACCTTCAAGTATGATAGCCTGAACGATCTCGTTTGCACCTTCAAGCCAGCCTGCTACGATATCCTTGAACCAACCGATGCAGTCGCCAAGACCCCAAAGGTGAGTCTCACCGATATCAAGACCTTCAGCGAGCCACGCGCCGGGACCTGCCTGGGAGATCCAGAATACAGCCCACATAACGAGAGCGAAGATCGGAATACCGAGCCACTTATTTGTTAGAACTGCATCGATCTTATCGCCGAAATTCTTATCCTTGGTGAAAACCTTACGCTTCTCAACTTCCTTGACGATCTTGTTAACGAAGTCAAAGCGCTTGCGGTCTGCTTCTTCTACGATCTTCTTGTCGGAAAGATCAATGTCGCCCTGAACATAGGGAGCGGTCTGCATAGTTCCGGAAACAGAAACTACAGCCTCGACAACAGCCTTTAGACCGTCGGCGGAGGTGGCAGTAGTGTTAATTACGGGGCATCCGAGTTTGGCGGAGAGCTTCTCGTTATCGATGTTGGTTTGTTTCTTTTCGTTGATATCGCTCTTGTTGAGTGCAACTACAACGGGAATACCAAGCTCAAGAAGCTGCGTTGTGAAGAAAAGGCTGCGGGAAAGATTTGTTGCATCCACGATGTTGATGATAACGTCGGGATTTTCTTTTTTGACATACGAGCTTGTAATGCTTTCCTCACTTGTGAAGGGAGACATTGAATAAGCACCGGGAAGGTCAACGGCGATGAGCTGCGCTTCACCGGCATAATATGACTTTTTGATGTGGTGTTCTCTCTTGTCTACGGTAACGCCTGCCCAGTTGCCGACTTTTTCATTTCTGCCGGTCAGAGCATTATACATAGTGGTTTTACCGGAGTTTGGGTTACCTGCTAAAGCAATTCTCATAAGGTGAGTCCTCCTTTGAATCAATAACTTTTGATTCCCTCTTTAAATAAAGTTATAGGTTTTGCGGTTAGCACCTGCTAACCTGTCGGGGTAAAAAAAACAACCTTTTCGATTGTTTTAATTTATACAATAATGGCCGCAGCCAATTCATTGTCGATGTTATATCTGCCGTCCTTGATGGATACTATACAGCCGCCTTTAAGATGAGAAATGACCGTGATAGCCTCTCCGCTGTAACAACCGAGCGAAAAAAGAAAAGCATCAAGTTCTTCATCATCGGTTTCTATGGCTTTTATGATATATTCATTTCCGGGAATTGCATCTTTAAGATTCATCATTATCACCAGCGAAACATTCGGAATATTCGGTCAGTCCACTCTAACTTCTAATTTTCAAAAAGAGTTAGCATCGTCTAACCTCTGTTATTATATTGTGAAACGTCGCTCTTGTCAACACTTTTCGCGAAAATTTTTCAATCTTTTTTTCAGCAGATACATTCGATCACATTATACTTTTCCCTATCATTTTCCCGTTGTAATTTCATCTTTGATAAGCTATAATTGATCATAACAGATTTTAATTTACTAAGAGGAATACCGTGTACTCAAAGGTTTACGTTGAAATAACAAATATATGCAATAAAAACTGTTCGTTCTGTCCGGGCACATCACGTTCCTTGCGACGTATGACGATGGATGAATTCACTGTCATCACCGAAAAGCTGAAAGGCATCACCGAATACATATATTATCATTTGATGGGAGAGCCTTTGACTCATCCTCTGCTGCCCGATTTTATAAAGCATGCAAGCAGCATGGGATATAGATCTATTATCACAACGAACGGTTCTCTTCTCGAAAAACGTGGCTGCGAGATTATTTCCGCCGGCGTTTACAAGGTAAACATATCCGTCCACAGCTTTGAGGATGGCACTGACGAAGAATATCTTACATATATAAATGATTGTCTCGATTTCGCCGATGAGGCTAGCGCTGAGGGAGTTATCGTAATCTTACGTTTATGGAACCGAGGATATGACGAAGGACGAAACATCGACACGCTTGAGCTTATTAAAGCGCGGTTTGGCGGTGAATGGAAAGAGTCCCCGCGTGGCTTCCGTATACGTCCTCGGCTTCACATCGAATATGGCGACAGATTCGACTGGCCCGATGCAAACGCCGACTATCTTGGTGAAAAGGTATACTGCTACGGGATGAAGGATCAATTCGCTATACTATCCGATGGCAGAGTTGTTCCCTGCTGTCTTGACCGCGAAGGGGGCGTCACACTCGGGAACATTTTCGAAAGCGACATTGAGAATATCGTTTCATCTCCGCGTGCTGTTGCTATACGCGAGGGATTTATGAGGCGCTTTGCAACAGAGGAGCTTTGCCGCCGCTGCGGCTACGCGAGAAGATTCGGATAAAAAAGCAGGGAGAAAGCGCGCCTCTTTTTTATCCGATATATTAAAACCTTTTATTCCTCATAAAGTTTTATGCTTTTCAATAAATCGATAATATTCTTTTCTAACTTCTCTATAGCAGCCACAATAATGCAATGATCATCAAATTCCATATCATCCTCTGTGAAGACATGACAAATCCGCTTATCTTCAACTTTAAGTGACATTGACAACATGGGTAACACATTGGTACAACCGTTTGGCTTAGAAAAATAATCAATTCCAGCATCTTTGATTTCAGAAAGAAATTCTTCAGCATGGGAATATAATTCCTCACCAATTTTATGAGAACATTTTATGGTAGGATTCTTTTTTTATCATAAATCTTCACTAATACAAAATTGTTATAATATAATAATTCAATAAATTTCGATGATTCTATCGAAATTGAACGTTTTACTATGTTGCTTCTACTACCGAAGAATTTATTGAGTATTTTCACAGAATCACAATCCTATCAAACATTTATATTTATTATACCATGAAGCAAAAACGCTTGCTCGCAAGAGCGTTTTTGCGAAGCCGTCAAAATCGCAGGTGCGCAAAGCGCACATGGGGTGAAACCCCAAGGCTTGCTTCGCAAGGCTTTCTGCGTATATTATACCACAGATCTAATGTTATTTCTTATAATATTATTTTTGTTTGATGAATTGAATGGCAACAAGCTACGCTCGTCAGTCTCATAACCTTGAAGGTCTTTTAGGCAGTTCCTCGCATTTCTTTTGGTGATAGCACATCAAGCGCGGGCATTCCGTCCTGTTCGGGAAGGCAGAACGCATAGTGAATATTGATGAGATTGCCGACTTTTCTTGAGCTTATTGGATTTGCTATAAATCTTGAAATTGACTGTATCGCCAACATACTCTTGATTTGATAGCATCTTGCGAAC
>CAYXHC010000032.1:0-23389 GCA_964464905.1 uncultured Lachnospiraceae bacterium
ATATCTACCATTTAGGCTGTTTTTGTATTGTCTGCACAAATTGGGTCAGTTCAGGGGGCTCTCGCTGTTTTTTTATTTGGAATTACTTATTGTAGATTTCTCTGAACTGAGCGATGGTGGCTCTGAAGTCGTCGATAGCGTCGCGTACTACCTCGGGTTTCGTCATGTCGATGTCGGCGATGAGAAGGCTGTCAAGGGGAGACTTGGAGCCGCCGGTGGAAAGGAACTCAAGATACTTCTTGATGTAGGGTGCACCCTCGGTCTCAATGCGCTTAACGATGCTGGACGCCGCGGAAATGCATGTCGCATACTTGTAAACGTAGAACCAACGGTAGAAGTGGGGAATGCGCATCCATTCAAGAGCGATGTCCTCGTCGCAAACGACGTTCTTGCCGAAGTAGCGTTTCACGATCTCGTAGTACTTGGCGGAGAGAACGTCCTGAGTGAGGGTATGTCCCGCTTCAACTGATTCGTGCATGAAAAGCTCAAATTCAGCAAACATGGTCTGACGGTAAAGAGTGCCCTTGTAGGTCTCCATGATCTGATTGAGGATGGAGAGCTTTTCTTCGTCGCTGTCAGATTCGCGGAGCTTCTTGTGAGAGAAGAGCAGCTCGTTTACGGTGGAAGCTACCTCAGCAACGAAAATGGTGTACTGAGAATTCTGCGGTGTGTTGTTCTTGCAGGAAAGGTAGGTGTGCATGGAGTGACCCGCTTCGTGAGCAAGAGTGGAGACGTCGTCAAGCTTGCCGGTGTAGTTGAGGAGCATATATGGCTGTGTGTCGTAGGTGCCGGAGCTGTAAGCGCCACTCGTCTTACCCTTGGAGGGGAAAACGTCGCACCAACGATGCTCCTTGATGCCGGATTCAAGTGCATCGTGGTATTCGTCGCCAAGGATCTTAACGGCAGCGAGAGTCTCTTCAACGGCTTCCTCAAAGGAATATTCCTTTGTGCAGGAGCCGATGAGAGGCGTGTAAACGTCGTAAAGGTGATATTTAGCAAGGCCGAGAACCTCTCGCTTGAGATCGTAGTAATCATAGATAGCGTCAAGATTTTCGTTCACGGTGTCAACGAGATTTTTGTAGATCGCAGGAGTGACCTCGTCGTTGAAAACGGATGCCTGAAGGCTGGATTCGTATCCGCGTGCCTTGGAAACGGTAACTCTTTCCTTAACGTAGGCGTTCATAAGAGCCGCAAAGGTGTTTCCGAATTTGCGGTAGGTCTCATACATCTTCTTGAAAGCGGCGCGGCGAACGCGACGGTCGCTGCTGGAAAGATAAACACCGTAATTTGCATCGGTGAGGGGAACTTTTTTGCCGTCCTCGTCACGGATGAAGCCAAATTCGAGATCCGCGTTTGCGAAGATGGAGCGTATATCGCCGTGGGAACCGAGAGCGTTGCTCATACCTGCCATGAGCTTTTCGTTTTCATCGGAAAGCTTATAGGGCTTGTAGCGGCGGATAGATTCGATAGTTCTCTTGAACTCGCAAAGCTCAGGGCACTCTTCGTACCAGGCGTTGAGAGTTTCTTCCTCAAGGCGGACGATAGCGGGGGACACGAAATATGCCTTTGCTGCAGCCTCGTGAGCGAGATTCATGCATCCGCCCATAAGCGCGAGGAAGGAGTTGTCAGACTTATCGAGGTCGGAGGAGAGATGAGCGTAAGAGAAGAGCTTGTTCATAATTCGCTCAAATGCAAGGTCGTCCTTCGCCATGGCGAGAAGACCCTCTGCAGACTCTGTCATAGTTTTTTCGTGAGCGGGGAAGCGGTCCACTATCTCCTTTGCTCGGGCGTAATCCTTCTGAAATTCATCCATGTTGGCGTAGATCGCAGAAAGATCCCATTTGTATTTTTCCGGAATATCGGCTCTGTTCGTCGTCATAATCAACTTTACCTTTCTTTTCGTGAGGTCTGTGAAGGTAATTATAGCAAGTTAATAAACCGTTGTCAACCGCTCGGAAAATGCAAGGGGAAAACAGTTTTTTTGTTATAGCTATTGAGAAATCAAGTGAGATTCTGTATAATCAGTATGTAAATAAAAATGTAATGCGGAGGACGCAGATGTGAATTTTATATATGAACGTATCGAGCAGATGCTTACACGGATCCTTCCCTTAACAGCGAGAGCCATATACCCCGTGGGCGGCTTTGAGGTTGCCGAATGCGGATATAAAACGGGCGAATACCCGGAAGCTGACCTTGTTTGGCGCCTCTGGCAAAAGAGCGACCGCTTTGGTATGAAGGAAGAATGGCACGGTTGGTTCCGTGGCAAGGTGACCTTGCCCGAATGCCCCGAAGGATGCGCGCTTGAACTTGATAATTGCTATCACGACGGCAGAAATCCTCAGTATATGGTGTATTTCGACGGCAAGCTCGTCCAGGGCACCGACGAAAATCACAGAAGCGTTCCTCTTGACCCTGCTCACGGTGACTACGACGTATTAATGTATGTTTGCACCGGCTACGATTATCACGAATATAAGTTTGAACCGAAGGTAGTCGTCCGCGACCTTGAGGTTGACGGTCTTTATTACGATATAAGAGTGCCCTTTGAAGCGTTGTCCGTAATGGATAAAACGTCCCGTGAGTATATGCTTGTCCGCGACGGACTCAATGAGGCTTTGAATATTCTTGATTGGCGCAGTCCCGGCTCCCCCGAGTTCCTTGAATCTGTAAAAGCTGCCCGTGAATACTTGTCCTCTGAGGTGTACGGTAAGCTGTTCACAGAAGAGGGAAGAGACGGACGCCCCAACGTTGCCTGCATCGGTCACACTCACATCGACGTTGCGTGGCTTTGGACCTATGCGCAGACTCGCGAAAAGGTGCAGCGCAGCTTCTCCACAGTCATTTCTTTGATGGAGCAGTATCCTGAATATAAATTTATGTCCAGCCAGCCTCAGCTTTATAAGTATCTGAAGGAAGACTCCCCTGAAACCTATGAAAAGATCAAGGCTCTTGTTGCCGAGGGCAGATGGGAGCCCGAGGGTGCTATGTGGGTGGAGGCAGACACGAACCTTGCAGGTGGCGAGGCACTTATAAGGCAGATACTCTACGGAAAGAAGTTCTTCCGCGACGAGTTCGGCGTTGAATCTCACGTGCTTTGGCTTCCCGACGTGTTTGGCTATTCTGCAGCTATGCCGCAGATACTCCGTAAATCGAACGTTGATAAGTTCGTCACCTCCAAGATAAGCTGGAACGAGACCAATATGATGCCCCACGACGTTTTCGATTGGCAGGGCATCGATGGCAGTAAGGTGTTCTCGTATTTCATCACCTCGCAGAAAACACCTGCAAGCGGTATGGCGAGATACACCACCTATAATTCCGATATCACCCCCTCCTACGTCAACGGTGCGTGGAACCGTCTTCAGGAAAAGGAGCTTTCCCGCGAGGTGTTGAATCCCTTCGGCTTCGGTGACGGCGGCGGCGGACCCACCAAAAAGATGCTTGAATACGGCCGCCGTATGTCGCGCTGTATCGGCTCCTGCCCCTCGGTAACACAGAAGTTCGCAGGACAGTTCCTCGACGAGCTTGAGGAAAATGCACGTAAGACGGGAAAGGTGCCCTCTTGGGTCGGTGAGCTTTATCTTGAATACCACCGCGGTACCTATACCTCCAATGCAAAGAATAAGAAGAATAACCGACGCTCCGAGTTCCTTTATATGAACGCAGAGGCTCTCTCCGTTATGGATAAGCTCCTTACGGGGGCGGAGTATCCCCGCGATGAAATAATGCACGGCTGGGAAACACTTCTTCTCAATCAGTTCCACGACGTTCTCCCCGGCTCCTCCATCAAGCCCGTTTACGACGACACCGACGTGATGTACGCCGATATCATCGGTCGCGGCGAGGCACTTACTGCTGCTGTCCGCGAAAAGGTGGCAGGTATGGTTGCACCTGAGGATGGCAAGGCAGTCTTCTTCAACAGTAACGGCTTTGACGCATCGGGCATCGCCCTTTATAACGGCGAAAGAGTGTACGTTGAGAATATCCCCTCCAAGGGATACGCTCTCGCTGATTATAAACGCGGCCACGAGGGCGCTGACGCTGATATGGAAGCGCGTACACTTGAAAACGAGCATATCCGCGTGGTGTTCACACCCCTGTGGGAGATAGAATCCATCTACGATAAAACGGCAAAGCGCTCCGTGCTTTCGGGCATCGGAAACAGACTTCTCGCCCACGAGGATTTCCCCCGTGCATACGATGCCTGGGAGATCACCAATTACTATAAGGAAAAAGCGTACCTCGTGAACGATGTCACCGCTGTTGAAGCGGTAGACTTCGGTGCTGAGGTGGGCTTCCGTATCACACGCAATTATCAAAGCTCCGTTATCGTGCAGACGATAACCGTCTCCCCCTACGATAAGGCTGTGAAGATACACAACGACATCGATTGGCACGAGCGCCATACGCTTCTTAAAGCGTATTTCCCCATAGCCGTCAACGCAGATTCGGCAACATACGAGATCCAGTACGGTCACGTTAAGCGCTCCACTCATAAAAATACAAGCTGGGACGCAGCAAAGTTTGAAGTTTGTGCTCATAAGTACGCAGATATTTCCGAGTACGGCTACGGCGCAAGTATCCTTAACGATTGCAAGTACGGACATTCCTGCTGCGGCACAGAAATGGCACTTACTCTCCTCAAGTGCGCAACTCATCCGAATCCCGAGGCAGACCAGGGCAAGCACGAATTCACGTATGTGTTCCTCCCCCACGAAGGCGACTTCCGCGATGCGGGCATCGTTGAGGCTGCATATTTGCTCAATCAACCGATAGTTGCCGTTTCGGCAAAGGGCGAATGCACCGCACATGAGTCGATGTCTCTCGTCAAGACAAACCGCAGAAATGTTATCGTTGAGGCTGTCAAGGAGGCTGAAAACGGCTCCGGCATTGTTACACGTATCTACGATGCACATAATATGCGCTCGACGGTAACGGTAACGGCAGGCTTTGACGTATCAAAGGCGTACTTTTGCGATATGGAAGAAAACGAGCTTACAGAGCTTGCTGTCAGCGAAAACAGCGTCACCCTGGATGTTGGCGCATTTGAGATCGTAACGATAAAATTTATAGAAAAATAAACGGAAACACATAATGGACTACACCGAAAAAACAGTAAGTCAGAATTATATCTATCACGGTAAGATATTGAACCTTCGCCGCGATGATGTTACGACGGCAGAGGGAAATCCCGCAGTACGCGAGGTGGTGGAGCACCACGGCGGTGCCGCCGTCATCGCAATCACAAACGATGACGAGATACTTCTCGTCCGTCAGTATAGGTACGCCGTAGGCGATTACATGGTGGAGATACCTGCAGGAAAGCTTGAACGGGGCGAGGACCCCTTCGAAGCGGTAAAGCGTGAGCTTCGGGAGGAAACGGGCGCCGTAGCTGAGCGCGTTACGTCGCTCGGATGGCTTTACGTTTCACCGGGATACGTTACTGAGAAGCTCCATCTTTACGCGGCCGAAGGTCTCACCTTCGGCGAACGGGATCTCGATCCCGACGAATACCTGGACGTTATCAGAATGCCTTTTTCCGAGGCGCTTGATATCGTCCTCGGCGAAGGCTTCCGCGACGCAAAAACAGACACGGCAATACTGAAGCTTGCTCTTTTGCGTGAAAGACGTGCAAAATGAAGAAAAAGCTATTCAAAAATATCGTTAAAGACCCTGGATTTTATAAAAGAGTGTTCTTTCTTGCTCTGCCCATAGCATTTCAGAACGTGATAGCGCTTGCCGTCGGTATGGCAGACACCCTTATGCTTGGCAGAGCCGATTCCACAGGACTGCTCCTTTCCGCATCGTCCCTTGCAAATCAGCCCTTTTCTCTGATGTCGGTATTTTGCTTCGGACTGTCGGGCGGCACATCGGTACTGTGTACTCAGTACTACGGGCGCGGCGATAAGGAATCCATCAGAACGGTATTTTCAATGGTCCTTCGCGGTGCCTTTTATATGACGGTGATCTTCGCGGCGGTGGTGCTTGCAGCTCCGTCGTGGGTAATGTCGCTTTTCACGAATAACGAAGGTATCATTCGGGCAGGCGCCGAGTACCTCGGCATCCTTGGCTGGGGATACGTATTCTTCGGTATTTCATATACCCTTCAGTGCATGCTGCGCACCGTGGCGAAGGTGAATATTTCGGTGGTAACGTCCATCGTGTCGCTTTTAATCAACGTTTTCGGAAACTGGGTGCTTATATACGGCAATCTGGGATTTGAGCCGATGGGGATCAAGGGGGCAGCAATAGCCACACTTATTGCAAGACTCGTTGAGTTTTTCGTGATGTGCATCTACGTTTTCGTAGTTGAAAATGATATCGCCTATCGCATATCACACGTTTTTCTCAAAAATAAGACCCTATTTCGCGATCTTTGCCGCTACGGAGCTCCCGTATTCGCAAACGAGGCGATTTGGTCTCTCGCTATGGCAGTTCAGGCGAGCATCATCGGTCATATCGACTACACCTCCGGTGATCCCGTTGCCGCAAACGCAATAAGCGATATTATCAATCAGATGTCCACCCTCGGTATCTGGGGCGTTGCAACGGGCGCCGCAGTCCTCGTTGGCAGTGCCATCGGAGAGGGCGAGATACAAGTAGCAAAGGAAAGGGCGCATACCTTTCAGTATTTAGCCATAGCGCTTGGCCTTTTGGCAACGGTTATAATCCGGTTCATACGGGATCCTGTGCTCAATATATACGATCTTGAAGCACCCACGCGGTCGATCGCGGTGGAACTGATAAATATAACGGCCGTTATGCAGGTGTTCGTGATGATGTCGGCGGTGTCTATCGTGGGTACGCTTCGAAGTGGCGGCGACACGGTGTTCTGCTTCGTTTCGGAAACGCTGACGCTGTGGTTCATATCTATCCCTGCGGCGTTCGTGCTGATGTATTTCTTTGAAGCGCCCGTGTGGCTCGTTATGCTCGCCATGAAATTCTGCGAGCTGTTAAAAGCCGTCATTTGCCACTTGCGTATCGTCAGCGGCAGGTTTATAAACAGCGTTGCAAGAGAAAAAGAAGAATTGACAGCGTAAAAAATACGGTCTCCCGTCGGAGACCGTATTTCTTATATGTCGTATTTTGCCGCAAGCCTTGCAGGGGGCAGGGAAAGAAGCCGCATAACGGGCAGTATAGTCACTAAAAGATGATACGTAAGTATGCCAAGGTATGCAAACACCGCTCCTTGCCAGGGAAGGATCAGCGAAAACTCAATATCGGGGATCGCACCAAGCATGCTTATAACGAAATAGGTCAATAGAGCAATAGGCAGTGAGCTTCGGATCGAAAGCAACGCAGTCTCAATGGCGAAAACGGAAACGAGCTTCCGCTTCGGTATTCCCAAGAGACGATATACCGAGATCGTGTCCATACGTCCGCCAATGCGGGAGCGCTGAGTGAGATAAAGCATTATCATCATAATGATGATAACGGTAACGGTGATGATGATCCTTGCATCTGCTTTCAGAGTGGACGCAGCGGTGTATTCCTCTATTCTGTCCGAGTAAATATCAACGACGGCTACCTTGATCTGTCCCTTGAGACTATCCGGAAGTCCTTTTTCAATAAACTCGTGCATAGAAGCTTTATCCTCGCAGTAAATGTTGAAGTTTGAATTGATTACAGACTTCATAAAAGCAGGCACAGCATCGTCGTTGATTATGAGGAAAGGATAAATGTCGAGATCCTTCAAAGTGTCAACGACCTTAAACGACATACCGCCCTTCGTCGTGTAAACGCTGCCGATGTGGTTGTTGTAGGACGCTCCGGCAGTTTCGGTAACAATCAGACACTCATCAATGGCAAGTGAGAGATCATCGTATTCACCGGGGAACATAGTCTGCAGCTCCGAAACACTCATAACGGCGGTGCTGGATATACCGAGAGTGATAAGCGCCGTGTCGTATAAATATAGTGATGGCTCACCGCTGTCACATATACCGACGATGGTAGGTTTGTATCTGAAGGATAAATAGTCAATGGGAACGCCGATAAAGCCTGAAACGTCAACAAGACCTCGTTTCACGATGCTTTCATCCTTCATAAAGGCTTCAAGCACCCATCTGTCGATAACGATCTCATCAGGACGCTCCGGCATACGGCCATAGATCAGCGTTTCTGGATCGAGATATCTGATGGGAACGTAGGAGAAATTCTGCAGCTTTGCCGTAACGGAGCCAAGCTGTAAGAATCCTACCGCCTTGATGCGTGCCGTGTCACCGACCTGCGGAACGTAACTGAAGTCCAGCCCCGAGCTTTCAAGATGTGACATTAATTCGTCAACCTGATCGTCGAGCGTCAATATCAGCGGCGACAGTTCCTCTCCGCGTTCAACGCGGAACCTTAAGATGTGCGAATTAGTGGTGATGAACTCTTCAACGTCAACGGATGCAACGGTGATATAGTCGCTGACTGTTATCATCGTCAGTACCGTCAGTATCAGAAGGAATATGACCATTCCGAAGGAGGACGCTCCCTTTTGACGGATACCTTTCATTGCTTCGGAGAGTATCATGGAACAAGGAATGCCTTTTCCCGCGCGAACCGTTTTGTCACGCTTCGCCGATGCCGTAAGCTTAGTGTCCTCTTCGCCCAAGCGGTCGATCTCGTCGAGGGTGACGTCAGGATGCTCGCCCTCAATGATCACCGGCGCATCCTTCACACCTACCGTGCTGACGGCGCGCTTGTCGTCAAGCTTGATAACTATTCTGTCACGCCCAAGTATGACGCTGATCTCAGCCGAGTCTGCCCCTTCTTCGCGGAGTACGCGGAGCTTCACGCTGCCAACCGTTTCGGTGCTGTCCTCAAAATCGCCGGAGTAAACACCGTTTGAGATTGAAAGGCTGTTTCTTTGCCATCCGGTAACGTCCGACGTGACGGTGCCGCTGTCAAGTTTTATTATGCGGTCTGCAAAAAAGTTTGCGATTTGTTCCTCGTGGGTGACCATTATAACGAGGCTCGTTTTGGATATGCGGCGAAGAAGCGTGCAGATATTCATCGTGTTCACTTCGTCAAGATTGCCCGTGGGCTCGTCCGCAAAAATAACGCGGGGACGGCGTGCAAGGGCGCGTGCAATGGCAACTCTTTGCTGCTGGCCGCCCGAAAGATCCTTAACGAGGCGTTTTTCGTATCTCTGCATATCAACGGCTTCGAGAGCTTCCCTCACCCGTATGAGCTTTTCCTTGTGGGAAAGGGCAAGGGTATGCATACCGATATAGACATTATAAGCAACGCTGTGCTCCGTGAGCAGGTAATAATTCTGGAAAATGTAGCCGAAGCTGCGGTTGCGCTCTGCTTCGAAAGCGCGTGTGCCGTAACGATTCACGGAGAAGCCGTCACCCGAGAGGGTACCGCTGTCGAATTTGTCAAGACCGCCTATAGCGTTGAGAAGGCTTGTTTTGCCGCATCCCGAGGGACCGAGAATGCAAACGAAACCCGTGTCGGGAAGATTGAGGGTCACGTCGCGAAGAACGTGATTTCTGTGGCTTGTGTGACGGTCGTAGGTCTTATTAAGCTTATTTATACTTATCATAAGGACGCCTCCTCGCTCACAGCACTGAAATCAAGATCGTAGGATCTTTCGCTCTTCGGATATATACGGCGCCTTATAGCTCGTACCGTCATGACCGCAATGACAGCGGATGAAATAAGATGAACGCCCGATAAAAGGGCAACTCTGTTAAATGTCAAGAACTTCACAAGATCAACGATGCGCTCCACGCCGAGAGTGTTACATACCGCGATGCCGATTCCGCCCGTAAGCTGACCGATAACGGTGAAGAAAAGAACCATAAGGAGAACGGAGACGGTGGCGGTCTTCTTGCCAAGACCGATATCGTACATCGTCTTATAGCTGTCAAAGGTGATGCCAAACATGGCGCGGGCGGCGATGATCTCCAGAAGTATCACGAAAATGAAGGCGGCAAGGCAAATTATCAGCGTTTGCATACGCTCCTCTGCCAAAGTGGGATTCTGTGTGGTTGAGCCAACCTGATAAGGCGAAATAGCGGAATAACCCATGTCCGTAAGCTTGCCTATGACGCGGTCTGTGTAAGCATAGTCGGTTATTGAGACCGCAATCTGATCGCTTTCGGTGTATGCGGAGACGGAGTCTTTGAAAAACGCCTCCGAAACACCCAAAAGATTAACGTAGGTGGACTTGTGAGTGCCGATAACGGAAAGTCTCAACTCGTTGCTTAAAAACAGATTGCCCTCGTTCAAGTTACTGTATATGTACTTTCCGTCGTCGTATACCTTTGAGACGTGAAGTATCTTCGTGGGATCGTCGTAGTCGCGGACCTTTATGAGATAGTCGGGCGCGATGAGATTTTCGGACACAACGAAAGCGGGTATGATGCATTGACCGTCCATATAGCTTTCGTAAACGGGGTAATATACAAGATTGCCGGTAACGACGCTGCGTGACATCATAGCGCCAACGTCATCGTGGAGATATATGCCGTCGCCGTATCCGGTGAGACCCACAACAGTAACGTCAAAGGTGACGTGCTGATTCACGCCCCAGTTTTTTAGGTCGCGGATGTAGATGGGAAATGTGTCGCCGATGGAGTATTCGCCTTCGCGTGCCACCACCTCGTATACGTTTTCGGGCAGACGGCCTGCTGTCAGAAATTCTTCGCCCTCACGGAGAAGCGGGATCGTTTTGATGAACACGCCGTTATCAAGGAGGTTCACGTAAAGCTTTTCTTCAAACTCGATCCCGCTTGCAGCGTGTCCCGAGGAGTTGAGGTAATACTTAAGCTCATATCCCTCGCCTTCACGATAGTGAAGCTCCACATCGCAGGCGTAACCGTAACGGTCGAGAGACTCAACGTTTGCGATTTTCAGTATCTTATCGTAGTCTTCGTCTGTAAAAACGCCGCTGTCGCCGCGCATAACGGCGATGCGACGTTTGTCACCGTTGCGGAAAGCCTCGTCGTCGTATACTCGCGTGTTTGTGTCGTCAAGGGCAATGATGAAGGTGCCTAGAAAGGCGAAAACAGTGAAAGCCGCAACGGAAAAAAATATGCACATAAGAAGCGACCAGGTAGGACGCGCAGAAAGCGACAGCCGTGAGATCATAAAAGAAAGTCTGCGCTTTTTCGTGCTTTGAGGCGCCGCTTTTTTCGATGTGGATCCCGCGTTGAGTGAGGGACGAAGCTCTGCATCCGTCACAACTCTGCCTCCGCGGAGTGAAATGTGCCGGGTAACGTATTCCTCAGCTTCCGAAAACTCGTGAGTGATAAGTATAACGAGCCTGTCCTTTGCAGCTTCTGCCAAAAGCTTTATGATCTTTTCGCTGTTTTCGGGGTCAAGGTTTCCCGTTGGCTCGTCTGCGATAAGAATAGACGACGGCTTTGCCAGTGCACGGGCGATGGAAAGGCGTTGCTTTTGACCGCTTGAAAGCTTTGCGGCGCGGCGTGTGCGTATATCCCATAGCTCAACCAGCGTCAGTATCTCCTCCGCCTTTTTTTCGCTTTCTTCTTTTTCCATTCCGGTTAAAAGCAGTGCGGAAAGTACGTTTTCAAAAACGGTGTTACCGTATAAAAGACCGTAATTTTGCGAAATGAAGCCGATCTCCTGGCGGCGGTGGCGCTCCCAATCGATGCTGTCATAGTGGGAGGTTGGAGAGCCGTTGCAGTATAGCTCGCCGTTTTCATACGGGATGATGCCGCCAAGCACGTGAGCGAGCGTTGATTTGCCGCTTCCGCTTTCGCCTGTGACAGCAACGAATTCACCGCGCCTGAAGGTGAGATTAACGTCTAAAATACCTGCCGTGACGCTTCCACCGGAGGTGTAGTATTTCGAAACGTTTTGAAGCTGTAATAAAATTTCCGACATAATATTCCTTACAATATAATATGTGTTGCTTCGAAAGATAACAAACGCAAAAAGACGCGACTTTTCGCGTCTTTTAACTTTGGCTTCAGTCGAGAGCGTTTACCTTGTTAACGCGGCGCAAATGACGCTCTCCTTCGGAGAAGGGAGTGGAGATGAAAATATCGACCATCTGCTTTGCAGTATGCTCGCCAACGATGAATTCGCCGAGACAAAGAATGTTTGCGTTGTTGTGTTCACGTGTGAGACGTGCACTGATAGTTTCGGAGCAGCAAGCCGCGCGGATGCCGGGGTGCTTGTTTGCTGCCATAGACATACCGAGTCCCGTGCTGCAAACGAGAACGCCCAGATCGCATTCGCCGGAAGCAACGGCTTCGCAAAGCGGGTGCGCATAATCGGGATAATCGCAGGAATCGGGAGAATTGGTACCAAAATCAACGGCGGTAACGCCCTGTTCGTTGAGATAAGAAACGAGCTTGTCCTTGAGCTTGTATCCGCCGTGGTCGGCTGCAAGTGCGATCTTCATAGTGATATACCTCTTTATTGAATTATTTTATAGTGTGTTTTTCGTTGTATTCACGCTCTGCCTGAGAAAGACGGAGATACGTGGGGGAGAGCGTTACGTCGTCGCAAAGCTCGCCGAGCTTTGCTATCCTATCTGCAACCGCGGCTACTGACACGGCTGAGTGAGCGCGAAGGGGGCGCGGCGTGTGGTGTACGGAGGGGAGCTTGTCGGCAAGTGCGTTATACGCAACGTCGTAGCCGTCGCCCACGAAAAAAACGGGTGTGTCGCCGTATGCAGAAAGTATGTCGTATAGCTCCGACACGGGAATCGCATCGTCTTTAGTGAGACGGATGGGAACGTCACCTCTGCAGTCGAAAACGGCGGTGTACACCTGACCGCGCCGTGCGTCCATAACGGCGCAGGCAATACCGTGCAGGTCAAGCACGTTTTCGGCGAGAGCCTCAAGAGTGGGTACGGCGGCACAACAGCATCCTCTTCCGAAAGCAAGACCTTTTATGGTGGCGGCTCCGATACGTACCCCCGTGAATGAGCCGGGACCTGCCGCGCAGGCGAAAACGTCAACGTCGTCGGGTGAGAGCTTCGCTGAGCGAAGCAGAAATTCCACTGCGGGCAAAAGCGCCTCGCTGTGCGTGTATCCTGAATTAAGATTGATCTCACCTAATGGTTTTCCGTCGCGGTAAAGGGCGGCGGAGGCTTCCTTTGCGGTGGAGTCTATTGAAAGAATCAGCATTTTCGTGTTCCTTTCTGGTTTATGAAAAATACTTGACCGTAACGGCGCGCTCTGTATCAGCGCATCCGACGATCGTTACTTCCCAGCGGGGGGAAGGAAGCTCACCTTCTGCCCGCTCGCTCCATTCCACGATGCATATACCGTTGTCAACGTAGTCGTAAAATCCAATGGAATAAAGGTCGTCCTCATCCTCGATGCGGTAAAGATCAAAGTGATAAAGCGGGAGAGAACCCTTTTTGTATTCATTGACTATTGCGTAGGTGGGGCTGCGCACGATGCTTCCGGGAGAAAGCACCGATGCAAAGCCGCGTGTAAAAGCAGTTTTTCCGGCACCGAGGTCTCCCTTCAGCGCCACGAAAGCGGGGCGCCCCGTTTCCTTTACGGCGGTGCCAAGCGCAGCGCCGATCGACTCCGTTACGGAAACATCACTGCTGGAGAAGGTGTAGGGAGCGTTGTTTATTTTAATCTGAATGTTGTTCGTCATTTAATATACCGTCAGCGAGTAAGTCTCGCTATTGTTAGTGTTGCCATTAATTATATCACCATATAAAAATAAAATCAACAGACAGCGAGCAAAAGCAGTAATGCAAAGACGATTAATTGAAACACGTCGGAAACTGTGTTATAATAAAACTACTATATCGAAAGGATGGAATCTATGAAACGGCTGCTCGCTTGTTTGCTTATGCTTTTTATAATAATTACGTTTTCTTCCTGCAAAGATGCCGGAGAAAGATCGAAGATCTTGTTTTACGAAGTGGACGAAGCAGAAGCTGCATATCTGTCCGATTCGCTTGGATTCAATGAAGCTGACGGAGAGAAGGTATATCTGCTATTGAAAAACGCAGGACTGGACGGACAAATAGAAAGCATTGGACGGTATACCGACGGCGTGACCGGTGAGGTGTTTTATCGGGTTCATACCGAAAAAGCCAACCTCGACCTGTATTTTTATGCAGACGGAAGCGTTAAAATAATTAACGGAAAAGAGACCGTACTTTTTGATGCGACTGACGTTTCAATAGGCATACACGATGAAACGGATCCGCAAACGGACGCATCAGTTAGCGTCAGCGTGGCCGACGTCTTATCCGATGACTCCGAATCAGTTGATACGTCTTATGGTGATAACACAGCTGATATGCTCACGTTTATATTGAATACATCGTCGAAAAAGTATCATAGACCCGATTGCAGAGGTGTCGGTACGATGAGTGAAAGCAACAAAGAAACCGTGTGCGTTGAAGATGAAGCTCAGTTATCAGCGATGGGATACGTTCCCTGCGGCATTTGCAGCGGCGATTAGCGTAATAATCAAATGAACCCTATCATATCATTATTTATATGATAACCTCAAGGGGGCGTTATGAATAATGAAACTGCGCGGTATAGCACCGCACTCGTACAAACATTGAGATTCTCGCTTTTTACGCTGCTTATGTTGGTCATTTGTCTTGTTATGGGCGGTGTTGCTTTGTTATTATCACCTTCTTATGATGATAAACTTACCGTAGCGGAGCCGAAGGCTGTGCGAGTCGTCATTGATGCAGGCCACGGGGGAGAGGACGGCGGCGCCGTTGGTGTGGACGGGACTCTCGAAAAGGAAGTGAATCTTAAAGTGGCGTTGCTTGTGCAGGATATGCTTGCGGCATCGGGCGTATCTTCCGTTATGACGCGCACCGACGACGTGATGTTGTACGATCTATACGGCGAGCTTTCTGATTATAAAGGGAAAAAGAAGCTGTACGACCTGAAAAACAGACTTCGCTTTGCAGAGGAGAGGGAAGACGCAGTTTTCGTCAGTATACATATGAATTCCTTCGGAGTGTCGAAATATTCGGGACTTCAGATATACTATTCGCCCAATAATGAAAGTTCTAAACTCCTTGCCGAAACGGTACGGGCGGCGTCGGCAGCGTATCTTCAGCCTGAGAATAAACGGGAATCAAAGCCGGCCGGAAGCGCAATATATATACTACACCGCATCAGCAGCCCCGCGATACTCGTTGAATGCGGTTTTCTTTCAAATCCTGATGAATGTAAAGCTCTTTCGACCGATGCTTATCAGCGAAAACTGGCGCTTGTGATCTCGTCAGCCTTAGCTGAATACATTTACGCGGCAGATGCGGACGGTGCCGCTATTGAGAATTAACGAAAATTATGATATAATCAAAACACGCGAAGCGCACCCTGAAAACGCTTGCGTAAAGGAAAAAGGCAGTGTGAATCAATGAAAGCTAAAGTAGTATTCGTTTGTAATAAATGCGATTATCAGTATCCGAAAAAGCTGGGGCGTTGCCCGCAGTGCGGCGCTTACGGCTCCTTTGAAGAGGAGACCTACGCGGCACCCACAGCCGCTCCCGCCGCCTCTGCGGCCGTAAGTGAACCCCGTCGGGGTGCCGTAATGAGCGAGAAACCGCTGCCAGTTGCTGCGGAGTCGATATCGGATACCGTTCGTACCCCAACAGGATATGCAGAGCTTGACCGCGTACTTGGCGGCGGTCTCGTGACGGGCTCCGTCGTTCTTATCTCAGGTGAACCCGGCATCGGAAAATCTACGCTTCTTTTACAGATATCGGACGTTCTTGCCGAAAAAAGACGCGTGCTTTACGTTTCGGGAGAGGAATCCTCCTCTCAGATACGCCTTCGCGCCAAGAGACTCGGCGTTACCTCCCCTGAGCTTTATATATACACAGAGACCGACGTAGATAAAATAATGCGTCAGTGTGAGGAGCTTCGTCCGGACGTCGTTATCGCAGACTCCATACAGACTCTGTACGTTTCATCCTCCTCTTCAACGCAGGGAAGCGTCTCTCAGGTTCGCGAATCTGCAAACGCGATCGGAGCTCTTGCAAAGAACTACGGTATATCGGTTCTTCTCGTTGGTCACGTCAACAAGGAGGGCGGTATCGCAGGACCGAAGGTGCTGGAGCACATGGTGGATGCAGTGCTGTATTTTGAAGGCGAGCGACATCAGAATTTCCGTATAATCCGCGCCGTGAAGAATCGCTATGGCGCAACAAACGAGATCGGTGTCTTTGAAATGACGGATCACGGTCTTTCGGAAGTGGCAAATCCATCCGCTATGCTTATCGCGGGCAGACCGCGAGGCGTTTCCGGCAGCTCCACGGTTTGCTGCGTTGAGGGGACGCGCCCCATAATCGCAGAGATTCAGGCGTTGACGGTGAAGACCTCGTTTGCGGCTCCCCGACGTACGGCAGACGGCTTTGATTACAGCCGCCTATGCCTTTTGATAGCAGTGCTCGAAAAGCGGCTTGGTCTTAAATTCTCCGAACACGACGTTTACCTGAACGTAGTGGGCGGACTTCATCTCGACGAACCGGCCTGCGACCTTGCCGTTGCAGCAGCGCTTATATCGGCGCTAAAGGATATTCCAGTACCCTTCGAGCTTGCAGTGGCGGGCGAGATAGGCCTTGCAGGCGAGGTGCGCGGCGTTTCAAATATCGGACTTCGCGTCCGTGAGGCGGCAAGGCTCGGCTTTGAACGGATAGTGATTCCCCGCCGCGGCACTGATCTTTCCTCTATGCCGGATAATATCGAGGTCATTCCCATTCGCGGAATATACGAGCTTTCCGCGCTTTTTGAAAAAAAACAGTGATTTCGGGAACAAAACGGCGTGTTCCTCCGTCATTATAAGTAATAGCGCGGCTTTGCCGTAAAAAAAACGGAGGTAAACGATGAAAAAGCTTATATTCCTGCTTCTTGCAATAATGTTTTTTGTGTTTTCGGGGTGTAGCGAGCCCGACTTACCTGAGAATTTTGAGTTTTCTCTCGTCTGGGGTATTAACGGTATCAGCTCATACGACAGCAAGTCCGGTAAGCTTGTGAAGACGACGGATGCAACCGACCCTACAGACTATATTACGACATATATCCTGTCGGACGAGGAAAGGTCGCAGATCTATGAGCTGATATTAGACCTTGATATCGAGTCCTATCCTGACGAATACGATCCTCATAACGGTGGACTTGCAACGGCGCCGTCCATGACGCTTATCCTTTCCGTGCATACAGCGGAAGGCGACAAAACTGTCGTTGCCGATGACGTGGCGGTGACCTATGAATCAAAAAACATAAAAGGACAGCGGTTTTTGTCTGTGTGTGAAAAAATAAGCGAAATGCTGAGGACCACCGACGAGTGGCGTGCGCTTCCCGAATATGAGTTTTTCTATGATTAATAAAACGGCAGACCGAGTGGTCTGCCGTTTTTGAATTGATTAAAGCATACCGTTTTTGTTCCACCGAAGCGCGACCTTGTAGCCAAGCTTTTCATACCAAGAGGCAACGTATGTATAGTGAATGTAGCTGTAGCCGTAGCCTTCGTTTTTCAGAATCTCGGTGACCATTTTAACCAAAGTCAGTCCGATGCCGCTGCCACGGAATCGTGGAAGCGTACCCACGCAGCCGGGACCGCCTATCCTAACGTCCCGCCCGTTTATACTGTAGGTGCCAAGATCGGATATAATGGCAAAGCTTGCGATTCTTTCATTTTTGAATCCGCAATATATTCTCTTATCCTTGCTGAAATACTGCAGCCAATCGCTGTCAACCTCAGTGATGGCGGCTTTCAGCTCATTTATATCTCCGGCGAAAAAACCAAAGGTTACAGTCTCGCCAAGATCTCTTTCGTAAACTGTCGGATCGAACAGCTCCAGCGGAAGGATCATTTCGTCGAATATATATTCCTCGGGCAGAGAGCGTATGTGGCGTGCCTCGAAAAAATCGGGATACATATTATTAAAGAGGGCGATCATTTCGTTCTTTTCCATCCTTGCATCTCCGGTTCATTTTTCGTCAAATATCAACTCAACGATCTCGTTCGCCGTCATTTCCGATAATCCTTCGTCATCGGCGAGTATGTTGCGGTGCCAGCGCATGGCTGATGAATCCGTTAAATACTTGTTCGAGCGACTGCAGTCCGGAAAACGTGCGTACCATTCGGGATAGCACTCCGACATGATCTTTTCTGCCAGCGATACAGCCTCACTGTCACCACCTCCGGGAAGGGATGTGCCGCAGAAGATAACTCCCGGCGGACTTGAATGGAGCATCAGTACGCTTCCGTCGTCGCAGGCGCCGACGACGATCCACACGTGCCCCGATCTGCTCATAATATCGCCCGCTTTCCATTCGGTAACGTCCTCGGCAGCGGTAAACGCGCCGAGTCCGCGGTCACTGTATTCCTTTGCCATCGTAGTTGAGGACGTGACGTAACCTTCCTTGCCGTTTTCGGTCTCAAGAGTGTTGTATACGACCCATCCAATATATCCCGAGCAGTCAAGACCGTCGCGTATCTGATATTTTGTCGTCTTGTAGTCATAATCGGCTGTCTGCAAAGCAGCAAACTCTGCCCACCTTTCGCTGACGCCGATGGTCACCGCATCTTCGCCTGCACCGTCGTCGGCTTCATTCCAGCCACCACCCCAGACGTACATCGTGTTGCCAACTGGGAGGGAGGCAATTTTCAAAAGAGAAAGTATTGAGGGGGAGGGCTCCTCATCGGGCAGCTCTGTTTTCGCTTCCGTTTCGGTTGCCGTATTCGTTTCGCTTTCGATAGCGGTCTCGGTTTCCGTAGAGGAAACGGATTCAGCGGCGCTTTCGGTTGTGAATTGAGTGGAATCCATAGCGGCGCTGCCATCCTCGCAGGCAGATATGCAAAAGAGCGCCGCCGTCAGTAAAAATAAAAGTGTACTTCTCATTAATACCTGAAAGATGATAATATTCTTTCTTTCAGTATATTCCATTTCATGCTATATGTCAAATCAAAAACTCCCGACACAAGAGAAGTGTCGGGAGTTTTATATCAAAAGTGAGCAGCATCCGTGTTTTTCAGTTTGAGACGCAGATTATCTGCGATCATAGCGATGAACTCGGAATTTGTTGGCTTTCCGCGTGAATTCTGAATGGTATATCCGAAATATGAATTCAGCGTGTCAACGTCACCTCTGTCCCAAGCCACCTCTATGGCGTGGCGAATGGCACGTTCAACCCGCGAAGTGGTGGTTGAATACTTCTTGGCAACGGAAGGGTAAAGCACCTTCGTCACCGAATTTATAATGTCGCTGTCGGCGATAGTCATAAGTATCGCGGTGCGCAGATACTGATATCCCTTTATGTGTGCGGGAACACCGATCTGATGTATGATCTTCGTTACTTGTGTTTCAATATCGGGAGCGGCAGACGGTGTAGACTCCCGAAGCGAAGGCTTTGTACTTCTCCCGACGCTTGTGAGCGCGTTTATATGATTGACGAGGCTGTTATGATCCAGTGGCTTTAAGAGGCAAAGGGAGGCGCCGGCATTCATTGCATCGTATAGTATGCTTTGATTTGATACGAGAGAGACGATAATGAATATCGGTTTCTTGCCTCCCGTAAGACCGCTTCCGAGCACGTTTCTTATAAGACCGATGCCGTCAAGCTTTGAAAGCCATATATCTGCGATGACAACGTCGGGATGATTTCGATTTATCTTCAAAAGCGCGTCTTCGCCGTTGTAAGCCTCTTCCACGGCTCTGTATCCGGCTCTTTCAAGGGCGTCTTTGCATCTCTTTCGCGATTCAGAGTTTTCATCTGCAATGAGTATTTTCGTATTCTGTTCCATTTTTATCTCTCCGTTGGTTTTGGTAGTTTGTTCGACGGATATATGATACCATAAAATGGAAAATAAAGCAATACGCTGACAAACTAAAAAATGCACAAAGATTCCCTCACAAATTTGGTCGTTTTTACAAGAGCGTAACCGATGACAGAATCATAATATGATGAATTTTGTCTCGCTTTTGTAAAACAGCAAGAAAAAAGACGGCAGACAAGCTATAGTGTCTGCCGTCGAAGGCGCGGAATGATCATTCTGCATTTTTTTTGTCGTCACAAATTATGATCTCCTTAGCGTAGGGGAGGGAGGATATCCAATCGCAGAAGACGTGCCACTCGTCGAGCTTGTGATTCCTGCGGGCATAATATATGTTCACGAGGTTTTCATAATTAAGGGTGACAGTGCGCATCTGGTTATAAGAAGAAGGGAGAAGCTGGATCATATCGTACCAATAAGACTTATCTTTTTCTTCATTATATATAAGGCGCGTTTTCTCAAGGTGCGCGATAAGTGTGTCGAGCATAGCGAGTGCTTCGGCGGAGCACTTGTCGCAGGAAAAATCGTCGCGGGTGAATTCCTTCGAGTGGATCTTATGCATAGTAGAGGTGGAGTTGGCAACGGTGCCAACCTTGTAGGTGTCAAATTCCTTCCACCAATAAAGGGGAGCGGTTATGTCAACGGACACCATTATCTGACGCATATACTTTCTGTGATCGGAGCCTGCGCGACGCAGACGTACGGCAAGAGAAAGATCGTTTTCGCCGAGGATATAGTTGCCATTTTCATCGTAATAGCTGTCGGAGCGGTTCCAACTGTTCATAGGGTTGCGTGCGCCTCTTATAGCTCCTTCAAAATTCATAACGTAAGTGTTGTTAACGGAAAGCATCTTTCGTACTCCTTGGCATTTTATATCATACACTATATTATAACGCAAGAATCGATCATATTCAACAGTCACGTGGGAAAAAGATATTTTTGCATATGAATAAAAATTTTGCATCGGGTAAAAATAATCATGCAAAAGTAATATTAAGGAGTTGACGATTACATTATGACGAAGAAGATGAATGAAAACAGAGTCGTGTATGCAGCGTTGATACTTGTTTTAACGGTGCTGTCGCTGATCGTTATTGCAACTGGTATCGCATCCCGCAGAAACGACTCACCCAAGGACACCGAAACAGAAACGGTCATAGAGACCGAAGGCAAGGACGTTGATGCGATTATTTCGACGAACCCCAAAGACACGGCACCCGAAACTGTAAAACGTGATGAAACGTCGGAAACGAAATTACCCGAAACGGAAAAGCCGGCTGAAGTAACGGTTGAGGACAACGCAAACGACGTAGTGGCAACACCCGTACTTCCCGAGTTTACCGCTCCCGTGAGCGGAAACGTGGTAAAGGAGCATAGCGAGACCGTGCTTGTTTATTCGATTACTATGGGTGACTACCGCACCCACAGCGGTATCGACGTTGAAACAGCGGTCGGTGCTGACGTCAGAGCCGTGGCAGACGGAGTGGTCGGTGAGGTGTGGGAGGATCCCATGTGGGGATACTGTATCTCAATACTGCATCAGTGCGATGCTGTGAGCTACTATAAGAATCTCACGCGCGAGAGTCTTCTCGCCGTATCTCCCGGAGATAGCGTAAAACGCGGTCAGCTTATCGCAACTGTGGGTGAATCTGCGCTTATGGAAACGGCAGACGAACCTCATCTTCATTTTGAATTGAAAATAGCCGGTGAGAGCGTTGACCCTATGGATTATTTTGAAGTGACCGGCAGCGAAGCCTCTCCGGAATAAAGAAACAAAAGCCTCGGTATACCGAGGCTTTTGTTTTACCATTCATTAATGTTGGGTCTGGGGACGCGCCACCACTGTTCGAAGTCGGAAACGTAGGTGGAGAGTATGGCCGCACCGTCACGGGGAGGCTTATAGGTAGTGATGGCATAAAACTTCTTTACGAATGCGTCCGCATCCTCCATGGACTGGGACGCCGCATATTTGCGTCCAAGCTCCACTAGATTTGCGGTATCATCGGAGATAGCCTCAACGAATTCCTCAAGCCTGCGGTTGGAGGGGAAGATAACGCGGTTTTCCTGAAGTATAATACGGTATATACTGTATATGATCTCCGCTGTAACGTGTACTTTCATATACCCGTCAATGGGGCATTCCTTCAGAAAGTAATAATAGTTGAGCCAAAAGTCAGCGAAGAATGAGAGAAGTTTTTCGTCACGCTCCTTTTCGTTGAAGGTGGATATGCGCTCGACGATCTCCTCTATCTCAGGATCGCTCGAGAATAGAACGCGGGATTTTACGAAAGCGTTTCTCGTGGGCTCGCTGCCTTTTTCGGCGGCATCTATAAGATACTGCTTATTCATATACTTGATATCGAAATATCCCTCGGGATAGGTGCAGTAGCCTCCGATGGATTCGGCGGTGGACTTCGTGCGCACCTTTTCTTCGTATGCCTCGTCGGTGAGGACCACCATAGCGTCAAGGTCGGAATCGGGGCGCTCGCAGCCCTTTGCAACGGAGCCGCCGAAAACGAGGGCGATAACTCCCGGCTTGCCTTCGAAATATGCGATCAGATTTTTAAGTGAGTCTTCGTGATGCTTGTACATAGTTTTCTCCATTATATTTACATTATGTTTATTTGATATCGTATACGCTGCGAAGGCGTATGGTTTTCGGGTCGCCCTCAAGGATATTCACAGTTTTTGCGCCGCTGTTCATGTCGAAATAGTTGTCGCTTAAAATGAAGTCGCTGTCAGGGGAATCGATCTCAACGCATCTTGCATACGCGTCGGCGAAAACGGTGATCAGTTCATTAACATACATTATATAATAAAACTCTGGATAATGAAATAACTTATCACAAATTATCGTTATATGTTTTATGTTTCGCGTTGGTAAACGTCATGTTAACAAATCATAAATTGGCAGTAATAATATGATTGATGCGGAACATAATAATGACAGAGGACGCGACGCAAACGCGGCACGGACTCAATTTATATAGATCAATGAAAAAAGAGTATAGTCCGATGCCAGACGAAGCGTCGCGGCTTTGCTCGAAAAAAACAGGAGAAACAAAATGGCATCAAGTAACAAGAAGCTCGTTCCCGAAGCAAAGGAAGCTCTCAACAAGTTTAAGATGGAAGCGGCCAACGAAGTTGGTGTAAACCTCAAGGAAGGTTACAACGGCGATCTTACTTCTCGTCAGGCAGGATCTGTAGGCGGTCAGATGGTCAAGAAGATGGTTGAGAAATACGAAAACGAGATCAAGAACTCCAAGTAAGTAATTCTCGTGGACAGATCCTCTGTTATGGCAGAGGATCTGTTCGTTTCGGGGGGAACGGAAGTATTTTGAGGGCTAAAGCGTAATCAGTTGTTTAATTTGTACACATAATCGAATATAAGAACGAGGCAGGTCAAGTTAGTGTGTACAAAGATGAAAAAAAGTGAAAAAAGGTGTTGACAAAAATCGAAGGCTTTGGTATACTATCAAAGCTGTCGTCGAGAGCACTGCGAAATAGTGAGCAGGTACACGTCGGGTCAGCGAAAAAAAACTTTAAAAAACTTTCAAAAAGTACTTGACAAGCGAAAAGCCGAGTGATATAATAGTCAGGCTGTCGCGCAAGAGACTGCTGAAAGCAAGCGAGTCTG
>CAYXHC010000033.1:0-23340 GCA_964464905.1 uncultured Lachnospiraceae bacterium
GAGAACGCACTTAAATGTGCAAGAGGACGAACGCTTATATCTTTATCACGGCACAGTTTAAGAAGGTTCAGAATCCCATACGACAAGGGGAGAGGACGGCATAAGCCGTCCCTTTTTCTATGGAGAAGAATAGGTGTACGAGAACACGGGGCATGCAAACATCCATTTATTAATCTTTTACAAAACTTTCGCTATAATACTTAAACATTTGTCGGGAATCACGCTTGATGAAAAGCGGTATTGGTGGTATGATAGCGCACGGTGAAAAACTACATATTTATCAATATATATTTTGGAGTTGATTATGGAAACGTATCTTATTATGCTGGCAGTAGCTCTCGTTGGCGGACTTATGATGTCACGCTTGACGAAGCTCGTTAATTTGCCTGCAGTAACTGCATATCTCGTTGCAGGACTTATTCTCGGTCCTTTCGTTATCGGCAGGATCGGTATTCCCGGACTTGGCTTTGATTCACTTGAGACTGTGGAAGGTCTTTCTATCGTAACCGAGACGGCACTTGGCTTTATCGCGTTCACCATCGGAAACGAGTTCCGTCTTTCTCAGCTTAAGAGTATGGGAAAGAGTGCGATAACCATTGGTATTCTTCAGGCGGTCATAACCACCGTCGTCGTTGACGCGGTGCTCGTAACGCTTCATTTCTGCTTCCCGAATATGATCTCTCTGCCCACAGCTATCGTTCTTGGTGCTATCGCATCTGCAACGGCTCCCGCGGCAACTCTTATGGTCGTTCGTCAGTATAAGGCAGATGGTCCTCTGACAAGACTGCTTATGCTTGTCGTTGCCATCGACGACGCTGTTGGACTTTTGCTCTTTTCCGTTTCCTTCGGCGTTGCAACGGCGCTTTCAAACGGACAGGTCAGCGTAACGGCGGTGGTTGTCGAGCCTCTTCTTGAGATCGTTCTTTCTCTCGGACTCGGCGCATTGATGGGACTCTTACTCGACTGGGTTGAAAACTTCTTCCACTCCCGCAGTAAGCGTATGACTATATCCGTTGCGTTCGTGCTTCTTGCAGTCGGACTTTCCACCATTACCTTTACCGTCAGCGGTGTTCATTGCGGATTCTCTCTTCTTCTCGTTTGCATGATGATGGGTACTATATTCTGCAACGTCTGCGACACCTCCGAAGAACTTATGGACAGAGTTGACGGCTGGACGATGCCTCTCAACATTCTTTTCTTTGTTATTTCCGGTGCAGAGCTTGACCTTCAGGTGCTTGCAAATCCTGTTACCCTTATCGTCGGCGTTATTTACATAATCGCTCGTTCTCTCGGTAAGTACTACGGTGCTTCTATCAGCTGCAGAATTACAAAGGAACCCAAGCCTATCGTTGATAACCTCGGCATCACCCTTCTGCCTCAGGCAGGCGTTGCGCTTGGCATGGCGCTGACTGCGGCTACTCTTGAGGGCGGACATCTGACAAGAAACGTCGTTCTTTTTGCGGTTCTTATATATGAACTTGTTGGTCCCGCATTGACCAAGCGCTCCCTTATGGCTGTGGGTGAGATCCGTCCCGAAGGCAGAACGGATGCAAGAAAGATAAACGCTCCAAAAGCAGAGCAGTAATATCTGTCCCCTTATCTTTGGCGTTAAAAGATAACGTGCATGCGACAAAAAGCCGCCGACTCAGTCGGCGGCTTTTTGTCTATGTCAGTGGCATAAGGAAAGCCTGCCTTGTCGGAGAGAAAACAGGGCAGGCTGCGAACTATTCTATTATATTTCCTTATAGCACTCGAAGATCTCTTCTATGCGCTCAGCGTCCTCTTTTTTATTCTTGGTGAGTGCGCTGACCAAGGGAACGACGATCATTGAAACAGCCATTGCGGCAACGCCCATTTCAGGGGATTTGGATGCAGCAACGGAGAAGCCGGACTGCAGCGTGATCACAAGGGTTGCGCCGCCAACGGTGAGAAGACCGGAAATGATGCCGGCGTAAGCGCCGATCTTGGTGATCTTCTTGGAGAAAAGACCCCAGATGTAAGGACCAATGAAGCATCCGGAAACAAGACCCCAGGAGAAGGACATAAGGCTGACGATGATCGGGATGTTCTGTGTTGCGAAAATGAACGAGCAAGCAACGAATACAAGACAGAGAATTCTCGTCAAAAGCATCTGATGCTCGGGTTTTGTCTCCTTCTTTCTTACCGCGGGGATAAGGTCAACGGCAACGGCAGAGGCAGATGTGAGTACGACCGCTTCAAGGGTGGACATCGAAGCCGAGAGCAAAAGGATCATAATAACCGCTAAAAGAATGATGCCAAGCGTTCCGTTTCCGAGAACCTCCATTAAAACGGCGGGGATTATAGAGTCGATGCCGCCTTCGGGGAGCTGACCGCCGAGAATGAGTCTGGAGGTGGAGCCGATAAGGTATGCGCCGCATCCGATCACGATGCAGAATATCGTGGAGATAATGGTTCCGCGCTTGATAGCGGCGGTATCCTTGACAGCGTAGAATTTGCCGATCATCTGAGGAAGACCCCATGTACCAAAGCTTGTGAGCATAATATTGAAGCAAAGGAACTTGAAAGATGAGCCGCCGAAAATATTTGTTAGCTGACTTCCCGTTATGGGATACGGATCGTCGGGGAGAGACTCGAAGTTGCCGAGATTCTCGATAAGTCCGCTAAGACCGCCAACGCTTTCGTGGTTGAGAACCGCCACAACGAGACAAACGACGCCTGCCAGCATGATAATGCCCTGTACAAGGTCGGTGTAAGCCGTTGCGACGTAACCGCCTGCAACGAGATATACGGCGGTGAGAGCCGCGATGATGAGCATCCATACCCAGGTCTCAACGCCGGGGAATACCGCGCTGAAGAGTGAGCCGAGGCCTTTGTAAACGGCTGCGGAGTAGGGGACGAGGAAAACGAAGATAATGATTGCCGCCAGTATCTTCATACCGGTTGAATTATACCGCTTTTCAAAATAGTCGGGCATCGTTCTGGCGTTCAGTTTTTTGGTCATCTTTCGCGTTTTGTTTGCAAAAAGGAGCCAGGAAAGCAGGCAGCCGAGAACGGCGTTGCCGATGCCGATCCAAATGGCGCCGACGCCGATGTTCCATCCGTGCTGACCGGCGTATCCGACGAAAACAACGGCAGAGAAATACGTGGTGCCGTATGCAAAAGCGGTTACCCAAGCTCCGATGTTTCTGCCGCCGATCAAAAAGCCGTCAAGCGTTTTTGATTTGCCGACGCTGAAGCATCCGATGAGCGCCATCGTTATGGCGTAAACTGCCAGCGCAACGAGGGTGTAAAGTTGTGGTTTGGTCATTGATGAATACCTCCGGGGAAAAACGATGCAGGTCTGTATCTGAAAGCGTGCTTTTCTTTTTTGATACGTCTTGCTTTTCTTTGAGAAGAATTATATAATATACGATAAGATTAGTCAAATGGATAGAATTGATCACTGCTATCAATAATATCGATCACAGGGGCGGAGATGGAATTACGCAATTTAACTACTTTTATAAACGTAGCTGAGCTTGGCAGCTTCACGAAAGCTGCAGAGCAGCTTGGGTATTCACAGTCAACCATATCCTTTCAGATAAAGCAGCTTGAAGACGAGCTTGGATGCCTTTTGTTTGAAAGGATCAACCACACCATAACGCTCACTGAGCGCGGCCGCGATCTTATGTCATACGCCCATAGAGTGTGCGCGTTGATGGAGGAGTGCAAGGAAAGCCTCACGAAGGACGAGGAGTATTCGGGGCACATCCACATCATAACACCCGACTCTGTGTGCGACGATATCATCAATGCTCACTATATCGATTTTCACAATAAACACCCTCATATATCGATAAAGGTTACGACTGCGGATACCCTCGTTATGTTTGATATGCTCGATCACAATGAAGCGGATATGATAATCACGCTCGACAGTCATTCCTACAATAAGGATTACGTTATTGCAAAGGAAGAGCGGCTCTCGATGCACTTCGTTGCAAGTGCCGGATCAAAATTTGCAAACGTGAAGGGACTGAAAGTTGAGGATATCATAAACGAGCCCTTTATCTTAACCGAGTATGGTCAGGGATACAGGCGAGTGCTCGATAAGGAGCTTGCGAAAAAATCTCTTGGGATATCGCCGGTGCTTGAGATCGGAAGAACCGATATCATCACGAATATGGTGTCACACAGCAGTATGATCTCGTATCTGCCCGATTTTGTCACAAAGGAGCTTGTGGACTTGGGCGAACTTTGCTATCTTGACGTGTGTGACATGAAGCTTGAGATATGGAAGCAGCTTATTTATCATAAGAATAAATGGATATCCCGAAGTATGAAGACCATCATTGATTATATCAAAGCGAACGGATTTTCAAATTAAGAAAAAGCAGGAACCGAATTTTTCGGTTCCTGCTTTCGTGTTAAGAAAGTGTCACGACGGTATCAAACATATCGGCATTTTCGCGAAGCTTCGTGTCGTTACCGATGGTGCAGGCGTAGCCCTGAGCGAGGACTGCGTCGATCATATCTGCCTGAGCCTTGAGATCCTCAAGGGTAACGTCGAGAGCCTCGCTGCGCTCGCGCTGAACGTCCTCAAACTTGCGTCCGGTGAGGTATGCGCCAAGAGAGGATTCCGCCTTCTGACGTGTAGTTTTGGGATGGTCGAGACCGGAGAACGTACCGATGATGAGCTTGGTCATTTCTGCTTCACCTAAGTCAAGAGAGCGAACGAAGTCGCCGGTCTTTAGGTATACCTCGTCGGTGGTGCGGAGCTGAGGGTCGCGGTAGGACGTGAAGGATACCATGCCGCTGGGAGAGAAGTTACAGCCCTGACCGTATGCGCCGCCTTTAACGCGTATCTCCTGATAGAGATAGTCTATGGAAAGGCAGGTGCGGAGAACTGAAAGTGCGCCGGAATATTTGTAGCCTGCGGCAGTCATATCGCCTGCGCGGGTAACGTACTGCACCTGAATGGGCATTGCAAAGCCTTCGTTTTTCTTAACGGGTGTGATCTCGGTTGAACCGGTGGGGGACTCGCACGTGCGGAGGGAAGCCTTGAAACTTTCGATGGAGTCTTCAAGCTGCTTATATCCGATTTCGTCTGCTGCAACGCTGATGAGGAGATTTTCGGGACGGAAGATGTAGTTGACGGCTGCGGTGATCTTTTCGATGATAGCGTCGGCGTTCTTGTCGAAGTCTGCCATAGCTTCCTTGATCACGGAGTACGCTTCAATGCCGTAGGTTATATCTTCTGCGGCGGACGCCTTGGAGAAATAAGAGGACGCACGGAGGGAAGCGTAGGAGTTGCCGCTGCCGGAGATACCGGAAAGCTTGCCCGACTGATGCTCGCTGATGATCTCACGCAGACGCTTTTTATCGTTAAGCTTGGAGGAGGAGATGATCTCGCCGCAAAGGTCGATGGCGTGAGCCACCTTTTCGGAAAGTGCGGAAACGGAAACGGTTCCGTTTTTCATAAATTCATCATTCGTGCCTGCCTTACGTGTGAGACCGAATCCGAAGTGGACGCCGCCTGTGTTGATGCCGATGTCGTTGGAAAGCTCAAAGTAGGAGTGCTTGTCGGTGTCTACGTTTCCGAGGATCTCGCTGATGAGACCTGCGTAGGGGAGAAGCTCAGTTGGAAGTCCGTCTGCTCTGAACACGAATTTCACATATGCAACGCCGTTTGCTCCAACGTCGTGGAAAACAGCAGGCGTGCCGCCGATGGTGCGTTCTTCGTTGTGGAAGGGAGCAGCCTCGCGCTTGATATCGGAACGGGAAATGGAGGGGATGCAGGTGAGTTCTTCCTCTGTGGGAGGTGCGCTCTGATAGTCGCGGAGCTGCTTCGTTGCGGAAACGATGCCGTCGATCTCTTCCTTTGAGAGGGAAGCCTTGTACGCCGCAAGCTTTTCTTTAAGCTCAGCGTTCTTCTTTTCGAGAAGTCCGCGTTCGGGCTCAAGGTTGTAGCGGAGCACGTGACGGGAGTTGAGAAGGTACTTTTCAATAAGTTCCTCGAAATAACGGGTGGAGAGCTTATCCTTCAGCTCCTTATAAACGCTGTTGTTTTTGAGCATAGCAAAAACAGCGTCGTCGTCGTAGAGCCAGCTTGCATAGGAATTGATGATATAAACGAGACCCTTGGGCATTCCGCCGTAGTCGGCTTCGCGCCACTTGAATTCAGCGGAGCTGATAGCAGAAAGGAGAGACTCGCGGCTGATGCCGTTTGCCACCTGCTCACGGAGCACATTATCCACGATCTCGAAGAATTTATCCTTGTCCTCGGACTTTGCTTCCTTGGCAATAACGGCGAAGAAGGGCTGACGCATATGATCGTTGTAGCCGCCGTAGATCTCGTTGCCTATTCCGGCATCAAGAAGCGCCTGCTTGATGGGAGCGCCGGGCGCGTAGATGAGAGCATCGGAGATAGCGGACCACGCCGCGCCTTCGAGAACGTCAACGTTGCCGCAAAGAGATGCGTATGCGAAGTAGGACTTGCCGTCGATCTCATCCTCTGCGCCAACGGAATATGTGTCAGATGCTTCGATAACGCCGCCGATCTCGGGTTGGAGCGTGATGGTGGAGTCAAGGTCGATGATATCGTAGTCAGAGAGGTAATTTTCATCCAACCATTCGAGTCTTTCTTCAACGTCAACGTCGCCGTAGATACAGATATAGCTGTTTACGGGATGATAGTAGCTGCGGTGGAAGTTGAGGAATGCTTCGTATGTGAGCTCAGGAATGTGATCGGGATCACCGCCGGAGTTAACGCCGTAGGTGTTGTCGGGGTAGAGTCTCTGCTGAACATTTTCGTAAACAACGGAATCGGGAGTGGAGAGCGCACCCTTCATCTCGCTGTAAACGACGCCGTTTATGGTGAGCTCGTCGTCTGCGGAGGCAAGCTCGTAGTGCCAGCCTTCCTGCATAAATATTTCTTTTCTCTTATAAATGAGGGGGTGGAATACCGAGTCAAGATAAACGTGCATAAGGTTCTTGAAATCGGCGTCGTTGCAGCTTGCAACAGGATAGATGGTCTTGTCGGGGTACGTCATTGCGTTCAGGAACGTGTGAAGGGAACCCTTGACGAGAGACATAAAGGGATCGCGGGAGGGGAAATTCTCGGATCCGTTCAGAACGGAGTGCTCAATGATGTGGGGCACGCCCGTGCTGTTTTCGGGAGTGGTGCGGAATCCTGCGCAAAATACTTTGTTTTCGTCGTCATTGGAGAAAACACAAACGCGTGCGCCGCTTTTCTTGTGACGAAAATAAAGGCCGCAGCTCTTTATGTCGCCAAGGTATTCTTCTGAAACGAGCTCGTATGCGGGAAGAGGACGAAGCTCGGAGAAGCTTTTGATGTTTTTTGCCATATTGATTCTCCTTCTATTGTAAGGGTACGTGTACCCTTTGATATTATAGAGTGGTGGTGGCCCCTCGGCGGCGAGGACCATTTCCTGTATTATACCACACGTAAATGCGTAACATCAACATTGATCGAATAATAATATTGATTTATTAATTGCAGGAGACGAAAGGTTCTTATAGTTGCGATCTTATTGAACGTCTTGATCTCCCCGAAAGGGAATGAAGCAAAACGGCACCTATTCCTCGGTGCCGTTTTGCTTTTTTGGGAGAATGATCTATGAAAAAACTTATACTCTGTTTTTGCGGAAGAAGGCAACGGCGTATGCGCCGGGGCCCGCGTGTGTGCCAACGATGCTTCCGATCGGCGTTTGCCTCGGAGATGCGTTCAGAGTGCACCAGAAATCAAAGGAAGCGGAGATGTAATCGCGTAAAAGCGTATCTTCTATGCCTGTGTAACCGAGAAGATAGGGCATATCCTCGTCGATACTGCCCATTTCAGTGATGGTGTTCGTTAGCATAGCCGCTCCCTGCTTCTGACCGCGTGCTTTGCCGAGAATGCCTATAACGCCGTCTTCAATGTTAACAAGCGGTTTGATACCGAGAACGCCGCCTGCGAAGGCGACCGTGGGAGATATCCTGCCTCCGCGCTTCAGGTATTCAAGGGTGTCGAGTATTGCAACGACGCATACGTCGCTTCGCTTTTCCGTCACAAGCTTTGCTATGGTTTCCGCATCGTAACCACGGTCAGCAAGCGAAAGGGCGTATTCCGCGAGAATACCGAGACCGATGGCAATGGTGCCGGAATCTACGACGAATACCTTTCCGTGAAACTCCTCTGCGGCAACGACGGCACTGCGGTTCGTGCCGGAGAGCTTGGAGGAAGCGGTGATCGCTACAACGGTGTCGCCTGCTTCAACTGCTTCGCGGAATTTTTCCTCAAATATAAAGGGCGATGCCTGACTGGTGAAGGGAAGCACGTCGGATGCGGAAAGCTTTTCGTAAAAGGTCTTATAATCGATAGTGACCCTGTCAACGTATTCGTCCTTGCCAAAGGTGATGGTAAGCGGTACGACTGTGAGACGGGATGATACGTTTTCGGGACAGTCTGCGGTGGAGTCTACAATGATTCTTACACTCATGATCAATTTACCTCGTTGTTGGTTTCGGTTATTTCGGTGGCTACGTCAGATTCAAGGATGGCGGAATAATCTTTTAGATTTGATACGATGGTTTTTAGGGAACGGTAAAAAACATTGCGTTCTTCCTCCGACAGCCCCTTTCCGCATTCTTCCACCGTACGTACGATGATCTCGCCGATAACGGAGTATATCTCGCGTCCCTGATCCGTGAGCAAATATTTGGCACGGTAGATACGTGTGCCGCCACTGTCGTCGGTGCGCACGAGATTTTTCAGCTTCAGCTCCGAAAGGGTTTTTGATATGGCGGCTTTATCCTCCATGGCAAGTGCAACGAGCTCGCTTGCCGTGAGTCCCTCTTTGTGCTTACCGATATAGAAAAGACACATGACATGCGCTGCCTTCAGTCCGAAAGGCTTCATTTTATGTGCCTTGATCTTTAATATGTATTTATGCGCTTGATTAATGTATGACGTGAAGTCCTCAAAACGGTCGATCATTTGCCTGCTCCTTTACAAAGCTTGGATGTTGAGCTGTCAACAAAATGAATTATAGCATCAAGATGTTGAGTTGTCAACAAAAAAACTGCAGATTTAATAAGTTTGTGATAATGTTACATAAGATCAACCTGTTATATGCCGCGAGTTATTATATACTGACGAATATATTGATTTATTTGCCGTCGTGTGTTATACTTCCCCTGAGAAAGGGGGATCTGATATGTATATAGAAATCAAAACCGAAAGATTGATCTGCCGTCCGCTTTCGGCAAACGATCTTATGACGGCGCACGAATATGCAAGTGATTTTGACAACACGAAATATATGATATATCTGCCAAACGAAACGATAGAAGAAACGAAAGCGTTTCTTTCCGCAGCGGAGGCGGAGTGGGAGCTTGAAGAACCCGCGTATTACGAATTTGCCGTCATTTACGGAGATACGCATATAGGAGCCGTATCGCTTTACATGAATGATGCACGAGATGAAGCAGAATTTGGCTGGATATTCAATAAGCGTTATCATAAGCAAGGCTTTGCGACCGAAGCGGTAAAAGCTATAAAGGATTTTGCTGAAGATCAGCTTGGCGTAAAACGCTTCGTGGCACAGTGTGATGCAAGAAATTCCGATTCAGCACGATTGATGGAAAAGCTCGGTCTACATCTGATTTCAGATGACGGAGAACGTACATATCCGAAAACGGGTGAATCAGCACGGGAATTGACATACGGCAATTTTTAATATAAAATAATGTGATCAAAATAAATAGAGTGAGGATTTTCTATGTTCGGTCTCAAACGTTTATTTATGCTAATATTAATTTCGCTTCTCGCGTTTGTGTTCGTTGCCTGTGGCGAGGGCGACAGCGGTGACACGGATGCTGCCGCAGGAGAGAGTACGGAAGAGTCAACGTCCGATCTGACCGACATTGAAACTGCTGAAGACACTGATGGAGACGATGCCGATACTCCAGTGGTCACGGAGGATATGATCCTTTACTACGATATGACCACCTCCGAAAAGAATAATAAAAAGCTCCTTGATATGTCCGGAAACGGCAACGACGGTATCATCAACGGAAATTCCTATGAAATAACCGAAAACGGTGAGCTGTATATTACGGACGGCACGTATGTTAAGATAGCAAACGGTACTTTTGAAGGCAGTGATACCCTGACCATATCTCTGTGGCTCAATAACTATACCGGTAACGGAAACTACAGCGCTATGTACATAGGTACGAAGGAATCTCTTCCCACGGGATATTGGCTCCTCAATCCCTGCAATCCCTCAGGCAAGCTGAAATCCGTTATCACCAATTCCAAGGATGCAAATGCGCCCTATAATACCGAGGTTGGTATCTCTGCAACGAAGCAGACTATTGAAGGCCCCGCGACCAGTATTGGCTGGAACCTTTATACCACCGTACTCACAGATTCGTCCATCACCGTTTATTTTAACGGAGAGCTGGTCGGTACACATAAAACGAGACGAAGCATCAGCGATTTTGGCGATGGACTTGTCGCATATCTCGGAAGATCATCCTACGACGACCCTACATACAGCGGATTTATAAAGGAAGTCAAGGTATATTCCCGTGTTCTCACAGAAGATGAGATCAAGGCAGAATACGCGGCGCATAAGCCTGCGGACGTTGTGTACGCAGATTCTGAATACGAAAATCCTCTTATTGAGGAGCGCGCCGACCCCTATGTTATCAAGGGGAACGACGGCTACTATTATTTTACCGCTTCCTATCCTCAGCGCGGCGGCTCAGACAGTGAAGGCTACGACCGTATCATTCTCCGCAGATCGGAAACTCTCGAAGGTCTTCCCACGGCGGAAGAGATCACCATCTGGGACGAAAAAGACAGCACGACCTGTCACCGTTATATCTGGGCGCCCGAGCTTCATTACATCGGAGGAAAGTGGTACGTTTATTTTGCAGGCAGCACCTCCGGCACGAGTGTGTGGGATATCAGATGCTTCGTACTCGAATGTGATTCCCAGGATCCCTATACCGGAAATTGGACTCTTAGGGGACGCTTCCAGGCGTCCGCGGGCGATACCTTCTCCTTCTCGGGATTTTCTCTAGATATGACGTATTTTGAGCATAATGGCGAGCATTACGTCATCTGGGCGCAGAAGGGCTCCGCTTCCGACCTTTATATGGCTACGATCGACCCTGAAAAGCCTTGGCGCCTTACCAGCAAACCGCTGACCCTTTCCGTCCCGGAATACTACTGGGAAAAGGCGCGCTATGCCGTTTGCGAGGGACCTGCAGTACTTATCCACGGGGATAAGGTGTTCGTGTTCTATTCTGCGGCAGGAACGGGACCTGAATATTGCGTTGGACTCCTTATGGCTGACGCAGATTCCGACCTTATGAAAAAATCCTCATGGACGAAGCTCTCCGAGCCTATACTTACGTCAACTGATCTTGAGGGCGAATACGGACCGGGACACAATTCCTTCACCACCGATGAGGAAGGCAACGTAGTGTTCGTATACCACGCACGTTCCGAGGAATGCTTCCTCGGACAGTGCGGATTTGCAGGACAGGATCCTTTGGTCGATCCCTGCCGTCATGCAAGAATGCGCCGCGTTCTCTGGACGGCGGACGGTATGCCCATACTTAACGGCGTTGCAGAATAAAAAAATACGGTTTTTCCTGTTGGAAAAACCGTATTTTTGCTATTTACCGTTTTATACTTGCTGATCGCTGAATAATATGATAAAATATGTAGTAATATATCATAACACAAGTGCTGTTGAATCAATAGAAGAATGAAAAGAAAAAAGATAATTATAATTATAACAGTTATCGTCGCGCTTCTGGCTGTGGCGTTACTGATAGCGGTATTATCGGTTAACGCGATGATAGTGTCATCGGTGAAGGATAAGATCGTCGAGGCTGAGGACGTTGCAGGTGCGATAGATGCGGATTGTATCCTGATACTCGGTGCAGGCGTCAGAGCTGACGGAAGTCCTTCCGACATGCTCCGCGACAGACTTGCGGTTGGCGTTGAAGTTTACGAAGTGGGTGGCGCCGATAAGCTCCTCGTTTCGGGCGACCATTCACGTAAGGACTATGACGAGGTTGGCGCAATGGAGCAATACTGCATTGAGGCAGGCATCCCCGATGACGCGATCTATCCCGATTACGCAGGATTTTCCACCTACGAAAGCCTTTACCGTGCAAGAGATATCTTTTGCGCGGAAAAGATCGTTATCGTTACTCAGGAGTATCATCTTTACCGCGCTCTTTACGTTGCCGAAAAGCTTGGACTTGAGGCTGTCGGAGTGTCAGCCGATCTGAATGTATATGCAGGTCAGAACTACCGTGATCTGCGCGAGGTTCTGGCTCGAAATAAGGATTTCATTTATACTATCTTTATGCCAAAGCCCACGTATCTCGGTGAACAGATACCGATAAAGTAAAAGCCGTTATAACGGTGTTTCAAGGACTTATAATATGCTTGACGGTTTATTCAAAAACAAAACGTTTGCGCGTGTTTATCCTGCCGCGCTTATGGGACTTGCCGCGCTTATAGCGATATTTAACGTAGAGGTTGACGGTGCCGTTTTCTTCCTGCTTATCATATCTGCGGTGCTTATATCCTCTTCAAGGCTGACGGATGCTATGCTGCCGGCGCTGATCCTTGCTGTTTTCGTTACCCGCTGCTACGATTCAGCGGACACGTTTATGACAAGAGCCTGGGTAGCTGTACCTGTCGTATTCGCTGCTATATTCCATTTCGTGAAATATAAAAAGAGTATAAAGATCGGCAGATCCTTTCACGGTCTTATCGCGGTGACTGCTGCGGTCACTCTCGGCGGTGTCGGTACTATTCCCGTGTCAGACTATTTTTCGCCGGTCACTCTTTTCTACATATTCGGCCTCGGTGGCGGGATGGCACTCTTTTATGTTATCGTCAGATCCCACATGACGAAGGATGATCTTCACGAGATCGCCAAGATCATGTATCTCGTTGGTATAATGGCGAGCTTTTGCGTGCTCAGATTTTACGTTTTTGGCTGGAACGAGTTTATGGAGGCGAAGAAGTTCATATTCTTCCAGTCCAGCAATAACCTCGCAACGTTTTTGATGCTCTCGATGCCGTTTCCTATGTATTTTGCCTCTAAGAATCACGCGCATATACTTTCCATGTTCCTGATCTATGTGTGTACGTTTTTGACGGGATCCCGTGGCGGCATTTTTATGGGATCGATAGAATTTATGCTTATATTGATAGTTTATGCGCTTTTCTATCAAAAGAGTGTGAAAAGACGAATCCTTTACATCGGCATCGTGGCGGTTCTTTTGTTCTCACTTTTTATGATAGTACCTCAGGTTGCCAAACTAAGCGGAGTTAAGATCGAGATCGACGATCTTACAACCTTTGAGTGTATCGAAGCGATCCTGAAGCATTATAAAAAGACCGAGACGAGACCTCAGCTTTTGAAGCGAATGATAGAGGATTTCAAAACGAATCCTCTGTTTGGCGTTGGTATTGGTTATAAAGGCAACGCCGATATATACACTCCTAAAAAAGGCGCTATGAACTGGTATCATATGTGGATAGCGCAGATCGTGGGCGGACTCGGACTTCTGGGCATCGCGGCGTATCTATACCAGCTCGCAGACAGAATAGTGATATTCGTTAGAACGAGAAGCCTGCTCCACCTTACGTTTTTGATGTCTTATATCGGTCTTTGGCTTATGTCACAGCTGAATCCCGGTGAGTTTTGCCCGATGCCATACGCGGCTTTGGCTGTTACGTATTTCGCTTTGATGGAGGACGGTATGCCACCTCCGCGCTATACGGAGCATCTTCTCTTCAAGAAAATATTTTGCCGCAAAAAGTCTGTCTTAAAAGCATCGGTATGATCTTTACCGATGCTTTTTGTATTAAATAAAAGGAGAACGGTTATGGAGCTTAAGAAGCTTATTGGAGAAGAAACTAACGTCGCGCCTCATCTTAAAGCCGACTGGGATGCTCACGGCATTGATTTTTATGAGGACGTTGCATACGGCGTCGGCAGCGGTCACGAGCTTTATCTTGACCTAATGATACCGCGAAACGGAAAGAGTTCACGTCCCGTGCTGATATGGCTTCACGGCGGCGGATGGTCTGCGAAGGAGCTGACAAAAAAGTATCGCCCCACGCACGCTCTCGTCAAAGCCTGCCTTGAGGGATTTGTAGTCGCAAGCGTTGATTACAGACTCGTCACCGAGGCGCCGTTTCCTGCGCCTGTCGAGGACTGTAAGTGCGCGGTGCGATTCATTAAGGCTCATGCGAATGAGCTTGGCATCGATCCTGAGCATATCGGTATATGGGGTGAATCCGCAGGCGGACAGCTTGCGGCTCTTGTTGGTGCTTCCTATATGAATCACGAGCTTGAGGGGGAAGGCGGCTATAACGAGTATTCAAGCAGAGTACACGCCGTTTGTGATTGGTACTGCGGCGGCGATATGACCCATATGGGCGCAAACCGTGTGCCCGAGGTCGTTGCAAGGGCGGAAGAGCTTGGCATCAAGCTTACGGGAATGCCGCGTAATGCAGCCCCCGGCGGAGAGGGCGATGACGAAGAGCGCGGATTCGGCAGTATGCTTTTCGGCATGTCTGCCAAAAAGGCGTATAAGATGGGAATGGCGATAAGTCCCATTTTCTACGTTGATCAGCCACAGCCGCCCTATCTTCTTATGCACGGAGACGAGGACGGACTCGTGCCTATCGAGTTTTCCTATAATTTCAACGATGCGCTTCTGAAATATGGCCACGACAGCACCTTTGTGATCATCCCCCGTCAGGGCCACGGCTTTTTCCGCGGCGAGGGATACTACGATATCATCATCAATTTCTTCAAAAAGCATCTTTGCTAAAGGGGGAGAGTTTCCTCCCACTGAATTATTTTTATTATACCCGTCAGGTTTTACCCAAATTCTGTGAGTTATAAGTGAAAGGAGGCGTGACACCATGTTTTTTACGTCAATAAGCGCTTATGACAAAACGGAACATTACCTTTCAAACAACGCCGAATACGTTGTGAAGCTTTATTCGGAACTTGTGTATAGGATCGCTGTGTCGCAGATGGGAAACCGACACGATGCAGACGACGTTTTCCAAGAGGTTTTTCTTGCCTATTTCAAAAAAGACAGATGTTACACCGAAGAGGAGCACCGAAAAGCCTGGCTCATTAAGACGACGGTTATGGTCTCTCGGCGCGTAAGGTCTCAAAGAGCGAAGCGTGCGGCTGTCGCCCTCGATGAAGTGCCCGATGTGGCAGTCGGCTTTGATCACCCGAGCGAATCGGATATCTGGATGGCACTTATGGAGATCCCTCCAAAATACCGCCTTGTGCTGACTCTCTATTATTTCGAGGAAATGTCGGTAAAAGAGATAGGAAAAAGCCTCAACACCAATGAAAACGCGATCTATGCTCGTCTTTCGCGCGGGCGGAAGATGATGAAGGAGAGACTGGAGGAATTGGGTAGAAATGAAGCCTGACGAGATAAGAGAAATGAAAAAGCGGCTCGCTCCAGGTGACGAGCTGATAAACGACACTATCGAAAAGATAGAAAAGACAAAGTCCCGACGGGACAGTACCGCTCCGCGGTGGCAAGCGGCTGCAGCCGTGGCACTCTGCTCTATTATAATTGCGGTGGGAGTATTCGCCGTACCGTACTTTACGGGGAATGGTATCGGAGACGATACGGGTGTACCCGGCGAAAACGAAACATCCGAATCTGATAAAATCGACGTAACCGACGAGGACGTAGTGCTGCCGCCGGTGAGAGAGTCAAAGAATCCTGCGAAAGCGTCATACGTAACAAACGAATTGGATCTCGCAGCGTTTGCAAACGATTCTGTCGCCATCGTGCATTTGAGGGTCAAGAATTGGCTCGGTGATTCTGAAAACTACAAGATGACCTGCTTTGAAGCCGAGATAATAGAAGTGTACGGAGGCGAGATCCCCGACGAGATCGTGTTGGTACAGGATGGCACATCCGAGCTTACGTATGAATATTATCCACTTTTCACTTACGGAAACGAATTGTTTTTATTCCTCGAAAAGATCGAAACACGTATAGAGTGGTATAAAAGTCTTTTGCCGAATGTAGATTATGCTGATTTTGACTATGAAAATGCTTACTCGATAGCAACAGGCCCCTTGGGGGTTTTCCAAATTGGTACCTCTGATAAAGGGGAGAGTTATATCGTACCGCAATTTTTCTTTATAGCTGAAAATACTATGAAGAACTTTGACAATTACGGTGCCGCTTCGGAATCAGGCTTAACTGCGGAAGCAGCATCTGCAGCAAAGCATTTGAATTCGGTCGATAGGTATGTAAATAACGACTTATCTCCCGACTATATTTATAAACTTGACGATATGGTCAAGTTTGTAGAGGATGCTATAGAATAGCGGTGACGGATATGCGGAGGATAGCGGTGCAGATGCCGCAGATACTGAAGGAAGCGCGGAAACATTCGGTTCCGATAAAATCGACGTAACCGACGAGGACGTATCGCTGACCGTGAGTGAATCGGAATGGGATACCGACAACATATACGCTATGTGCTCAATACTATATACCATGAACGTAGCTACGCTCGAAAACAAAAACGAATACATTGTTCCGACGATTCCTTCTGCTTATACAAGAAACGAATCCTTTGTGAAAAACGTGGCAAATCACGGATCCGATTCCGAATCAGGAATAACGGCAGAAGCTGCATCGGCTGCTTCCGTATTAATGAAGACGGATCCGTATGATAATCCGGGCGCGTCACCTGAATGTGTATATAAACTAAAGGATTTCGTTGAGTTTTTGAAGGGGGCAGAATAGAATAATCGAATACGATGGATCTGACGTATAACGCTGAGGCAAATATAAAATGCAGCGCATATCCTCAGTGATGATTTATAACGGTAACAGAATCACGTCACACCTCTTTTTATACAAATATAAATTAAAAAAGACCTTCCCGTGGAAGGTCTTTTTTCTTCATATAAGGTCGTACTGAGTCACGTCGTCGATCGTTTCGCGGCGGACTCTGAGGGTAGCCTCGCCGTCCTTGATCATAACGATCCCGGGACGGGGAATACGGTTGTAATTTGAGGACATGGAATAATTGTACGCGCCGGTCGTGGTAACGGCAACGATGTCACCGCGCTTCACGTCAGAAGGAAGGGAAACGCCCGGCTGAATAATATCGCCGGATTCACAGCACTTGCCCACAAGATCGCAGGTCATCTCGTCTCCGCTCGCCTTCGCAGCGTAAACGCTGTATGCGGAACGGTAAAGAGCGTATCGGGGGTTGTCTGTCATGCCGCCATCGGTGGCGACATAGGTCTTATACCCGGGAATATGCTTCACGGAGCCGACTGTGTAAAGGGTCATGCCTGCATCGGCAACGATGCTTCTGCCCGGCTCCATAAGGATCTTGGGTGCCTTTATGCCAAGCTTTTCGGTGACGGACTTAACGTGGTCGGCAAGGCGCTTGATGCTTGCCTCAATGTTTATGTGAGGGTCGCTTTCAACGTAGCGGACGCCGAAGCCGCCGCCGATGTTGAAGTATTCGGGGTAAAAACCAAGCTCATCGTTCACGTCACGGGCAAACTCAAGCATAACGGAGGCTGTGTCCGTGTATACGGAAGCGTCGTCGTCAAATACCTGAGAGCCGATGTGGCAGTGGTAGCCGCGAAGATCGATGGCAGGGCACGAGAGCGCTCGGCGAACGATGTCGGCAGCCTGCCCCGTTTTAATGGGGGAGCCGAATTTGGAATCCACCTTGCCCGTTGCAACAGCCTCGTAGGTGTGAGGGTCGATGCCGGGCGTGATGCGAAGGAGTATCTTCTGCTTTTTGCCGCGAGCCGCCGCCTGCTCGTTGAGAGCGTAAAGCTCGTCGGCGTTGTCAACCACGAAAAATCCTATTCCTGCGTCAAGTGCATAACAAATTTCGGCATCTGTCTTGCTGTTTCCGTGGAAAAATCCGCGCTCCAAGGGGAAGCCTGCGCGAAGTGCTGTGTGTATCTCGCCCATGGAAACGAAATCGGCAGACATACCGATCTTATCGAGAATTTTATAAATATATCCGAAAGAAGCGGCTTTTCCTGCGTAAATAGGGTAGCTTCCGTCGCCGAAATGGGCGTTCATAGCCTTCTGATAAATTATGCAGTTGTCGATTATCCTCGATTCGTCGTAAACGAAAAGGGGAGTGCCGAAGTCACGGGCAAGCTCGAAGACCTTTTTGTCTGCGAAAATAAGCTCGCCATCTTCGTTGTATCTGATATTGTTGCTGATCATTATCGTGGTGCCTTTCGGGGGTGGAAATCAAAGCATGTGCTGACGGAGCCAGTCGCCGTCTCTTGGGGAGATATCCGACGGCGCAATGTCAAGCACGGTACGCGCGCCAACCTCGCCGCGGCGGGAGAGTCTGTATATTGCTCTCGCGTATGAAACGAGAACGGAGCCTGTGAACTCGGGGTTTGAATCAAGCTTAAGGCTGTATTCAACGGTGTGATGATGCTCGCGGTCGAAACCCGTCACGCCGGATCGAATAACGAATCCGCCGTGGGGAAGGGAAGCGTGATCGCGCATCAGCTCTTCCTTTGAAATGAAGTGGACCACCGTATCGTAGTCGGCAAAATAATTGGGCATCGTCACGATCTCGCGCTCGATTCTTGCCTTGTCTGCGCCTTCCTCAGCAACGACGAAGCACTCGCGGAGATGTTTTTCGCGTGTCGTCAGCTCCGGATCCTCGCCACTGCGGACTCTCTCAAGGGCAGACTCAACGGGGATAGTGTACTGACGCGCATCAAGAACGCCGTCGATGCGGCGTATGGCATCGGAGTGCCCCTGGCTGACGCCGCGTCCCCAGAAGGTGTAATCCTTCCCCTCGGGAAGGATAGCGTCGCCGTAAACGCGGGTAAGTGAGAACATACCCGGATCCCAGCCTGCGGAAATGAGCGATATCTTTCCGCCTGCCTTTGCCGCCGCGTCTACATTTGCAAAATGAGTGGGAATGGCAGCGTGTGTGTCGAAGCTGTCGATGCAGTTGAAATCTTTTGAAAGTGCGGGGGTCATCTCGGGAAGATCCGTTGCGGAGCCTGCGCAGATTATCATAACGTCGATATCGTTTTTATAAAGGGCAACGTCAGCGGAAGGAAGCACCCTTGCGCCTTCCGTGCGGATCCTGAGGCTTTCGGGGGTGCGGCGCGTGAAAACGCCGAAAAGCTCCATGTCGGGGTTCTGACTGATGGCGGCTTCAACGCCGCGTCCAAGGTTGCCGTATCCGTAAATACCGATTCTTATCATAAGATCTGTTGCCTTTCTTAGGAAAGCATATCCGTCATTGCGTAAAGACCTGCGGACTTGCCTTCAATGAAATGTGCGGCGGCGAGAGCGCCGTCTGCGAAAAGGGCTCTGTTGTGAGCCTCGTGGGTGAGGGTGATGGTCTCGCTGTCCGTTGCGATAATGACCTCGTGACGGCCGACGACGGCAGCGGTTCTGACGGCGTGGATGCCGATCTCGTCGGATCCGCGCTTTTCGTTGCCGTGTCTGCCGTATTTGGCATAAGCGCGCTGACGGACACTGCGGATGGCGTCGAAGATGGTCTTTGCCGTTCCGCTGGGGGCGTCAAGCTTGTGGCGGTGATGCGTCTCGATTATTTCAATGTCTGCGTTCGGGAATGCCGCTGCCGCTTTTTTTGCAAGCTCAATGAGCACGGCAACTCCGACTGACATATTTGATGCGAAGAAAACGGGGATGGACTTTGCTGCCTCGTCGATGGCGGCAAGCTCCTCGCTTGTGTGTCCCGTCGTTGCGATAACGGTGGGAATACCGCGGCTGATGGCGTATTCAAGCATACCGACCGTGGCGCTGTGGGTCGAAAAATCAATGATGCAGTCTGCTGCGGCAGAGCAGTCGGTGAGGGAATTGTACGTTCCTGCTTCGGGGTCGGTTATGTAATCGGGGGAAATCATGGCAACGGTAACGTCGTCGGGGCTTTTTTCGATAGCGGCAGCCATCATTGTGCCCATGCGACCCGATGCGCCGTGAAGGATGATTCTCATATTTCAGTTCCTTATAAGTGGTATATTAAATAATATGCGCGTTTATGCAATAAGACCGTGACGGCGCATAATGGAAAGAAGCACTTCTTTGTGTGCATCCTCCATAGGAGTGAGCGGCAGGCGGAGGTAATCCTCACAGAAACCCATTGCGGTCATAGCCGCCTTTACGGGAATGGGATTCACCTCGGAGAATAGCGCGTTTGTCAGCGCAAGAAGCTCACACTGCATCTTCGCCGCACCGACAACGTCGCCGCGGAAGAAGCGGTGGCACATTTCAGATGTCTCGCGGGGCATAAGATTGGAAAGAACGGAGATAACGCCGGCGCCGCCCATGGAAAGAACGGGAACGATCTGGTCGTCGTTGCCGGAATAGATGTCAAGCTTGTCACCGACGAGAGCAACGGTTTCAACGATCTTGGAGATATTGCCGTTTGCTTCCTTGATAGCGGCGATGTTTTCGTGCTCAGCAAGACGAGCATAGGTTGCAGGCTCAATGCTCACGCCCGTTCTTGAGGGAACGTTATAAAGGATGATTGGTTTGTCGGATGCATCGGCAATGGTGGTGAACATCTTGTAAAGACCGTTCTGGGTCGCCTTGTTGTAGTAAGGGGTAACGACGAGCATAGCGTCGGCACCTGCTTCGCAGGCGCAGCGCGTCAGATCAATAGCGTAGTCGGTGTCGTTGGAGCCGGTACCCGCGATAACGGGAACTCTGCCGTTTGCGCGCTCTGCGCAGAACTTGATGGCGTCACGGTGCTCGTCGTCGGTGAGAGTGGATGCTTCGCCGGTGGTCCCTGCGACGACGAGTGCGTCGATGCCGGATTCTATCTGCCAATCGATAAGACGGCCAAAAGCATCGTAGTCGATGTCGGATTCGGTAAGAGGGGTGATGAGCGCTGTTGCCGCGCCGCGGAAAATAGGGTTCTTTGTCATGTCGTTTCGTTCCTTTCGGGGTGGTAAACTGAATACTGATGCAACCGTCGGACTAAAAAATAAAAACAGCTAAATACGCACTTTCGCGTCAGCTGCTTTTCATGTATTTGAGTCATCGGCGGTGGATACCCCTGCGACTCGCAATCACTATAGCTCTCCGCTTTCGCGACAGTTCGGTGGATGTTATCCACGAAACCAGACACAGTTCGCTTCTGCATCTTCGGCGGCGGTCCCTTTTACCATCGGCATCGACTTTGCGAAAGTCTCTCACACCGAGGCTACTTTTGACTCCCCGCACCTCTATCCTTGAATTGCAATATTCTTATAATGGATAGATTATAACAGTTTTTTGGGGGTGTGTCAATGTGATAATCACGGTCTTTTGGCACAAAAAACGAGAAAATATAAGATTTTTATATCTTCTCTATGTGAAAAACGACTAATTGAAAAAAATATTATTTTCCGCTTGACAAGTGAGGATTTATGTGTTATCATAGTTAGGCTCAAATGAGTGATGCGCTATTAGCTCAGTGGATAGAGTGCCCGGCTACGAACCGGTAGGTCGCAGGTTCGAATCCTGCATGGCGCGTGAGAAAAGCACTTGCAAATTGCAAGTGCTTTTTTGTTTTTTGCCGAGGATTTGTAATTTTGACTTATACGCTTATATGTCCCGATGGCGGAGCCAGCCGATAAGCGACATGACCGCCGCACCAACGGGCGGGATAAACTTCAGGCTCTTGATGAAAATATCGAAAGCTCCCGATGCACCGTAAAGAATATTATGCATAAAGGAATAGCGATAGCCTAAAAACTCGAAATAGTAAAGAGCATCCCTTACCTCAGCGGGCAGTATCAGCATAACGATGACGGCGAGCAGGGAAGCCGCACCTCCAAGAAGCAGAAGCTGTTTGTTTCCTTTCAGAACGTGCATGAAGAAAAGCACTGCCGCCGCTGTCATGAGCATACCCGCGCCGAAAAGCCCGATAGCCTTGAAAAAGCGCTCCCCGGTCACGGTATAGTCGTACGTGAATCCGCCGCCTTCCATAATTTCGGGCTCGGCAAATGCTGCTTTTGTTGCAAGGGGTAAAAACGTGACGACACCAACGATCAAGAGAACGAGAGCGACCACGGACGGAATACGGTTTTTTACGGTTTTTTGCAGATCCTTGAATCTCATAGCTGAATCCTCCTTGGGAATATGATTTCGGGAGGCTGACAAGCGAAGCTGCTCTGCAACCTTGACGTAATCGTCAGCCGACTTGTCGTCGATGCTGTCGAGCATCTGAAGGATGCGTTGCTTGTTCTCAATATCCTCGGCAAGAGTAAGCTTGTGCGCGTCCAGAATACCGCGGATGCTTTCGGGGGACCTTTGCATCTCGCGGATATCTCCGATGGAAAAGTCGGCGCGGCGCAGAGTGGCGATAACGTTGAGCGTGTCAACGTCATCAAGAGAGAAGCGTATGGACCGCCTTCCCGTGTAGTTTATTTCCTCTCTCGGGGAGAGCAGTTCGTTTTCGATGTACAAGCGTACTGCACGGTCTGTGAGTCCCGTACGCTCGCATACGTCCTTCATTCGCATTGTGATCAGCTCCTTTCGAGGTGAGTTTAGCATTTGACCCAAGGTTAAAGTCAACGGTTTTTCGAAAGAAAATTCGTGATTTTATAAAAATGTGTTCTTAAAGCGGATAATTCGCATCTCCACCCGTGTCCACCCGTGGTGGAGTTAATTTAGCGTACTTGTGTCTTTTACTCTCTACTTCGTAGGTTGTCAATTCAAATGCTCTGTGATAGAATATTTTCATAAAACAACGGGGGTGCATAACATGACAGAAAGAGAAGTGGGCAGCAGGATCGCTGCTTTGAGAAAAGAGAGAAACATGACACAATCCGAACTCGCAGATGCTCTTGGTGTCAGCGATAAGACTGTGAGCAAATGGGAAACGGGGGTTTCCCAAACTTAAAGATACCACACCAAAAACCCACGCTTACATTACTTCCACAACACAAATTTTGGAGGTAAACCCTATGAAACGCCTTATTTCCTGCGAATATAACTTCGATAACTGCTGCGTGGAACTGAAATTCACCGATGGCAGTATAATTGCGATTGACACGATCGCCGTGGAGAACGAAGTAGCGGACAATATGTATCAGCGTTCAGAGCTTGACTATCTGATCTACAATGACCCGATAGCATACGCTGATCTAATACTGAATGGCGATCCGGAAATGTATCTGAAAATCGTAACTGAATATAAACCTTTGGATAGTTAATCTACATACCGCCCGTGGGAGAATCCTGTGGGCGGTATTTTCGTGCAGTTACAAACTTGCTGAATCCAGTATCAAAAACTTTTGAATT
>CAYXHC010000034.1:0-22297 GCA_964464905.1 uncultured Lachnospiraceae bacterium
CGAGGGCGAGATTTGACCCGTATGATTTTGTGACGTTATTAAGGTGCAGTTGCATTATATTCCTCCGCATACAGTCAATGACACCATTTTCGCTTCGCTGAAACGACCATGATCGACACAAGTATCGTAATTACAGCGGCGAATATTATGAACGGCATCATTCCATCGATCACGATCGGTGTCACGATCATAAATGAAATATAATCAAGTGCCGAAACCGCTATTACGCCAAAATAAGACAATATAGACGGCAATAATGTTATCGCACCGACGGTTGATACCGTTATAAGGCTACTTTTAAATAGCAGTGAGAATGAAAGAACCCAAACCGCCAAGAGTACAAGAGAAAGTGTTCTTGCTGTATAAACAAAGATCAGGAATCCCAAAATTGAAAGGTTGGCGGGAAGATTTTCGAAAGCAGAAATAGATAATAACGGAGAAAACAGCGAGGGTAACTCATATACCGTTGAAACAATTAGAATGTCGATTATCGACCACACGATTGATATGATTCCCGAAAAGATTATTGTTGCAGCCAACTTTGCCGTAAACGTCTTTTTTCTGCCGTGCTTTGTCAATCGCAGTATCTGTGAAAAGCTGCCGGAAGAAGATCTGCTTTCATATTCATTTGCAAAAATCCCCGAAAAAGCAATGAGCATAAGACCGTATAGCAATGGATCAAATCTGCCAAAAAAGAGTTCTTTCCAACCTGTGTCATACAAAAAGTGCACATCGTACCCTTGTAACGCTTTTTCAATTATGTATTCTTCGTGTTCTTCAACGCGCAAAAGAACTTCGTCGTGCCCTTTGGCATAATTCAACCTTTCTAAATAGCTGAGAAATTCTTCTAATTCGATTTCACCTTTGAAATAAGCAGATCTCATTTGAACTTCCATTTCAAAGGCTTCGGATATAAGTTCGCGTTCTTCTCTTATGTATTGACGCTTTTCATCCGTTAGCTCACCATCAAGTTTTGCCATATACGATTTGTATATCGCGTCACTGTATGATTCCGTGTTGCGGTATTCGATAGTGGTTGCATATATTTTGATGAAAAGAAACAAAACGATCAGGATCCACAGCCTTGACGAAATAATGAGCTTATGCATTTCGTAAGCAAATATCGACTTCGGATACGATCTTTGCCTTTTCAGTTTCGATACGCTCGTTTTGAGTGTTGTTATCTTTTCTTTAACGTGCTGCGACATCACGGTAATAAACCGCCATGATTTTCCCTCTCCGGAGCAGACATATTTGTACGCAGAGAGGGTGAAAAGTGATGCCGATAGTATGGCATAGAGCACGAACATAACCGAAACATAATCAGCGGTATGCCCGAAAAGATTTATGGCACGGTATCTTTCAGTAAGCGGTGTTACGTTTGCTGCTGCGACAAGATTCAACGCGCCAAACGCCCCCTCAACTCCTATGTAACTGATCGAATTCAGCAAATAATTGATGCCGTAAAAACCGAGACCGGCTATGTATGTGATGACATAATTATAAGTGAAAACGCTTACCAAAACTACTGCAGCCGAAAAGAGTGTAAAAGTGACGATTTTTACAGCAAACGTGAGAGCGAGATATTCACCAATCGTTAGAATATACGGAGAGAGTTCATATGCGTCTAGGATCTGTATTGCGTTTTGTAAACTGCTGAATCCGCAGCATAACCAAAATGTCAGAAGAGTTGCTGTTGTGAAAAGTACGACTGTGAATATAGTTACCGCAATTATTGCTGTAAGCTTCGCTATCGCAGTTTTAAGTCTGCCTTCCTTTGTTGCTCTGATAATGGGCAGAGCTCCCGAGACTTTTTCCTGCGCAAAAATAACGGTGCCGGCAATAATAATGACAATGAATATGAATATGTTTACGGCACTGTAATCAAAATATTCGTTCCATCCGTGAACATATTCAAAACCGAAACGGACATCGTTTTTTGCTTTTTCATAAAGCTCTATGACTCGGAGTTGATAACGGTATGAATATTCTTCTTTTGAGATTCCGAGCAGATCAAATTCTTTAAGATTATTCTCAGCGCGGTTTATCACATCTCCGACGGTGTCGCGGTAGCCGGAAGTTTTATTTAGCAGATCGTTCAGAATTAAATAAAGATCGTCATCTGAATAGTCCTCGCTTGACGAATACTTATTTTCGGGCGGTTCATACTCGTAAGAAAGACCGTCCATAAACATTTCGTCCTCAAGCTTATGTATCTCTTCCCACGCCGCCTGACGTTTTTTGTAATCCTCCATTACAGCGTCGGGGTTATCACGGTAAAACCCGATAAAAGCCTCTGCCGCATCGGCGGGAACTTTTGCATTGCTTCCGTTTGTCTCATATACAATGAAGAGAGAATTAAGAACGAGGAGAATCAGGGTGAATATTATGATATGCTTTGCTCCGTACAGCTTACGTAACTCGTAAATGACAAGTTTCATTTTCCGTATCCTTTATTATTCATGCAGCGGTATCGTGTAACAAACAATCTTGCCGCCTGATTCATATAAAACATAAAAATCCGATACCTTATTTTCCATTATACGAACGAACAAAGCGTCGCCGATAGCGTTAATACTCATAATCTCGGCAGAATCGGCAAACTCATAATAAAGTTGTGCGGTCCCGTCTTTCAAAAGAAATATTTTGCCGCCCGAATAGTTTGTAAACTCACCGAGCATAGGATCCTCGACAATCGCAGGTGTGTACCCGTAAAAGTATATACTATCCTCGAAAATATCAAGATCAAAGCGGTATGCTTCAACGTCAGACGTATAAAGCGTTTCTTGCAGCTCACCGTCAAAAGCATATTTGTAGATGCCGCTTGCCGACTGGCACACGATTCCGTCACTGACAAGATGATATCCGCACAGCTCGCCTCTGTTTATCAGCTCGTTACGTTCATTGGTGTCGAGATCGTAAGCATATAGTATCGACTCGTTCGTGTCGTAATAGTAAAGCACGCTATCGTCGATATAATACGCGATACTTTCGTGCGGAATGTCGAGAAGCTTTTCTGCCGCATTTTTGTGCGTGTTAAGCCTATATAAAGTGACACCGTACTCTTCGGAATCAGAATCATAATAGTACTCGGTGAAATATATGCTCCCGTCACAGTACTTCATCGTTGATATTTCGTCTCCGGCGTCGCATCTGTAATGCTCCGTGACCGTGGTATCCATATCGTCTATCGAAATCGAGTATATCGAATATTGCCGCTCGTCGCTGTAGTAATCTGTACGGCGGACAAAGTACAGCCGTCCGTCGTTGCGGGAGTAGCATAGCCCGTTTGCTGTAGATGAGTCAACAGCAGATGCGGCGCATTTATCCGTTTCCTCATTGTGCCCGCAAATAGGATCGGTACAAAGCGGATACGTTTCCCCCGTTGCCTTGCTCATATAACACATCATTGCCGAAGCTCTTGTGTCAGAAAACACGATCACATTCTTCGTTTCGACGAAAACATCGGCGGCGGACGAAACATCATATACTTCACCCGATACGATTTCCGAGGGGATCGGTATCCACTCCGCGGTGAATGTATGGCCGTCGTTGCTTTCGGTATCCTCTGTTTCATCGTCGGGCGTGATCATATCAAGCTCACCGCAGGAGAACAGAACGAGCAAGATCGATATTAATGTTATTGCAAAGACGATTCTTTTCATAAAGAGACCTCACGAAATATATTCAACTGCCAGTCCGTTTTCATTTGCAACGCTCTCTGCGGACGAACCGCGTCGGCAGAAAACCGTAATGTCGGAGCTTCCTTTGAACGCAGATGCGGCTATATCCGCACTATCGTTCATAATCGTGATCTTTTGCAGACTGTGATTACCCTCAAACGCGCAGCTTTCAATTGTTTTCACACTTTCGGAAATATATATATTCTCAAGAGAGGTGTTTGAAAATGCAGACATTCGGATGATCTTCACTTCCTCCGGAATGCTGACGCATTTATCATCCCTGCCGGCGGCATATACAACCAGGGATTCTGTTTCTTTTTCTATCAGCATCCCGTCAGTCATATAGTAATACGTGTTACGCTCGTTTATTTCAATATTTTCAAGCTCCGCACACAGAGCAAAAGCGCTCAAAACGATCGTTTTTACACTTTCGGGAATTTTCACGCTCGCCAAAGAAACGCAGCCTAAAAATGCGTGTTCGTCGATCGCCGTTACACCTTCGGGGATGTCGATCGAGTATAGCGAAGCACAGTTAGCAAACATTCCCCACGATATTTCCGTTATCTTTGGCGGAATTGAAAACTTCGTGAATGCACACTCGGAAAACGCATAGCGTTCAACGGTCCTGACGCTGCTTGGCAATGTTAACTCGCACAGCCCCGTACACCCCGCAAAGCATCTTTGCGGGATCACTTTAACAGGACGGCCGAACACGACCTCAGACAGACTTTCGCAATTCATAAACGTCTCGGCACCGAGGAAGACCTCGTCTGCGCCGCTTTTGAAAATAACACTTGAAAGATATTGGCACCCTCTGAACGCGCCCTGTCCTATCTCGATAACACTTTCGGGAATTATTATTCTTTTTACCCGAGTGTTCTCGGCAAATGCATCATCGCATATTTTCGTGATCGGATACCCCTCATATTCAGACGGAATAACGGTTTCTTCGGATGACGCTCCGATGAATTTTACGATTTCGGTACCGTCGTTGGTTATATGTATCTCAAAATCGTCCGTATAGTGAACTTCACATGGTGATTCTGTGTGTATCTCACATAAAATATTGTCGGTATTGTTGTCAGAACATGAAATGAGCAGTAGTGTGATAAATAAACAAAATAATATTTGTTTCATTACTTTGTTATCAAATTTTGCCGAGACATAATAGTTATTCAACGATTTCATATACCGGTGTTATATATTTGGTTACAATATATTTGCTGTCAATCTTATAGTATAAGTGAACAATTGACTCGAAAAACCAATCTGTTTCACTTATATTATTTTCTAATACAATTTTTAGCGTCCGTTTATATTTCTCCGTTTAGCAAAACAAACTCATCGTTGCCGGCGCCTTTTTCTTTTATAACAAGATAATTACCACACGTGTTGAAATATAACACTTCGTGTTTTTCGTCCCCGTAGACCAATTCAGCGGAATGGTTATCGGAGGATAAAACATAGATCTTGGAATTCATAACAAAGTGTACTGTTTCATTTTTTATGATCACGTTGTAAATATCGTTTTCGCTTTCAAAAATACGTTCTGTTTCGCCGTTTTTTGCATCCAATGTCCATAGTTCGGTCTTGCTTTCTTTTTTTAAGGTATAAAATATTTTCGTATTATTTGTGTTTCGGAAAAGCAAGATCGAAGCAGGCTCGCTTATTGTTATAACATCGGTAGTATCTTGGGTGTTGAGGTCTATTGAACTTATCTTTGTGAAAGAATCCGTATAGTATAGCGTGTCACCTTGCCGAGCGCCGTGCCACCACGCTTTGCTTATTTTCATGCTTTCTGCATCTCCGCCTTTGCAGGGCACGCGGTACAAGGTAAATTCGTAAACGTCGATATCCGGTGTCTGACGGTAAAAATATACATAATCATCATATACCTCGATAAACCCCTGCAGCGCTGAATCAACGCCACTTGAAATGCTGCAAAGCACCTTAACTTCGCCCGTTTTGTATGAATAAGCGCAAATCGTTTCTTCTATATAGGGTTTATTATCAATATACTGAACTCCCGAAACGTGAGTACGGGAAAAATATACAGTATCATTATGTACGGTGTAAGACACTACTGAGGTGAATGCGCAATCTTTGCCGTGCTCGCAGACGGGGTCGATGCAAACGGTGGACGATTCTCCCGTGTGAACATTTAATTTCATCAAAATACCGTTATCCTGATAAAAATGATACGTTTCCGTAAGATCGATGTTATCATCATCGGCGGTGCATCCAATTAAAAGCAACAGCATAGTTAATGCCGCAAAAAGACAAATAGCTTTAATTTTCATTACAGTTAACCCCACAGTTCATCAATTGTTTCAAAATCATTACCGTTTAACGGTATTCTTAAATATTTGGCCGGAATTCGATCAAGCACTGTGTCCGCAGGACAATAAACGTACAGATATAACGCTCCGCCGGATATGGTTTCGCGCATTCCCGATAAGTGTATTCCGTCGCTCGTCCAAATCAAACGCGAACCTTCTGCTTCATATGAAAATATCTTTATAGGTTCTGCATAGTAACGAGTCTTCGTTTCTTTTTTCCAGCCTCCCGTAGTATTATCAAAAGTCCAAGACTGGTATTCTAATTCCGAAAGAGCGCTGCTTTCTCTTTTTACGTATAATACGTTTGTCTCTGTAACGGAGAAAGAGGTAACGTCGAGTGAGATGAATTTTTCATTCTTTCCGTCATTTGCCGTTGAACAATAATATAGAGCGTTTTCTCTTGTTAAATAGTATACTCGATCTTTAGTTCCCTCCATACGCACAAGCGATTGGCCGATAATGTTGCTTTTGTTTGTCGCGATATTAAACACGGCTATTTTATCGGTGTTGTTGTCAAAAACGGAATAGTATATATATCTGTCTATAGCCCACAGGGAAGAACTTGGCGACGCGTCGGAAATGGTCCTGGACGATTGGAATACCGGATCATAAAGCTTTATGGTGTAATATCTTTCACCATATCCACGGCTGCAGGTCAGCAGCTCGCCTTTTACTATTCCGTATAGTTGAGCAGGTGAGTCGGAAATATACATTTCATATTTATCAGTGTCGATTACCGACACTCCGTGTTTTCCCGTTCTTTCGTTATAATAAGTTATAAACAAATTGTTTTCGTGTATTACAAAATTTTCACAGCTTGTTCCGGGGATCTCTGCTATTTTATTAAGCTCACGCGATTCCAAATTGAATTCCAAAACATACAAGCACACTATCTTTTTTGTGTAAAACTTTTGACACACAAAATAAAGAGCATTTTCTGTGGCGCAAGCCTTTTCATTCAGAAATTCCATATGCGGGCAAACGCTGTCGACCGTACACTCGGGATCAACGCAGATCCGCTCTTTTTTGCCGTTTTGAGTTATTCTGATTATTCCGTTGGGGTTGTTCCCGTATGCTATAGCATCGTAAAGTTTACTGTATTCTTCGTAAGGAGTTTTATCATAATAAAAAGTGTCGCCGCCGGAACCTATAATAATGTTGCTGTCCCTATATTGTGATTGGTTGGTCAGCATTATCGTAAGATCAAAAGGAGGAATATACTCTTTTGCTTCCGTAATAACAGAAGGCGCATATTGATATTTGCTGTTTTCGCGATAACCGACCTGACCGACTCTCTTTTCGTATTCAGCAGCATCGTCAACAGCTATAGTGTCTATTACTCTTGTTTCGGTTTCCGGAATAGTGTCGGTCGTTTCGCTTCCGCTTCTCTCGATGGCGCAAGAACACAGCAGCATTATCAAGCAGAAATATAAACCGAATAACAAACATTTTAGTTTCATAGGATCCCCCTTTGTTTATGCTGCAAAACAATAATTACAAGGCTAATCAGCATACTGTTGCTGATTAGCCTTGTTGTTCACCCGAAATGAATCTCATTTTTTCGGGAATCGCATATTAATCAGCGCTTCCGCTAAGCCTATCATATACATGGTATTCGTATTGATGGTTTCCGCTTTTGACAAGCAATGTTACTGAATGATAACTCGAAAAACCTGTTGATGGTAGATAAATACTGTCAATTGTACATATCGCAGTAACGTCAGATGTGATGCTAGAATTCCATGTGCTTAAGTATTCAGGAGAACCATTGTAGGTGAAGTGTACTTCAGCTCTGGCATAGACTTCTGTTGCGTCCGGATCTCCGGACGTGGTTGCTATAGCTCGGCGCACATTTCCTCTTAAGGTGATGATATAATCTCGAACATCATCGCCGTTGCATTTAACTAGCAATGACATATCATCAGTAATCGACAGTGCATTAATGGTTACAGGAAAAATGGAAACGATTATTACTGCAATAAACAGCGCAACAACTCTTTTCATTATTTTACCTCACTTTGTTTGAATGTTATGAAAACTATGAATAATGGTTTTTGAGAATGCTCCTTGCGATAATTGTGAACATATAAGTATCATCTGATGTTGTTATGTTAAGCGTATAAGATGGAACAGCTTATACGCTATGGCAAGCGAAAAAGAAGCGGATACTTGCCGTTTGGCGATATGCTAATTTTATTATAAATGATTTTGCGTAACACAGCAAGACCTCCTTTCTGAAAAGCAGTAAAACACTATAACTTTTGGTCAAGCATTGATGCTTTTCAAATGCGCTTCTACATATATATCCCTAAAAAATTCACTTTGCGTTCGGTTTTTTGAAAATATTTTTGTAAAATATAAATTTTGATCATTTGATAGTATTTTAATAATAAAAACGCTCAACATTACGTTGAACGTTTTGGGTTACATTTGTGATGTTTAATGGAAACTCGGTCTATTTGCGTTAAGTTCAAGCTTGGTTAAACGAAATTATTCGCAACAACCGATCCGTTGGTTGTGTGTTACATCATATACTGTATCATCGCATCTTGTGCATACAGATATATCATAGGTCTGCAACAAACATTTGGGGGATGTGGAGTAGAGCAAGTGAGTGACTACTTCTCCCTCCATAGTTTCATATTTGTGACCAAACATAGAGCAAAGAACATTTCTTGGCTGAATTTGAACGGACTCTTCACCTTTAACATATTCCGCCAAAGAGATTGCCAATGCGTGTAATTGTTCGTCAGTAAGGTTACCTCTTTGAACCGTTATTTCCAAATTGTCTTCGCGATGTGTATATACATCCGAAGTTGCAATCTCAGTTGAAAACACCGATATGGAAAGAAGTGTGCAGATCATAACGAATGATAGTATTTTAATTGTTGTTTTCATTTTATTTTTCCGCCTTTGTGTAAACTAAATCTTCCGCCATCTTATGAAGGATTTCTTCGTTTTCGGCAGTCAAAACATATACATAATCGCCATCGAACAAAACCGCTTGGATAAGGTTTTCAAATATCCAGCTTTGATGAAGTATTCGACCATTGACTTCGATATGCTCTATATCCTCGGATGTGGATATGTTGTCTCGGTTATAAGGCGCGTTTGTTAAGTACACCGAAACTATTCGATCATCGTTGTAACATATACAAATCCCTTGATAAGCAGCATTGATGAATTCTATTTTTTTCGGTTCGGTATCCTTCAAACATAAAATGTTATATCCGGTGTCTGAAACGAGTTTTTCTATGCTGTCATATGTTACGGATTCAAGTTTGATGAAATCTTGATTCTCGTTTGAAATGACAGTTCCGGGTGTCATGTCGAATATGTCCCAAATGTCATCGACAAAGGGCTTGAACGGACTCCATTCGCTGTTTATCGAGACAGATAAGATAGAAATCATGATTGCAACCGCCGCAATCAGTGCAATAAGTTTTCTGCGACTCGGAATGTGTGTAGTGACTTTTTTGCCTTTGTTTCTTTCTTCCGAAAGAAGCTTTGCTTCGAGATCATCGATGCTGTATTTTTTGCTTGCGAATTCGAAAAAGCCGGAGTCTTCGTACTGCGAAAGTGCTTCCGAACAAGCTGTCAATAGTGTTATATCGTGACTTTTGTCCTTGTGAATCGCCTCCGTTTCTTTATCCCAAATGTAAATCAATTCTTCTTCATTCAGCGAGTTTAGATCTATTTTGCCCGAATTTACGTGCAAAGATATTTCCTCGCCAGCCATATTTTTAATATCCACAGCTTACCTCCTCACATATATATCCGTCATAATAGTGCTTTGCGTTCGGTTTTTTATAAAAATTCGAGCTTATTTTTTATTTCATCCGGCAATTCTCGAATTTCATCAATCATTCGTTTCCATTTTGACCGAATTGCAGACTCGGAGTTGTTAAGATATACCGCGAGCTCTTTGTGTGATTTGTTGGTTGTCATAACAAGTTCGAAAAACTCACCGTTTTTCTTTGATAATTGGTTTTTAATAAGCGAAATGATCTCCAACCTTCCTTCGTGATCCGTTGCGATCACACTGTATTGGAGAACATTTATCATTCTGTCGAGTGGAATTGTTTTGTACGCCCAACGGTTTTCTTTTTCTACGGTTTTCAGCGTAGCGTATGTACTCGCTCTTACGAGCCACCCTTCTTTGCTATTCGACTGCATAAACTTGTCTATGTGCCTCATTGCCAAAAACATAGTTTCTTGCATACAGTCGTCGCATAAGCTTTTGTTAGCCAAAAGATTATATATGTTGAGCTTTATTATTATTTCACAATTGATGTAAGCCTGCCCGAGAGTATCGCGTTCTTTGTCTGTTAACGGTCTTGTTTCAATCATATAGTTTCACGATACCTCCTTTTGCTTGGATTTTGGTGAAATAACATTGATCTATGCAGTATTATATTCCAATATTATTAAATTTTCAACACCAGATAAAGCGGCGTTGAATGTATGAAAGATAACGAAACACCGTCGAGGATATGTTAACTGATAATGAAAACTCAAATCGAATGTTAACATTGATGGAGAGTTGGAGAACACAATTGATGAAGCTGCCAAAGAAATTAGTGAAGAACCTACGGGTGAATCTAATTGAAAGTTGATATCTGTGAATCGATCTCTCTTTGTTTATGCTGCAAGCGAAAAAGAAGCAGATACTTGCCGTTTGGCGATATGCTAATTATATTATAAATTATTTTGCGTAACACCGCAAGACATCCTTTCTGAAAAGCAGCAAAACACCATAACTTTTGGTCAAGCATTGATGCTTTTCAAATGCGCTTCTACATATATATGTTGCAGTTATATGTTGCAGTAACCATCATTTTGGGCTAATAGAATCTTTTTCTCAAAACTGTAATCAACACTTTGCTTCGGCGAAATAATATCAACTCCGACCACAGAAGACAATTTATCAGCATGGATCGATTTTGAAAAAACTTGTGGTATGGATATGTTTTGTAATGGTGTGCCAACAAAAAACCACCCACACGGGTGGTTTTTTGCTTTCAGCGCCGGGAGACGAGAGAATGTTCAGAATCCTCCCCCGAAATGGAGGCGCTGTTCGAAAGAAAGGCTTAGAATCCGTTTTTGCTTGCTCCGAATAATGAACTATATCTTCTTTTTGTCATCGGTTGCAGGTTCGTTCAAAAGCTCGCCGTTTTCGCTGAAGCGTGAGCCGTGGCAAGGGCAATCCCATGAATGCTCGTGAGGATTATATTTCAAAGCGCAGCCAAGGTGCGGGCATCGAGGTGTCGTGGGTGTTAAAAGTCCCAGTACCGATTCGAAGGCGTTAGCTGCCAACTGTGGGCGCAGAATGCTTCGTGACGGCGAAAAAACAGATGCATATCTGTTTTTCTTTCCCGAAACCAGATCCGAAAGCATCATTGCCGATACCATCGATGATGACATTCCCCATTTATTAAATCCCGTGGCAACGAACATATCGGGCGTGCTTTTTGAATATTGACCGATGTAGGGCACGCCGTCCAGACTCATGCAGTCCTGCGATGCCCATTTGTTTATTATCCTTGCTGCGGGATAGTATTTTTGAGCGAACCGTTCAAGCTCTCTCCAGTTACCGCCCGTCTTTCCCGTGCGGTGTCCGCCACCGCCAAGAAGTAAAAGGTTTTTATAATTACGGAACGAAAGTCCGGTGCAGCTTTCATCAACGTACATCCCATCAATGCTCTGCGCGTTTTCAAGCGCGATCACATAAGAACGGTGCTGATACAGCTTCAGAAAGTATGCGCCGTGCTTGTTGTTCAACGGAAAATGCGTTGTTAGGATCATTTTTTTGCAGTTGATGTCGCCGACGTCGGTTATAGCTTTGCCGGGCATTAGCTCCAAAACCTTGGTGTTTTCGTATATAGGAAGCTCTTTTGAAATACCGTAGGCAAATTTCAGCGGATGAAACTGCGCCTGGTTTTTCACGCATACCGCACCTGCAACCCGAAACGGCAGAGCTGTTTCCGAACAGAATTCTGCGTCCGCTCCCAGAAGCTTTAACGCCGCAGCCTCTTTTTCACATTTTTCTTTATCGTCAAGAGAATAGACAAACGAATCCTTATTCTCAAAATCGCATTCTATATCGCCGCACAGTTCTGCGTATTTATTGTAAGCCTCCAGTTGAGCCTTGTAATAAAGCGAAGCCTTTTCTTTTCCGAAACGGTTTATTAGCTTATCATATAAAAAACCGTGTTGAAGTGTGATTTTCGCTGTGGTGTTTTTTGTTATGCCGCCGCATATTTGCCCCTTTTCAACCAAAACGCAATCCACGCCGGCTTTTTTTAACGTATACGCGCACAAAATTCCCGCCATTCCGCCGCCGATAATAAGTACGTCGGTCTTTATGCTTTTGTCAAGCTTCGGAAAACAGGGCTTGTCCGTGCCTTTTTCCCAAACAGAATCCATCATATCACCTGCCTTTATATTATTATCCCCCGCTTGTAAAAACACTATTCCTCACCGCATTCAAATAACATTGAAATGTTTATATATTCGTGATATACTGTTTATATATTCGTGATACACCAAGATTAAGAAATGAGGTGCCGATATGTATAAAACAAGATCCCATGTAAAACCCGACGGTTTTAAGACATACCTCTTCGTCTTGAGCTATGCCATAATTTTCTCATCCCTTATGGCGCTCTTTCTCTTCGCAACGGGATCTGCCGTTGGGTATGGGGTATTCACTTATGTCAATTACGCCCTTTACACGGTGCAGATTGTTTCTGTCCTATATGGAATTTTCAGCCGCAGGATAAGGCTCGGCACATATAAATATTACCTGATTCTCTTACTGCTTCAGTTTTCGGCAACCGCAGGCAGCGTTGTATTTGTGTTATATAAGGTCGCGGAATCTCTCAGCACGTTTTGACGTACATTCGCATAGCCGATCGACCGTTAAGCTGATAACGAACGGCAAAGTCCACACGCTTTAGCGTGTGGACTTTTTTGACAGCGCTATCCCCCGCGTCTCTCCCTTTGAGAGAGGTGCAAGCGCGAGAGGACGCAAGCCGTGTACCCGTTTGACTTTAGTCTCACTTTATAATATAATGTAATCGTAAAACCCACGGCGGAGATAACGAAATGAAAAAAGCAGTAATTTTTGACCTTGACGGAACGCTTATGCATACGCTTCCCGATATACACGCCGCTGTCGTCCTTATGCAAAAGGAGCTTGGCTACCCCGAAAGCACCTATGAGGATACGGTTGACGGCATAAACCGCGGCGCGAGATTTCTCGTGGCGCACGCGCTTCCCGAAGGGGAAACGGACGAAAACGTAGACCGCGCCCTTGCCGTTTATACGGAAAAGTATAAAGACCATTATGCAGACACCTCCTCACCCTACGAGGGCGTGGGCGAGATGGCGGCAAAGCTTAAAGCGCAGGGCGTGAAAATGGCAGTCCTTTCAAATAAACCCGACCCGTTCACGAAAAGGCTCGTGCGAGAGCATTTCGGTGACACCTTCCCGATCGTCGTCGGTCAGGGAGAGTATGCGCCGAAGCCGAGTCCCGAAGCACCCCTTGCCATTGCAAGCGCTATGGGGGTAAGCTACGAGGACGTTACCCTCGTCGGTGACTCTGATATAGACGTTGCCACCGCAAAAGCGGCGGGAATGGGTATTATCGGCGTCGGTTGGGGCTATCGAGACGAGGAAACTCTGCGCCAAAAGGGCGCTGACGTTATCGTCGGCACCGCCGACGAGCTATACGAGGCGTTGACCTCAAACTGAATCTATAGAGGAGATCAAAATGAAAACCTACGGCAAAAAAGTGTGGCTTATCCCCGATGCCTTTTTAGGGTCGGAGTCAGCAAACGAGCTTGTTACCCACGAGGCAGTCTGCGTTATCAATACGTCGCCCACAGAGGCCATAATAAACCTCACCGCCATCTTTGAGGACAGAGACCCTATGACGGGCCTCGTTGCCACCTGCGGTGCAGGACGCACCCACCACATAAGACTTGATAAGATAAGGGACGAAAACGGCGTTGGCATCCCTCTCGACACCCCCTACGCCCTTTTGGTCGAATCAAACACTCCCATCGTCGTGCAGTACAGCCGTCTTGATGCAAGTCACGCAGAGCTGGCGCTGATGACGACGATGGCTTGGGCGCCCGACGAAGAATAAGCCCTGCAAAAAGCACGGCGGCGTCGAAAGATCATGTTAATATGCCCCCTGCCTTCGCTCCCCCCCTCGAAGGAAGGGGGAGATTCCGCCGAAATTCAAATTTTTTTGAATTTTGGCGGAATTTTTTTCGCCGCCTCGAAAGATTTGCCGTGTGAAAATCGACATATAGGGTGAGAAGACAAGAGTTCGCGAATTCACGAACTCACGAAAGGAGGCTCAACTGTGCAAGACAAAACGATAGTTGATATGTTTTTTGCCCGCGACGAGAGCGCTATCGCGGAGCTTGAGTCCAAATACGGACGGATGATGGAGAGCTACGCGAAAAAATGTCTTTGCGACAAACGGGACGCGGAAGAGGTCTACAGCGACACACTCACCGATATATGGAATAGAATTCCGCCGGAGCAGCCAAACCGTCTCGGCGCATTTGTTATGACGGTGCTGAAAAGACGGGTCCTTGATAGGATCAAATACGTTTCCCGAGAGAAAAGAGACCGGAAAGCAGAGGTGCTTTTCGCTGAGTTTGTGCCCGAGGGAGCTGTCGAAAGCGCTGAGGACACCTATATGGCAAAGGAAAGCGGCGCCGTTGAAAGGTTTCTTTGGGGACAATCGAAGGAAAACAGAATGATCTTTGTGAAAAGATACTACTTTGGCAGCGATCTTGCAACCATAGCGGACGAAATGGGAATGACGGAAAACGCCGTCACTCTGCGTCTTTCCCGCGTGCGAAGTAAGCTTTTCACATACTTGCAGAGGGAGGGGGGACTGAAGTGAGTAAGTATAGTAACTATATCAGACGCGAGGTAGAGAGCTTCAGTGATGCCATCATCGCCGAAGCTATGGAGTATAACCGCGGAAGCGGCACCGTTCCTGCCTATTACGTAGGAACCACAAGAGATACCGTGAAAAATATCATTTCCGTTGCCGCTTGCTGCGTGGTGGCTGCAGCAGTCATCATCACATTTATATTGATGCGGCAGAGTATCACACCTCCCCCGGCAGATACGACGGGAGATGCCGACGTAACCGAATCCTCCGCCCCCGTGGAATCCGAAACTGAAACGGAAACTGAAACTGAAACGGAAACAGAAACGGAAACCGAAATGGAAACCGAAATGGAAACCGAAACGGAAACGGAGACGGAAGAAGATACCGAATCTCCTGACGAATACGACTCTGCCAATGGTGAATACGAATATACCGTTGAAAACGGAGAGGTGACGATAACGAAGTATATGGGCAGTGAGAAAGAAGTAACCCTGCCCACCGAGATCGACGGCTACCCCGTGACGAAGCTTGGCGAGGAGGCATTCTGCGGAAACGGTATCGTTACCGCTGTCACCATAGAAGAGGGCGTGAAGGAGATCGGAAAACGCGCCTTTGCCGACTGCGCAAAGCTTGTCAGTGTGAAGATCCCCGAGGGGGTCACAGTGATCGAGGAGGAGACCTTTAAGGGAAGCTTTGGATTTGTTTACGTTTCATTGCCGTCAACGCTTAAAGAAATAAAAAGATCGGCCTTTGCAGATACGCATCGTATCACCGATACCGACGATTTTTTGTATTTCGGATCGGCAAAGTACAACGGCACAATACGGGATTGGGACAAGGTCACCGTCGGGGAAGATAATGCGGGACTTTTTGCCGCGCGGATGGATTTCACCTCGTTCCCCGAGGGATCAGAGTATGAATATGCCCTTGAAGGCGGCGGACTTACGCTGACGCGCTATCTTGGCGATGATAAAAAGGAGATAGTGGTCCCGTCGGAGCTTGAGGGATATAAGGTGTATCGCCTGGATTCATGGTACGGAGAAAAAAATCCCGGCTCGGGCGACGAGAGCATAGGCGATTACAGCGTTTTTGAGGGGTACTCTCCCGAAAAAATAACGATACCCGGCACGGTGATAGTCCTTGAAACCAGTTCCTTGAGAAATCTTAAAACACTTAACAGAGTGGAGCTTTCCGAGGGACTCGAGATCATCGAAGACCTGGCATTTCTGAATTGCTCGTCGCTGACGGAGATAGTGATACCAAAAACCGTAACGCACATAGGAGGCGCTGCGTTTGAAAATTGCTCTGCGCTCAAGACCGTTATCATCAAAAGCACCGGGCTTAAGATGGGGGATTCGGTATTTTCTGCCTGTGCGTCGCTGAAAGAGATCGACCTTTCCGCAGTTACCGAGCTTGGCAACTACGTTTTCACAGGATGCACTTCGCTTGCAAAGATCAAAATGCCCGAAAACGTGACGATGATAGGCGAGGAGGTCTTCGAGGACACGCCTTGGTTTGAATCACAGCCGGACGGGATCATTTATATAGATAACGGCGTTTATACTTACAAGGGCGACCTGCCGAAAAACGGCAAGGTTACGCTTGATAAGAGCATCACGAAGATATATTGCAGCGCATTCATTGGCAGAAAGGAGCTTGAAAAGATCGTTCTTCACGATGGTGTGACACATATCGGGAACGGAGCTTTTGCGGGGTGCAGCTCGCTGACGCTTGATGAGCTGCCGGAATCGTTATCGTATCTCGGTGACTATGCGTTTAACAAATGCTATTCTCTCACGAAAACGCTGACGATACCGAAGAGCCTCAAAAAGCTCGGGCTCTTTGCCTTCGGTTATTGTGAATCGATCGAAACCGTAAACATAGATTCCACTATGGAATCGCTGTTTTTCACCTCGTTTATGGAAACGAACTCCTTAAAGACCGTCAATTATAACGGCACCGCGTCTATGTGGAGTGAGCTGCTGGCTAATTCCGAAACGAACGACCTGCCGTACGGAGAGGTGCCCTTTACGGAGCGCGCAACGATAGTGTTCCTGCAGGCAGAGGCGGAATTTAAGTACGTTATTGAAAACGGCTCCGTCACCGTTACCGGATATATCGGCGATAGCGACAAGATTACGGTGCCTGACACCATCGGCGGCTATCCCGTGACGAAGCTTGGCGAGGAGGCGTTCAAAAATAATACTCTGCTTCGCTGGGTGGAGCTTCCCGGCGGAATCACCGAGATCGGCGACGAAGCCTTTTACGGATGCGAGAGCCTTGTGAGAGTTACGATTCCCGATACCGTGAAAAGTATCGGAAAGCGTGCATTTGCAAAGAGTGGGATCGAAACGGTCAACGTCCCCGAGGGGGTCACCGTGATCGAGGAGGGCACCTTTGAGGGAAGCGAGATTTCCACCGTTCATCTGCCCTCGACCCTGAAGGAGATAAAGGCGTCAGCCTTTGCCGACACGCATCACGTGACAAAAACGTATGTGTCGGATTTCTATGGCTATGCGTATTATAACGGCACGATCCGCGATTGGAGTAAGATCGTGATCGGAAAGGATAACGCAGGCATACTTGTCGCAAACGTTATCTTCTCGTCGTTCCCCGAGGGGTCAGAGTATGAATATTCCCTTGAAAACGGCAAGATCACGATCACACGCTATCTCGGAGACGAGCGTGAGGTGACTATACCCACAAAGCTGGAGGGTGTTACCGTTGGTAAGCTTTATCATCGGGAATATAGCTACACCACCGAAAGCGGAGTCTCGGCACATGACTACGTAGGCGTCTTCTACGAAACGGAAACGAAGAGCGTCACAGTTCCGTCGGGAGTGAAGATCGATAACCGTGCCTTTTATCGCTGTAATAATATCGAGAAGGTAACCGTGTCGGACGGGGTGACCCACATCGGATGCCTGGCTTTCGCCGCTTCGTCCATAAAGGAGATCGTTATCCCCGATAGCGTCATCACCATAGAAGAGTCAGCGTTTTCGAGCTGTAAAGAGCTTGAGCGCGCTATCATAGGTGAAGGCGTGACGGAGCTGAAAACCAATATGTTTGAGAGATGTGAAAAACTACGAAGCGTGAAATTGCCGGGCGGTATAACGACGATAGAGGGCAGTGTCTTCCGGGGGTTGCACTTCTCTTGTCGATATCAATATCCCGAAAAGTGTTGAATATATCGGAGGCAAAGCCTTTGAGGGAACGCCGTGGCTCACGTCACAGCCCGACGGCGACGTGATCATAAACGATATATATTACACCTATAAGGGAGAGCTTCCCGCGGACGGCACCGTAACCGTTCCTGAAGGGATAAGAACGATAGCGGGCGGCGCCTTCTACTACAGAGGCGACCTAAAAGCAATACATCTTCCCGAAAGTCTTACTTATATCGGCGACGGAGCTTTTATGGGCTGCACTTCGCTTGAATCGGTGAAGCTGCCGGACGGGGTGACCTATATCGGCGATGGCGCGTTTTTGGACTGTTCGTCTCTGAAAAAGGCAGAGCTTTCGAAAAAGCTGACCTATATAGACGACAGCGCCTTCAATCGGTGTGCTGCGCTGACGGAAATATATATCCCCGAGGGCGTGACCTATATAGGATCGGCGGCATTCTGCTTCTGCGACTCCCTTTCTGAGGTGCGCCTGCCCTCAACGCTTGAAAAGATTGGAGAGGCGGTGTTCGATTATGCGCTTCAGATCATTCGATACGGAGGGACCAAATCGGAGTGGAAAAAGCTGAAGGATAACAACGTAAACGTGTGGTCAGTGGATGCGGACGTGAGAATTCATTACAATCAGCCGTAATAGCATATTGACAAAATACTCCCTACAAGCTATAATATCAACGTAAGCTTTATATCGGGGTGCTGCGTGCACGCGGCTGAGATGACGGGATGACCCGTCGGACCCTTATACCTGATGCGGATAATGCCGCCGTAGGAAAAATACGCTTTAATGTTTGATTTGAACGGAGCGCTCTTCCACGGTGCGCTCCGTTTTATTTTTAACGGAGTGCGCGTGAATAATATAGCCGCTGGCGTAAAGGCTATGTTTAACACGTCTGTTTCGCAAAAAGGACCCGAAGAAAGCGTTCCCGAACCGAATCCGGACGGAGAGGGAAACCGATCTTTTCATAGGAGTACCAAAATGGAAACAAAAAGAAGAAAAACACTCGTCTCTCTCTCTGAGGGAGGCATCTCCATCGCCCTTGCCCTGGCGCTGTCCTACGTGGATATCCCTTTGGGTATACAGGGCGGATCATTTGACCTTGTTATGGTGCCGCTGTTCGTTTTCGCTCTGCGCCACGGACTCGCATACGGCGTCACCGCAGGCTTTGCCTTTGGAACGCTGAAATATTTCCTTTCAAACGGCTTTGCCATCTCCTGGGTGTCGATACTGTTCGATTATTCTGGCGCATACGCCGTTACAGGACTTGCCGCACTTGCTATGGTCGGCACTGTAGGCGGCACGGTGACGACGAAGCGGGCCGTGCTTGGCGTCGTTATCGGTGGTATGACACGCTTCGCAGTCCATTACCTGTCCGGCGTTACCGTATACGCACAGTGGATGCCGGAGGAATATATGGGGCTCCCCATGTCAACGCCGTTCATTTATTCCTTCCTTTATAACGGACTTTACATGATCCCCAATATCATTGCCGCCGCAATAGTTGCGCCGATAGTTGTGGCTGCGCTTCGCCGCGCAAAGCTTTGACGGAAAAACAAAAACAAAAGCAGAGGACTTTGAAAAAAGCCTCTGCTTTTTGTTTTGCTTTTGAAGAAAGGGAAAAGTACTTTTTTCTCGCCGAAAATGGGAAGTGCTATCCATCTTGTTCGCACGAACAAAGCAGACTTGATGTGGCGCTCCTGCGCTACGCGACGGGGGCACTTTTTTCCGCGGCGAAAAAAGTGCACAAAATCGCCGTTCAAGAGGAAAGGAAGGGGAGAGATTCAACGAAGTTGAATCTTCTGCCCCCTTTCTTTCCTCTCGAAACTCTCCTATCTATCCCCTCGCGGTGTAGCGTTTGCCAAACGAACGCACACCACCGCGAAGTGAAGCGATCAGAGACCGTTCGTGCCGCGTCAGTCAAAATAAATCGAAAGATTACATAACAACTGTGGATAAATAAAATCTAAAGCAAGCGCGATGCGTCAGTCACAAGGGGAAAACATATCAAATCGCTCGCTAATTAGTTGAAAACTATCGCTCCGCGCCGCACGATAGATTTTAACTTTCAAAAAATGATTAGCTAACTATCGCTTATTGCAAATAAGCGCGTCACTATCGCTTATTTATCGCAAAATTCCGCGGAGGAATCCTATCAATTCTTGCTCACTTCACCGCGTAGGTAAGTTGGAGAGATTTTTAAGAGAGGGAGAAAGGAGTCAGCGACGCGGAGCTAGTTTTATATTCGATTTTATGTGTTCGAGTCGCCCCTGTCTCCCTCTCTTGAATGGCTTTTTTGCAGCACTAGAGTTTTTCCGGTTTTGCGAAGCAAAATGCGCATTTCAAAGGTGAACTAACGCATCGTAATTACTAAGCAAGGAGAAACTCCGCTTTTGGAGATCGCGAAGCGATTCTCCTGCCAAAAAGTGCGAAAACTCGCGTGAGCGCAAGTGCGTTATATTTGTATTTGCTATGTTCGCACAAGCGGTGGCGGGAGACAAGCCCCCACGCAAAAAAAAGAGAGGGGATCATTCCCCTCTCTTTAATTTTGCAAATGACGCCATAAGCTTTTTCGTGCCAACGTTGTCGAAAATTATCTCGTACATCGTGTCGCCGCCCATAAGCTTCGCTGATATCACCTCGCCGCGGCCAAAGGTGCGGTGAAGCACCACGTCGCCGGGCTTGAAGACTTCCGCAGGCGCGGACGGCTTTGCCGCTATGGAAACTGGTTTGACGCCTGCTCCGTCGCGGAAACGGGGCGCGGCAGGCTGAGTGAACGGCTCGATCTTGCGGTCGCCCTGCCGCGGTGCGTATCGCACCGTATCAGCGTCGAGAAGCTCCTCGGGGATCTCGCCGATGAAGCGCGACGGAGGATTGAATCTCGTTTGCCCGTAAAGCATGCGTGAGTGCGCGCGAGTGATGATGAGGGACTTTTTCGCTCTCGTTATAGCAACGTATGCGAGACGGCGCTCCTCCTCGAGCTCCGCTTCGTCCATTGCAGACTGCATTCCGGGGAAAAGGCCCTCTTCCATGCCCGGAAGGAACACCGTGGGGAATTCAAGTCCCTTGGAGCCGTGTACCGTCATAAGTACGACAGCATCTGCCTCCTCGTCGTAGCGGTCAACCTCGGAAACGAGAGCGACCTCCTCAAGGAAACCCTGAAGGGAAGCATCTTCAGTCTTGTCGTATTCGTATGCGTTGGCGATGAGCTGATCGACGTTGGCAACCCGCTCCTTTTCCGCCTCGCCTCCTGCCACCAGCATCTCGCGGTAACCCGTCAGCTCAACGGTACGCTCAATAGTTTCGGCAACAGTTGCGTTTGCGGAAAATTCGCGCAGTGTTTCGATTATGCGTACGAACTCGGCGAATGCGTTTGCGGTGCGCGCAAGGGCGATATAACCCCCTGCGTTTTTCACGACGTTATAAAGGGACGTGCCCTCCACGAGCGCGATCTGTTCAACCGCAGACATAGCAGCGGCGCCGATCTTGCGCTTCGGCTCGTTGATGATGCGCTTCAGACGCACTCCGTCGTCGGAGTTCACGAGCAGGCAAAGATACGCGATAACGTCCTTGACCTCCTTGCGGTCGTAGAAACGCAGGCCGCCGAGAAGGCGGTACGGAATGCCCGACTTCGCCATTGCGGTCTCTATGGGTGAGGACTGCGCGTTCATTCTGTAAAGAATGGCGAAATCTCTGTATTTCGCGCCTGCGGAAACGAGATTTTCGATTCTGTTTATGATAAATTTGGCTTCTTCGTTCTGGTCGGGAAGCTCGCGGAGAAGTATCTTCGTGCCAGTGTCGCCTGCCGTCCAGAGAGTTTTGCCCTTCCTGCCTTGATTGTGAGCAATAACGGCATTTGCGGCACCTAAGATAGTCTTGGTGGATCGGTAATTCTCCTCGAGCTTTATAACGGTCACGTTGCCGTATTCGCGGTCGAAGCCGAGAATGTTTTCAATAGTTGCGCCGCGGAAGCGGTATATGCTCTGGTCGTCGTCACCAACGACCATAAGGTTGTTGTGCTCGCCTGTCAGAAGCGCCGTTAAGATAAACTGCGCGTGGTTCGTGTCCTGATACTCGTCAACGGAAACGTAACGGAAGCGGCGGCGGTAATAGTCGCGCACGTCTTCGTTTTCACGGAGAAGCTCCACCGTGAGAAGCACGATATCATCAAAGTCAAC
>CAYXHC010000035.1:0-22063 GCA_964464905.1 uncultured Lachnospiraceae bacterium
CGGTAACTATCAGGGCGCATCCAAGCTTAATACCCCCGTGGCTATACGTTTTCTTGCGAAGATGTATGAGCTGACGGGTGAAGAAAAATATAAGCGTGCGGCGGTGAATGCTGCGGAGTACAGCTATAATGAGCTTTATCTCAAGCTTGAAAAATACGTTGGAGGCACACCTGACAACGCAAACACCGTTGATAAAGAAGCAGCCATTTATGCTATGTATGGCTTTAATGCGGCATACGCACTGACCGGTGAGGAGAAATATCTGAAGGCGGCGGAGCACGCCGCGGTGTCTGCGATGAGCTGGGTATACTGCTATGATTTTGCTTGTCCCGGAACGGAAGAAACTAACAATATCAATCCGTTTGCTGACGGCGGAACGTCGGGTTTTTCCATTATTGCTACCGGTCATTCGGGAGCAGACAACTATTCTGCCTTTATGTATTATGAGATGTTCAAGCTTTATGTGTTTACCGGAAACAGCTTTTATCTAGAGGCAGCAAAACTTCTTGAGATAAATACGAAGCTGAGCACCGATTATGACGGAAAAATGGGATGGAAGTATCGCGCTATCGGACCCGAGGCAACGAATATAAGTGATTTTGATTTCAGTACCGTTGGCGTGTGGCTGCCGTGGTCGGGAATCGCAAACATCCAACCGATCGGATACATGCAGGATACTTTTGGCAATGCCGATATCAACAGTCTCGATCTTGATGTTGATAAGCTGAGAGCGTTGCTTGACGACTACGGTATCGGAGGCAGACTCTATTAAGCTGCATACAGTAAAAAGCAAAACAAAAAACGGAAAGACTTGCGTCTTTCCGTTTTTGCTGTTATCGGGATCTTACGCGCCGCGGAAGCCTTTTCCGATGATCTCGCTCGTGTTGGTGATCATAATGAAAGCGCCGGGCTCCTGAGTTTTGATGAAGTTACGGAGCTGGAGAGCCTGACTGCGTTTCATAACGGTCATAATGACCTTTTTATCGCTGCCGGTGAAAGCGCCCCGCGCTTCGTAAACGGTGGCGTCACGGTGAAGCACGTTGATAATGAAGTCACAGATCGGCTTCGGATCAACACAAACTATGTTGAAATATTTGCATAGGTTGATGCTTTCGATCACGTTGTCGATAACGAGGGACTTTGCGAGGAAGCCGCAAAGAGAGCAAAGACCGGTCTTTGCGCCAAAAACAACGAAGGAACAGGCGACTGTCAGCGCATCGGCAACGAGAAGCGCCGTGCCAATGTTGGTGCCGGTGTATTTTTTGATTATCATAGCGATTATGTCGGTGCCGCCGCTGGAGGCGCCGAAATGAAATATCACGGCAGATGCAACGGCAGGGGTCGCAACGGCAAACACAAGCTCAAGCATCGTATCGTCCGTCAGCGGGGAAGACATAGGGAAGAAGCGTTCGAGGGCAGAGATGATAACGGAATAAAGAATCGTAACGTACACGCTCTTGAAGGCAAATCCCCGTCCCAGAAAAACAAACGCCACAATCAGAAGCAGCACGTTCAGTATCATTACGAGATCTGAGGCGGTCACGTCTATAAGGGCGGCAAGCAGCAGCGAAATGCCCGTGACACCGCCAAAGGTGAAATTATTCTGGAACCGAAAAACATATATACCCGTTGCAAGAAGGAAGGTTGCAAGGGTCAGGATAATGTATTCAAGGAGCTTACTTTTGAAAGACGGCTTTTCCATAGATATCGGAGCACCTTCGTCGCAGGATGTTATTACTTTGAGTATATCACAGTTCCTTGCACTTCACAAGTGAGAAATCAAAAAATCGGGCGTAAATGTGATTTTCGGTAGATTTATTCACTTCTATGTGATATTATATTGATTGAATATTTGATTGAAAGGAGACGAATGTCATGGACAGACAGCGCAGAAAAAAACGCCGAAAAAGAAGAGATTCCTATATGATGCTGGCTGCCGTTGTAGCAGTATTCGCGCTCCTGATTTTTGCAGCTATGGCGATGGTCATGCTTCTCGGTGGAGCAAACGCACCGGCGGATGGGGAAAATTCCGCAGCCGATACGCTTTCGCCTGCCGTGGACGTTTCCGTTTCTCTCGGATCCGTTGGCTATGGCGACGTTTTCTTCGTGACAACAGAAGCGGAGCTTTCCTTGCTTTCGGAGACCGGAGCGCTGTTATCGTACTATGAAGCAAACGGCAGAGCGCCCGCCGTGATGCTTGCAGACGGCATAGTTATCGAAAGTGACGTTACTATCACCACTTCCGTGGATATGATGTTCCTTGGCGCTGCAGAGATCAAAAACGGCGCACGTATCATCATAATGACTGACGAGGAGTGCGAGATAAAACTGACGACCAATGAAAACATATCGTCATTTTATATCGACGCACCCCGTGCCTCCCTTATTTGGCAGGGCGGAGACGTGCCGTTTTCATACGAGGTTGCCATGTATATGAACGTGTCGTCCTTCAATGGCGGCGAGGTAACATACGAGGGCGATAAGCTTGGCGGCGAGGGCAAAACGGAGATCGTTTCCGTGAAGCTTTACAAGGATAAAAGCAAAAAGACCGAAGCTGACGGCGAGTGCGTCGTGAACGGAAACATTATAACGGTTTATTATCCATACGACTACAACTACGGAAACGTAGATAAGTCGTATCTGGATCTTGTCACCGCCGACGGTGATATATACGAGATAGGAGAAGCAGTTGATCTCGATTCGCAAAGGCTCATAACCGTTGCCGATGAGGATGGAAAAGCGCGGGTCTACCGACTTTGCGCAGAGCGCAAAAGCTACGGTATACCGATCCTTTCCATAGACACGGCAAGCGGTAAGGACGTTGCATCCAAGACGGAGTACGAGCGTGCGACTATGACGCTTGACGGCGATACGTATACGATGAATATCCGCGGTCGCGGAAACGCTTCGTGGCGCATATTCCCAAAACACGCCTACAGACTGAAGCTTGACGAAAAGGCTTCGGTGCTCGGACTTGACTCAAACCGCGACTGGGTACTTGTTTCAAACTATGCGGATCCCTCTCTGATACGAAACTCCATTGCCTCCGATATGGCAAAGACCCTTGACGGCCTTGGATTTACCCCTACCCATAAAGCGGTGGATCTTTACGTGAACGGCGAGTATCAGGGTGTCTATATGATCGCAGAGAAGATCGAGGATGCCGGTAACAGAGTAGATCTTGGTGACCCCATATACGACGAGGAGGGAAAGATACGGGATTTTGGTTTCCTTCTTGAATTCGGTTGGGACTACGACAGCGAAAATGTTTACGGCAAGGATTATTTCAACACCACCTACTGTAAGCGCGTTTATATCAAGGAGCCGGAGATAACAGAGGCGAAAAACTCCACGTATAAGTACATATATAATTACATCACGTCCGTCGATAAGGCTATATCAGAAGGCGGCGACTGGCAGTCCCTCATCGACGTTGATTCCTGGGTCGATTGGTTTATCGTTAACGAGCTGACAAACAATACCGAGTGCGTTTTCTACCGCAGTCTTTATATGTATAAGCCTGCGGGAGGTAAGCTGACGGCAGGTCCCATCTGGGACTATGATATGGCGTTCGGAAATCATCTTGACGACATAAAGGACTACGAGGGCTGGGTATCCGTTGATTCCACCTACGGCTACCTTTATAAAAACTGGATGTATTATCTTTTGAGAGACGACTATTTCGTTTCGCTCGTCAAGGCAAGATGGGAAGAGAAGAAGGAAGTCCTTTTAGCGACGGCGCTTGCTTCCGTTGACGAAAACGCCGCTATAATAGAAACGGCGCAGAAAAACAACTTCGCCGTGTGGCCCAAGGTGCTGAAATATCAGATAGGCGTCAGCACAGCATCGACCCTCGTGCATACTTGGGAAGGGCACCTTGATTACATCCGCGACTTTATCAATATGAGATACGAGTGGATGGACGAAAGGCTTACCCGAGAGGGAAGCATCCTCGACTAATAAAAAGTGCGAATGAAGGATCTCTTCATTCGCACTTTTGTTTAGTGTGCTCTTATATCAAGATTGCGGAAAAATGAATCGGTGCCGTCCCACAGATAGACGATGCGGTAGCTTTCGTTTTCGTGGAGCTTCGAGGAAAAGGAAAGGGAACCGCGGTCTGTCACGGAGATGGCATTTCCCGTTTGTACCTCGGCAAAAACGGCGTTTTTGCCCGTTTTTTGACGGTAATAGTCGGCAAGCTCCTCGGGTGACAGTTCCGACGAGAGGAGAATGGCGGCGAAATACTGGATCCCGTTGCCGTTTCCCGTGAACTTTCCTGCGGCAGAAACCGCTTCGATCACGGCGGCACCCTCGGGGGGCGGCAGGAATGAAAGTGACTCCGCAAGCTTTTCGGCAGATCTGTCGTTTGTGGCAGGAACTGCTGCCAAAGCGCCGACGGTGATACCTAAAACGGCGCAGATGACGATGACAGCGGCGGTAAGGGACTTTTTCATTGAAGTGCACCTTTCGGATCGGTCGGGGGGAAGCGCGGCATATATCATCCGCGAAGCGGATATCATACCTTTTGGTATATCATCCGTTCCCGAAGGAACTTCCCGAAGGAACGGATATCATTTGTTACTGCGGAGGCGGTTCCATGCCGTCATCGGACTCGCGGGTGAGGAACTTGGTGTATTTGCCGATCCAACCGATCTTGACGGTGCCGACAGAACCGTGACGGTTCTTTGCAACGATGATCTCGGCTTCTTCCTCGGCAGCACCCGTCGTTTTATAGTACTCGCCGCGGTAAAGGAATATTACCATGTCGGCGTCCTGCTCGATAGCACCGGAGTCGCGAAGGTCGGAAAGCATGGGACGCTTGTCCTGACGGGATTCGGGGCCGCGGGAAAGCTGTGCGCAGCAGATAACGGGTATGCCAAGTTCCTTGGCGAGAAGTTTCAGGTTACGGGATATTTCCGCAACCTCCTGAACTCTGTTGTCTATCCTGCGGTCACTTTGCATAAGTCCGAGATAGTCCACAACTATAAGTCCTACGTTTTTCATGCGGTGGAGCTTTGCTCTCATTCCCGCAATGGTGATGCCGGAGGTGTCATCTATATAAATGTCGCATTCGGAAAGGATGGCGGAAGCTTCCGCAAGCCTGCGCCAGTCGTCGCGGGAAAGGTCTCCGCGGCGCAGGGCGGTGGAGTCAACGAGAGCCTCACTTGATAAGAGACGGGACGTGAGCTGCTCTGCGGACATTTCAAGAGAGAAAACGCAAACGGGGACTTTTTGCTTTTTTGCCACGTTTACCGCCACGTTCATTGCAAACGAGGTCTTGCCCATACCGGGACGCGCGCCGATAAGAACGAGGTCTCCGGGTGCCATGCCGACGAGAGTACGGTCCAGATCGGAAAAGCCCGTGGGCATCGCGGTGTTTTCTTCGGGATGCTCCGAGATCTCCTGAATCGCATTGAACTGCTTCAAAAGCACGTCTCTGATGTGTACAAAGCCGTTTCTTTCCGTTCCCTGAGAAAGTCCGAGTATGCGGGATTCTGCGGAATCGATAAGGTAGCCGGTGTCCTCGCCCTCGGTGTATGCGGCGGTGGAAATATCCTCGCATACGGAGATGAGAGCGCGAAGCGTCGCCTTGTCACGGACGATGGTGGCGTAGTCGCGGACGTTTGAAGCAGAGGGAACGATCTCGGCAAGCGTGCGGAGGTATTCCTTGCCGCCGGATTCATCGTACACGCCCAGCCTTACGAGGGTGTCCATAACGAGTACGGGGTCTATGTCCTTGTTTTTAAGGAAAAGCTCCTGCATCGCCATATATATCTGTTTGTGCTCCTCAAGGTAGAAATCCGAGCTTGAGATCGTGTCTGCGATAGCGTCGAAGCTGTCGGGAGAGATGAGTATCGAGCCGAGGACGGACTGCTCTGCCTCAAGGGAGAAGGGCATTTTTCTGCCCGTGATCTCGTTTGCCATATTATTTTTCGGTTACGAGCACGTTCAGCTTGCCGACGACTTCAGCGTGAAGCTTCACCTTGACCTCGAAGGTGCCGAAGCTCTTGATGGGGTCGGAAAGACCGAAACGGTGCTTGTCGATCTCGATCTTGTGCTGAGCCTTGAGCGCGTCGCAAACGTCCTTTGCGGTGACGGAACCGTAGATCTTGCCGTCTGCGCCGGAATTGAGAGTGAGCTTAACGAGCACCCCCTCGAGCTTTTCTGCCAGAGCCTTTGCTGCCGCAAGCTCCTCTGCCGCAATGCGGCGCTTTTCTGCGTTTCGTTCTTCGAGATCGCGAAGAACGGCGGGAGTCACCTCAAGCGCCAGCTTGCGGGGGAGAAGAAAATTGCGTGCGTATCCGTCAGACACCTTGATTATATCGTCTTTTTTACCCTGGCCTCTTACGTCTGCCAAAAGAATAACCTGCATAATGCCTCCTGTAAGTCCCGTGGGACTTTTTCTTAAATTAATGTTATCAGTTGAAAATTAAAGCTTGATTTTTGCCTCTTCGATGTAGCCGTCGATAGCCGTTTTAAGGCTCTTGAGAGCCGCATCCAGCTCTGCGTTCTTTATCTGTGCGCCGGCAACGTCGAAATGACCGCCTCCGCCAAGACGCTCAAGAATGAGCTGAACGTTTAGCACACCCGTGGAGCGTGCGGAAACGTGAACGACACCGTCGATAGAAACGGCTGCGAACGCCGCGGTGACGTTTTTCACCGTAAGAAGCTTGTCCGCAGCCTTTGCGGCAGCAACTCTGTCGGCGGCGGAACCTGCTTCCGTGGAGCAGGCAATGGCTATCGAGCCGCGATAGATCGTGACGTTTGACTCAAACTTTGCCTCACGGGTGAAGTCGTCGATTCCGGTACGGAAGAATTCAGCCGCAACCTCGGGATTTGCGCCGCAGCTCTGCAGATACATCGCCGCGGAGAAGGTGCGGGGAGAGGTGGAGCGCGTGAGCTGCTTTGTGTCGAGAAGAATGCCTGCGTACATGACGTCTGCCTCAGCGGCAACGATACCGCCGGACTGATACATCTGCTCAAGCATATCGGATATCAGCTCGCACGTAGATGAAGCGGAGGGCTCGATATAGGAGAGTATAGCCTCCTTGGGCGGATCCGCCGTTTTGATGTGATGGTCTACAATGATGAATTTCTGTGCCGCTTTTGCGACGTCGGGCGCCGCAAGGTGTGAAAAGTTATTAACGTCGCAAATAATAACGAGGGTGTCGGAACGGAGCATATCGAGGGATGTGACTTCGTCCACGAAAATGGCTTCGTAGCCGGGAACGGCGGAGACGTGTTCGATACATCCGCTGATGTTTTTGTCCTTCACATCGGTGATGATATGAGCTTCAACACCACAGTGCATAGCGAGACGGGCAATACCTATGCAGGCTCCGATTGAGTCGAAATCGGGATAGCGGTGTCCCATAATGAGAATGCTGCCTGCGTTGCAGATATGTCGGGTCAGCTCGCCTGCGATAACGCGGGAACGAACCTTGGTGCGTTTCTGGATCGCCTTGGTGCGTCCGCCGAAGAACTCGGATCCGCCCTCGGAGCGGAGAACCACCTGATCTCCGCCGCGCTGAAGCGCCGTGTCCAGCGCAGCAAATGATGCTCTTTCACATTCGAAAAGGGATCCCTCGTCGCGGGAGATACCGATGGAGATGGTGACGGGAGTGAATCCCTCGCCCACTCTGACCTCACGTACGCGGTCGAGCACGTCGAATTTACGAAGAGTAAATTCGTCGATATAACGCTCCTTGAAAAAGAATATGTATTTGTTTCGTTCATATTCGCGAAGGATTCCGCCAACGCTGTCGGACCAAGCCTTCAAAATGGCGTCCACGTCGCGTGATGCGTCGCGGTATTCGCCGTGCTCATACTGCGAAAGCTCGTTAAGGTTGTCGATCTGGATATGAGCAACGAGAGTGCGCTCGGCGGAAAGCTCACGGCGAAGATTTTCGATCTCCGTTCTGTTATAAACGGTGATCATATTAAAAAGCTGACCGTTTACGCGGAAGCGGTAGTTTTTCACCTGAAGCACGTTCTTGCCTACGTTCACGCGGATTCCGTAACCGGTGTCAGCGGAAAGCTCGGCGAATTTTACGGGAATGATCGCGGAAAGCGCTTTTCCGCGAAGCTTACCGCCTGCTCCAAGCTCGCCTGCAAGCTCCTGAAAGGCACCGTTATTCCAGATAACGACGCCGCGTTCCGCGCAGATTGCGGAGGGAACGGATATGTTCATCATAGCGTCTGTCATGATGTCGCCGAGATAAGGAGACACGGATTCCGCTTCAATTCCCTTAGCAAGTCGCTTGTGGCGGAAAAAGAAGAATATTCCGAGAGCGATGCCGCAATATAGAAAGAGCATCACGACGCCCACTACGGGAGAAAGAGGCTTTTTTACGGCGGTAAGCGCCGAATACAGAGCGAAAAGGATTATCGCCACGGGAACGGCAATTAGGAACTCGGGCGACACGCCGGCAAGATTTTTTGTTTTATTCGGTTTGTTAGCCATGGCAGTCCTCCGTTTAGCTGAGATGTTGTTACGTTGATCTATGTGTCACCGTCGTCGCCGTCGGTGCCGCTTGGGAAAAGCCTGCGCCAATAGGGCAGGAGGCTTTTGTATATAAGGTGAAGAGCGCCCCAAAATGAGATTATCATAAGATAAAGGGACGGGGAAAACAGCAAAAGGATAACGGTCGCGATAACCAGGATCACCTTTTTGCCGTGCTTTTCCGAAAGCTTGTAGCTGATTCGGCAGCCTGCTATCATCATAGCAGGAGTCAGCGCGATCAGAAGGTTTTCCGCGGCGTAGCCGATAACGTCTGCCGACGAGAAGGATATCAGCGCCGAAGAGGTGGCGTATGATAAAAGAAAGAGAACGGCTGACGCTGTTTCAGGGGTGTATACCCATTTTCCGTCGGGAATGCGGTCCGCAAACATAAAGAGCCTTATAAGGGCAGCGAAAAGCGACACGGACACAAAGGAAACGGTGTTGATCAGAATGATAAAGATGGCGGGCAGGGACAGGGTGAAATAACTGGCAAGTCCCGTGGCAGCCTGCTCTGTGAAAATGGCGGCTCTGCCATCCGCGGTGTTAAAGGATAGGGAGGAGAAGTATGCCTCCATAGCTTCTCTCACGGACTCGACCGTTGGAAAAGAGCTACTGTCGGTGGCAAATGCCAGAAGTCCAGAGACGACGACGGCGGCGCCAAGCGCAGCGGACGTGAAGGCGATGGCGCGAGCCTTCGATGCCTTTTCGTATAAAGCGAGCGCAAGCACGACGGCTGCGGGTGCAAACACGGCGGCAAATGCTGCTGACACAAAAGATCCCGTGATCACCGCCGATATGGCAAATGAAAGGATCGGTATCACGTAAAGATAAGGGGAGCGATAGGTGAAGATCAGCGTCGCTGTGAGCGAGAGGGCAACGGCGGTGAAGAAGAACGCTGCAGGATTTGGGAAAATAACTCCCGACAGCGTGCCCGATGCCAAAGCGAGAACGGCGAGAGTTGCCGCCGCCACACGCTTCATTCGCGGCATTCGCTCTGAAAAAAGACGCTTATGAGAACCGAGCATCATCGCTGATTGTTTTCCGGCGGCTTGTGAACGTCACCGGAAAGGAAGGCGAGGGCACGGGGCACCGCATCCTTGGAATTGTACCAGGGTTCATCATCGTAACGGTAGTCGAACTTCTTGCAGAACCAGGAAACGTCGTTTTGAAGCTCGTCGAAATAGCGCAGCTCAAGCTCGGAAACGGACTTGTAAAATTCGGGAAATCTCTTCTTGTGAAGACGCGCTTTGGTGGTTTCAACGAACATTCTGTAGTGAGGCAAACAGAAATAAGGCTGTGACGCCGTTTTTTTTCGGAACTCTTCGTCTTTGTCCCACAAAAGTGCCGCAGTCTCCACCATAAGTGCAAAATTGCGCTCTATCCTGCCGCAAACGTAACAGGAGTTTTCAAGCTCGGTGAGTCCCTTTACGGTTTCCGCGCCGGGATTGAAAAGACCGGAAAGACCGCCTGCAGCAAGAGTTTTTCTCTGCTCGGCGAGGTGGCTTTCAAGCATCAGTGCTAAAGGCAAACGGTTCTTGCGTGCAAACATCATATCAAAATGAGTCTTGCAGAAACCAAGCTCGTTGGTTTTTATCCTAATGTCGGGTTCCATCATCGATGCGCCGAGAATGAGGGCAAGCTCGTCCTCCTCAAGCATACGGTAGAGAGCGCAGAAGGGACAGCCGAGGGAATGGTCCTCAGCCGATGCCTCGAATTTTTCATTTACGGGAATAGTGTAGATCTGTTCCATATCGACAAATACCGCCCTGACACTTGATTTTATACTTTTGTAGAGGTATACTTACTATATATTATATAATAACAGCGGCGATTTTACAATACATAATTTTAGAAGCGGAGCCGTATATGACAGGTGAAATGTTAAAAATGAACTTAACGGAAGGCGTGACCCCGAGAGGCACTCCATATATAAAGGCGGAGGGAGTTTATCCGTTTGATGCCGGAGAGACTTTTTCCTGCGGTCAGTGCTTCCGATTTGACGAAACGGATGCGGAATACCCCGAGCTCTATGGCACGGAGAAGGCATACGGCGGCGTTGCACACGGCAAATATATAAAGGTTATGTCTCCGAGCCTCGATACCCTCTTTATCGAAGGTGCGACCGAAGCAGAATTTTACGAAATATGGATGCACTATCTCGGACTTGATGTTGATTATGCCTGCATCATCGAAAAGATCAGGGAAAAGTGGGGCGCCGACAGCAGGATGGCGCGTGCATCACGCAGAGGATGCGGCATCAGGATAATGGCTCAGGATCCTTGGGAGGCTGTTATATCATTCATTATCTCACAGAATAATAATATCCCGAGAATAAAGAGCATTATAGAAAGAATGTGCCGTGCATACGGCGAGCCCGCAGACGACTGCGATCATTATTCGTTCCCTACGGCTGAGAGCCTTCATAACGCGGGCGCAGATGCGCTTTTTGGACTGCGTATGGGATTCCGCGCTAAATATGTTTTCGATGCGGCGGAAAGATTCCTGCGCGATACCGGATTCGGCGATAAAGTTACTGCGGCAGCTTCATACGAGGAGGCAGACGAGCTTCTTCGCAGCATAAAGGGCGTTGGCCCAAAGGTGTCTGCCTGCACGCTGCTTTTCGGCTTCGGACGACTTGAAGCGTTTCCCGTTGACGTGTGGATAAAGCGTACTGCCGGCAAATATTTTGACGGGAAGATCCCCGAAAGGGAGGATTTCGGGGATCTTCATCCCTATGCCGGTATCCTGCAGCAGTATATATTCAATTACGAGCGAAATTGCAGCGAAAGCGCGGATGAGTGAGCATGCTTCAGGCAAATTAACTCTTGATATTATAAAACAATCGTGATATAATTTATATTAGGTATTTATGTCGAGCAGACGGTACCTTCAACTATTTGACTAAAGAGCATAAGGAGATCCATTATGAACGGTGAAAACAAATACAACTGCGAGTATGCTGTGCCTAAAAAATCCGAAGGCGAATACAAAAGAAAGAGAACTCTGGTCCGCATTGCGTACTGGGTCGTTCCCCTTGCGATCATCGCGATCCTTGCCGCCGTTACGGGTATGGGATATATGGCTTTCGTTTTCGTGCCGATCTTCGTTATCCTTGCACGCCCTCTCATTAACGCAACCTGGAGATACGTAAATTACGATCAGCGCTACGAGATCCTCAGCGCAGGCACTATCCGCTTCACCCGTTATTACGGTAAGAAGTTTAAGGTCGATAAGAACGACGAGCACGCAGACGAGCACATTGCTGAAAAGCTTATCCTTGAAATGAAGATAAAGGATTTTGAAGCTATCGCTCCTTATAATATGCCCGAGCACCGCGCCGCATTCGACGCCATGAATATCGCTCCGAAGAATATTCTCAACCACGCCTCCTCTCCCGCAAACCCTAACATCTACTATGGCGTTTACACCAATGAGGCAGGAGAAAAGGCTGCGATCCTTTTCGATATGATCGAAAAGTCTCTCGGCATCATTTCCTACTACAACAGAGGAACGGTAGTTACCGAGCTTCATTACGCAGGTGAGGCAAATCTCAAATAAGAGAACTCAAAGGTCATAACCTACGATAAAGATGAGTATAAATATTACGGCGCCGCGTGCGCCGTGATGTTTTTATGCCGATATCGGAGGTCATACCGTGAAAAAGATACTGCTGTTTGCCCTGATACCACTGCTTCTTTTATCCTCGTGCGAAAGCGATGGCAGGTCACCGCTTTTTTATCAGGAATCGGCGGCAACGGTCTCAGGCACACTCTATACCGACACGGGCGTTTTTTACGTTACCGTCACCCTTTCACCATACGACGCAGACGCGGAACGGCGTGACTGCGTGATAAAGTATTCGTATCCGTCGGAGATGTCGGGGTATGAAGTTACCGTAAACGGCGGAAACGTCACCGTCGGGACAGAGGGACTGACCGTTCCTTTGAGTGAACGCACCGCGGTCAGATATCTTGACGTGGTTCGTCTGTTCACCCTTGACGGGGAGAGCCTATATTCTGCGGAAAAGGATGGAAACGGTGAGCTTTTCTGCTCGTTCAGCTGCTACGGCGGCGTTTTCGTTGCGGTGGATCCGGATACGTCTCTTCCTGTGAGGATAGGGAGAAGCGACGGCAGTATAGATTTTAAGATAGACAATTATTTATTAGATGCGGATAGTGCTGAGGATGGTACGGATCCCGCCGGGACAATGAAATGATAACCGAAAAAAACGAAATCAAACATAAAACGTGGGCGGAGATAGATCTTACCAAGCTCCGGTCCAATTATACCGCTATCAGACGTTCCGTCAGTCAGTCAGCTGAGGTAATGTGCGTGGTGAAGGCGGATGCATACGGTCACGGCGCCGAAAGATGCGCCGCCGCACTTTATGAAGCGGGCGCAAGATGGTTTGCCGTTTCCTGCCTTGAGGAGGCGATGCAGATACGCACGACCTTCGATTCACACCTGCTATACGGTGCTAATATACTTATTCTCGGCTATACGCCTCCCGAAAACGCGGGACTTCTCGCACGGCACGATATACGGCAGACCGTTTTTTCCCTTGAATACGCAAACGCTCTTTCAAGGGAGGCGGTGGCTCAGGGGTGTGCCGTAAGAGTTCATTTCAAGCTTGACACGGGAATGAACCGCCTTGGCTACGATGCTCTTTCCGATGCAGCTGAAAGTATTATTGATTCTGCCAAGCTCAACGGTATTATAGCGGAGGGCATTTTTACCCATTTTGCTCACGCCGACGAAGCAGACGACGGCAAGACACGTATTCAGTTTGAGCGGTTCCGCCGTGTGGAGGAGGAGCTTTCCGCAAAGGGACTTCGTCTGATGCGTCACGTTTGCAACAGCGCCGCGACTCTTCGCTTCCCCGAATATCATCTTGATATGGTTCGCGTCGGTATAATCCTTTACGGACTCGAGCCTTTCCCCATAAAGGATAGCGGACTGTCACCCGTGATGACGTTCAAGAGCATCATCTCTCATATACACACCGTCAGGGCTGGCGACAGCGTCAGCTATAATGGCGTTTATACTGCCCAAAGAAACGTCAGAGCGGCAACGGTGCCCGTTGGCTACGCCGACGGCTTGCTGCGTCATTTCGCCGATGGCGGACTTTATATAAACGGTGTCTCTGCACCCATCCTCGGACGTATCTGTATGGATCAATGTGTCGTCGATTGCGGAGGCATTCCCTCGGCAAAGGTCGGTGACGAGGTGGTTGTTTTCGGCGGCGATCCCGAAAGACTCGCAAAGCTTGCGGCTGCTGCCGGCACGATAAACTACGAGCTCGTTTGCCTAATAGGCAAGCGTGTTGCAAGAATTTACAGCGAATGAGCTGAAAGCTGATTAAATCTCTCCCGAACGGAGCAAACTTAATTTATGGTACTTGATAAAAAAGAAACGACGGTAGCGTACCGTTGTCCTAATTGCGGATCCGGAGTTATGAGTCTGGTTGGTGCGTTTGCCCTTTCCGCAGATATGATAAGACTGAAATGCGCCTGCGGCGAAAGTGAAATGACGATCGAATATGGCTCCGACAAACGGATCCGTATGACGGTGCCTTGTCTTTTTTGCTCGACTCCTCATCATTTTACCCTTGGAAACACCGTCTTTTTCGGACGTGAGCTTTTCTCGTTTCCTTGCCCATACACGGGAATGGATATATGCTTCATCGGCGGCAGAGGTGCCGTTGGTGCGGCTCTTGAAGAATCCGAAAAGGAGCTTTTGGAGCTTCTCGGCGACACGGATCCGCAGAAGTTTCTGAAGCTGAAGGCAGATACCTTCACAGATCCGCAGATATTCGACATCGTAAATTTCGTCGTCCGCGATCTTGAGGATGAGGGGAAGATACATTGCTTCTGCCGCGAGGGCGAAAGCGATATCCGTGTCCGCATCGAGGAAGATGCCATTCGCGTCATTTGTGCCAAGTGCGGCGCCATGAAGGAATTCCCTGCAGACAGTATTGCATCCGCAAACGATTTTCTGAGCGCAGATTCGCTCACTCTGCTGTAACCCTTTTGCGATACCCACATATTATGATTAACGAGGGAGCACCCCCGAAGAAAGTGAGGGGCTCCGTCGGGCGAGAGGGCATCACCCTTCCGCCGATCATACAATGGAGGTATTGACATGGGAAACTGCCTTTGCGGAGCGTTTGAAGACAACAACGTTTGCTGGATCATAATCATCGCTCTCGTTATCCTTTTCTGCTGCTGCCAGAACAACTGATCTTCTGACGGAATCGATAATAAGGGGTTCGCCGTCCGGCGAACCCCTCGTTTTTTTCTCACTTTGAGGAAACTCTTATTGATTTATTCTGCGTCCTTTGATAAAATATAATAGTATGAGTATGTTTATTGCGGTCGCGCGGTAAACTTCCGAAAAACGAGGAATTATAATTATGGAACGTGTTTCAAAGACCGAATATTATCTCGATATAGCGCAGACTGTTTCTGAGAGAAGCACATGCCTTCGCAAAAGATACGGCTGTATCATAGTGAAAAATGACGTTATCGTGTCCACGGGATATAACGGCTCTCCCCGAGGCAGAAAGAACTGCTCCGATATAGGTCAGTGCCAGCGCGAGAAGCTGGGTATCCCCAGAGGAGAGCGCTACGAGCTTTGCCGCAGCGTTCACTCCGAGGCAAACGCCATTATTGCCGCGCCTCGCGAGCAGATGCTGGGTGCCACCCTCTATATGTGCTGTACGGATCCCGCCGACGGAAGTGTTGTTTCCGGTATGTCCAGCTGCATGATGTGCAAGCGCCTGATACTCAACGCAGGCATTGCAACCGTTATAATACGCGATTCCGTAGGTCATCACAGACGTATAGACACCTCGGATTGGATCGAAAACGACGATTCTCTTTCCGGCGTGTTCGGCTATTAAATGGAAAAGCTTACGCCCTTGTGCCTGAAGACCGAAGATATGGCGGAAACGAAGCCACGCATACTTTTCGTCTGTACCGGTAACACATGCCGTTCGCCTATGGCGGCGGCATACCTTCGCTCCTTTGGTAGACACGACACCTTTTCCCGCGGCATCGCCGCTTGTGAAGGAGATCCTATGGCCGTTAATGCCGTGCGCGCGCTGAAGTCGGCGGGAATAGCATCCACTCCCGAAAACGATTATGAAAGCCACAGAGCTGCAAACGTTACCGCCGTTGATATGGAGTCCGCAGACGTTATCGTTACCATGACGGGACGTCACACGGCGGCGCTTATATTTGCATTCCCTCAGTTTGCTGAGAAGATACGCACTATGGAAAGTCCCGTCTCTGACCCCTACGGCGGTGACGTTTCGGTATATAAGAAGACCCTTTCCCAGCTCTCAGCCGCCATCAATTCGATGTTTTTAACGAAGCGGACTGGCGACGGGGAGCAAAACGACGAAGAATGAAGATCGAATATTTCACTCCCACAGCCTCCCACGTGGAGCGCATTGCTTATATCGAAAAAGAATGCTTCGGCGACGCCGCCTGGTCCTACGACTCCGTGGAGGCGTTCGTGGAAAATGAATTTTCCCACGTTACCGCCGCTTCTTGCGACGGGGAGATCGTAGGCTATGCAGGCGTCATAGTTATTGCCGGCGAGGGCGAGATCACAAACGTTGCCGTTTTGCCCGAGTACAGACGGAGAGGCATCGCAAGATGCCTTGTGAGTGCTATTGAGGAAACGGCGAGGAGCCTTTCCGCAGAACTATTGCACCTTGAGGTGCGCGAAAGCAATGAGGCGGCAAGATCCCTTTACGAATCCTTGGAATTTGATGCCGTAGGCCGCCGCCGCGGATATTATACGCATCCCCGTGAGGATGCCATATTGATGACGAAAATACTTGAAAATAAATAAGAAGAACGAAAAAATGATCATACTTGCACTTGAAAGCTCCTGTGACGAGACCTCTGCCGCTATCGTCCGTATGGGAGACGGTATAAGAGAGATACTCTCAAATGAGGTCGCCTCGCAGATAGATATCCACCGTCGATTTGGCGGTGTCGTCCCCGAGGTTGCGGGGCGCGCTCACATTGAAATAATAGCGAAGATTACCCACGACGCACTTGAAAAAGCGGGAGTTGCCCTCGACGACGTTGACGCCATCGGCGTAACAAATACGCCGGGTCTTATCGGCGCGCTTTTGGTTGGCGTGAATTTTGCAAAATCCCTTGCTTATGCGAAAAATAAGCCTCTTATTCCCGTAAATCACATAAAGGGTCACGTTGCCGCATCGTATCTCGCTCATCCCACCCTTGAGCCTCCCTTCCTCGCAATGGTAGCATCAGGCGGTCACACAAGCATCATCAACGTAAAGTCATACGTTGACTATGAGGAGATAGGATACACCCGTGATGACGCAGCAGGCGAGGCTTTTGATAAAGCCGCGCGCGTGCTTGGCATTCCCTATCCCGGCGGCGCCGAAATGGACAGGCTCGCAAAGCTGGGCGATCCCAAGGCGATAAAGCTGCCGTCGCCGGCCATATCGGGCGATACCGTTGAGTTTTCCTTCTCAGGACTTAAAACGGCTGTTATAAATTACGCAAATACGGCAAAAATGAAAGGCTTTGAGCTTTGCCGAGAGGACATTGCCGCTTCATTCACGAGGGTCATTTGCCGCGCTATCGTGGAAAAGCTTGAGCTTGCCCTCGACAAAACGGGGCAGAAACGTCTTGTGCTTGCAGGAGGAGTTGCGGCGAATTCCCATTTGCGCGCGGCTATCGGCGAGCTTTGCCGCAAAAAGGGTGTTGAATTTTACGCGCCGCCACTTTCCCTTTGCGGCGACAACGGCGCCATGATAGGCGCTCAGGCGTATTACGAGTACCTTGCAGGCGAGAGAGGTGACACTTCCCTTAACGCGCGCGCAACGGGAGAATGAGTTTTTCATTATTGGTGTCGATTCCCGTCGTCGATAGAAGGCGACAAGGGAAGAATGCGATGACAATATGTGGAAAACAATGTTGAAACTGTGGAAAATTATGGATTGTGCGAGGAACGGCACGGATATCCTCGCGGATTGGTGAAACATAGTGAAGCTTACGTTAAATTATCAAAACGGCATTTTGAATATACCCGTTTCCGCCGCTGACGCGGTCAAGACCGCCACGCGGACGGATATGGCGGTGCTTTTGTGCGTTGCCGCAGAGCCTGCTGTGATGTCAGACTTGGATTCCTGTGCCGATGCTGTAGCGTTACGGGCGGGCGTCTCTAAAGAAGAGCTTGCGGCAGCTGTTGCGTTCTGGCGCGGAGCAGGAGTTATTACCGTAACGGGAGGCGCGCCTGAACCGACGTCCAAAAGACATCTGGTATCCTCCGAGATCCCCAGACTGACGGCAGAGGATGTCAAGACTATAATGGCAACAGCGCCCGAGCGCAAGGGGCTTATCGATGCCTGTCAGCAAACCATGGGCAAAATGTTCAACACAGCCGAGTGCTCAATAGTCCTCGGACTGAAGGAATATCTTGGCGTTGAGGACGAATACATACTTATGATTGCCGCGTATTGTGCGCGGCGTGAGAAAAACAGCGTTAAGTATCTTGAAAAGACCGCCATCTCCATTTACGATAGGGAAATAGACACAACGGCTGCCCTTGAAGAGCATCTTGTGTGGCTTGAAACGAAGGATACTTTTGAATCAAAGCTTCGAAGGCTTCTCGGCACCGGCACGCGTTCATTTTCAAAGAAAGAAAAGGATTCAATTGACCGCTGGGTACGCGAGTATGCTTTCGATTTTGACGTAATCGAGCTTGCATACGGCAAAACGGTGGATGCGATAGGAAAAGCATCGGTACCATATATGGACAGAATACTCGGATCATGGCACGAAAAGGGATATAAAACGGCGTCGGACATTGAACTGGGTGAATCCGGCGGTAAGCCTGTCAACACGGAAAACTTCGACACAGACGACTTTTTCCGACTTGCTGTCAAGCGAGGACTTGAGTTGTGATGCCCAGCTACGAAAGGAACTGAAATATGGGATACAGAAAAGAGGAATATATCAAGGCAAACGAGCTTTTAGCGGAGCGACGCACCAAAGCGGAGGCTGTAGCTGAGCGCCGTCTTCGCGATGTGTATCTGAAGATTCCCGATATAAAAGAAATAGACCGTGAGCTTTCGGCAACTGAGCGCAAGATCATAGACGCGATCCGGCTGGGACCTCAGGGGATAAAGGAAAGGATCGCGGAGCTTGAAGCGGAGAATACAAAGCTTCTTCTTCGCCGTGCAGCAGTCCTTTTGAAAAACGGATATCCCGAGGATTATACCGAGCCTCAGTATTTCTGCCCTGACTGCAAGGACACGGGTTACGTAGGCGAAAAGATGTGTATATGTAAGCGTCGCGCACTCGTTATGGCAGGATACGAAAGCTCCGGTATCGGCGCCCTTATGGGGACGCAGACCTTTGACACCTTCTCGTTCAGCTTTTTCGAAGGCGATGCCTTGGTAAATGCGAAGCATAACTACGACGTAACGAAAAAATACGCGGAGAATTTCGCCGGCATCGGTGACGGAAATCTCATTTTCGTCGGTGGCACGGGGCGGGGCAAGACCCACCTTTCGACGGCAGTCGCCGTTACCGTTATAGAGCGTGGCTACGACGTGAAATATGAAACAGCGCAGAATCTAATATCCGATTTTGAGACGAAGCAGTTCCGTAGCTCATACAGCGCCGCAGACGAGGATCCCACCGAGCGCTACTTCGATTGCGACCTTCTGATCATTGACGATCTCGGCACGGAGATGGCAAACCAATTCACCGTATCGTGCATTTATAATCTTATAAATACTCGGATAAGCCGCGGCAAAGCGATGGTTATCAATACGAATCTGTCGAGTCAGGACCTGCGCCGCAGATATTCAGACCGCATAACGAGCCGCCTTTTCGGCGAGTTTTCGGTGCTTCTCTTTGACGGCGTAGATATCAGAGCCGAAAAGCAGAGACGCGGTATGTGAAACAATTCAAAAGAGGAAATGCAAAAACGTTTCCTCTTTTTTTGTTTGTGGGAGAATACATTTCGGTAAAAGTTTTGGCTTGCTCCCGAAGTGTGTGCGAACATACCGTACCAAATTTCATTCACCTGCGCTGGCGCGGTTTTTCGCACTTTTGTCCACGGAAACAAAAGTGCTGCAAAAATTCCGTTCAAGAGAAGGGGAAAGGGACGACTTAATCAGCAATAATCGAACGATGACACAAAATTGCGCCGCTGATTCCTTTCACCTTCTCTCGAAACTCTCTACCCCTATCCTGCGCGGTGAGGCGATTGCAAAGCGATAGACACCTCCGCGAATCGACGTGACTAACGATTCACGCCGTGCGAAAGATTTTAGTTTCCCACAGTTGCTTGCAAAATCAAGCGATTTTATAGTAACTATCGCGGCATAAACACTTATTACTTGTTCAAACTCGCGGAACAGTACGAAAGTTTAGTTGAATCTATCCCGCGAGGGGAGTTGAGGAAAGTTTTGAAAGGAGAGGAGGGGAGTTTCGCCTTCAGCGAATCCCCTCGCTCTCCTTTCGAACGGCGATTTTGTGCACTTTTTTCGCCGTGGCAAAAAGTGCAAAGAAGCCGCGTACGCGCAAGTGAATGAAAATGATTTTCGTGTGTTCGCACAAACACCCCCGCGCATCAGAAAAATATCAAAATATTTCAAAAACCTATTGACAAGCCTTCTCATACGTGATATAATGCTCGCGTTAATCCAAAGACAGCAGGTTGCGGTAAAAGCATTCAGCTTCCCTGCCGAGGAGAGTTTATATAGAGTCGAATGGCGAAAACTGCCCATTCGATGCGTTTGTAAATTCCGTTTCCTCGGTTTCGACCGTAGGAAATTTTTTTATTGTCTTTGTTGACTAACCTTTATAAATCTTATAGAGGAGGAAAACACATGCCCAGCAAACAGATTCTCGAGAGCAAGCAGGCTATCGTAGCAGAACTTGCCGAAAAGATCCGCAAGGCTCAGTCCGGCGTTGTCGTTAAGTACCAGGGTATCACGGTTGGCGATGACACCATCATGCGTAAGAAGCTTCGTGAAGCTAACGTTGAGTACGTCGTTATGAAGAACTCCCTCACAGGCAGAGCTTGTGACGAAGTTGGTTACGGCGAGATCAAGGAACACCTTACAGGCATGAACGCGATCGCGATCAGCTACACCGATCCGGTTGCACCGGCGAAGATTCTTAAGGAATACGCCGAGAAGATCGAAACCTTTGAAATCCGCGCAGGATTCCTTGAAGGTAAGGTAATCGACCAGACAACAGTAAACGAACTGGCCGATATTCCTTCGAGAGAAGTTCTTCTCTCCCGCTTCCTCGGAAGCATCCAGTCGCCCATCTCCGGATTTGCACGCGCACTCCAGGCGATCATCGACAAACAGAGCGAAGGTACAGAAGCTCCCGCTTCCGAAGAGGAAGCACCTGCGGCAGAATAATCGCCGTACATCTTTAATTAATTATTTTTAGGAGGAACTAAAAATGGCATCCGAAAAGATCACAGCTATCGTTGAAGAGCTTAAGGGTTTATCCCTTCTCGAGCTTAATGAGCTCGTAAAGGCAGTTGAAGAGGAGTTTGGTGTATCCGCAGCTCCCGTTGCAGTAGCAGGCGTTGTTGGCGCAGCTGCTCCCGTTGAAGAAGAAAAGACCGAGTTTGACGTTATCCTCAAGGGCTTTGGCTCTTCCAAGCTCAACGTTATCAAGGTTGTTCGTGAACTCACCGGCCTTGGCCTCAAGGAAGCTAAGGAAATGGTTGAAGGCGTTCCCGCTAAGCTTAAGGAAGGCATCTCCAAGGAAGACGCTGAAAGCTACAAGGCTAAGCTTACCGAAGCTGGCGCAGAAGTTGAAATCAAGTAATTTCAATAAAACAAAAAACACACTCGCAAGGGAGGCACTTCGTAAGGAAGATGTCTCCCTTCGGCTTTTGCAGTCAGCCGGAGGGATTGAATTTAATATTTGCATAAGCGTAACAACGGCAGAGAGAATTATCATCACTGCCGTTGTTTGTTTGTTTGTCGTTCATTTATCAGTTGCAGACAGTGCTGTTATTTAGCAGCACCGTCTTTGATCATATATTTCACATATTCCGCATTGCTGTTTTCACTACGCTTCTGCATTATTGAATATATCTGAGAGTGTAAATTAACAGTTTTCTCCTTTACAGTATTACCTTGCGAATAAAAAGGCCCGTCAAGAAAGACTTCCATAATCGGTCGCTTAAAATGCTTTGCGCTACGGTATGTAACGGTCATCGCAAAGGAGGGTTTATCAAATTTGACAGGAAACTTGAAGGAAGTATCAGGAAAAGGGCGAATGCCGGTATAATATTCCCATACATGCGCTTCCGGATAAATAACGATAGGATGTTTTTTGTTGAGCCGTTGTTCCATTGCCTTATTTAGTTCTTTAACTCCGTGCAAAGTGTTGATGATAGGCAAAGCACCTAAATAGGGCAATAGCTTTCCGATAACAGGAATACCATAGTTGGCTGTGCTGACAACGGTATAAATCCGTTTTGGCAGAACACAGAGAGCAGGGATAAAAACATCTCCGACAGGCTGCGTGT
>CAYXHC010000036.1:0-21909 GCA_964464905.1 uncultured Lachnospiraceae bacterium
GAGCGTAGTTCTGGAAAACCATCGCGATATCTCTGTCCTTAGGAGCAACGTCGTTTACGAGTCTGTCGCCGATGAAGAGCTCGCCTTCGGAGATTTCTTCAAGACCTGCGATCATACGGAGAGTGGTCGTCTTACCGCATCCGGAAGGACCAACGAGGATAAGGAATTCCTTGTCCTTGATCTCAAGGGTGAAGTCGGATACAGCGGTAACGCCGCCCGGATACTTCTTATACATGTGTTTCAGGGATAAGCTTGCCATTTGGGATGTTTCCTCCTTGAATTTATGAAACCGTACATACGCGGCGAAACCGCCACCGTATAGATTCATATCTTGCTTTTTTCTTCATATATTTTATCAAAAGATTCGCTTAAAGAAAAGGGTTTTTTTCTCCAAAAATAATCTTTTGCGTTTGTACATGTTGCCTAATGACCAAAAGAATCAACGCAGATTCGAAATTAACCAAGAGTTCATATTTTAATATATTAAAATCTTATTTCTCGGAAAGTCCTTTTGCAGTAAGGGAAATGCGCGCTTTTTTCGTGTCAACGTCCTTGATCTTTACGGTGATAACGTCGCCGACGGCAAGAACCTCGCGGGGATGGCGGATGAACTTGTCGGACATCTGGGAGATGTGAAGGAGTCCGTCCTGATGAACGCCGATATCAACGAAGGCTCCGAAATCCGTTACGTTGCGGACAGTTCCCGTAAGGGTCATGCCGGGGGTAAGGTCGCTCATTTCAAGAACGTCCTCGCGAAGCACGGGAGCGGGGAAGGAGTCGCGGAGGTCGCGTCCCGGCTTTTCAAGCTCGGAAACGATATCAACGAGGGTTGGCTCGCCAACGCCAAGCTCGCGGCATACCTTTTCAGTGCCTTCCTTGTGGATCTTATAGCGAAGCGCAAACATATTGCCTTCGCGCACGTCCTTTTCGGAGTACTTGTACTTTGCAAGAAGCTTTTTCGCTGCCTCGTAAGATTCGGGATGGACGCCCGTGTTGTCGAGGATCTCCTCCCCGTCGGGAACGCGGAGGAAGCCTGCGCACTGCTGGAACGCCTTTTCGCCCATACGGGGAACGGCGAGAACGGATGCACGGGTTGCAAATTCACCGTGCTCCTCGCGATATTTAACGATGTTCTTTGCGAGGGTAGCGTTTATACCTGCAACGTAGGAGAGAAGCGAATGGGATGCGGTGTTAAGGTCAACGCCGACGGAGTTAACGGAGGCTTCAACGACGCCTCCGAGCGCCTCGTCGAGACGGGCAGGCTTCATATCGTGCTGATACTGACCGACGCCGATGGCGCGTGGCTCGATCTTGACGAGCTCAGCCAAGGGATCCTGCAGACGGCGGGCAATTGAGACGGCGGAACGCTGGGTTACGTCGAAATCGGGGAACTCCTCAGCCGCGAGCTTGGAGGCGGAATAAACCGACGCGCCCGACTCGGAAACGATAACATACTTGCAATCGCTGTCGGGAAGCTCGCGGAGAGTTTCCGCGATGAAGCGTTCGCTTTCGCGGGATGCGGTGCCGTTTCCGATGGCAACGGCATCGACCTTGTATTTATTGATGAAATTTTTAACGATGCGCTTCGCTTCGGGGATGCGCTCGTGAGGCTTGGTGGGGTAAATAACCGCGGTGTCGATAACGCGGCCGGTCTTATCTACGACGGCGAGCTTGCAGCCTGTGCGGTAGCCGGGGTCGAGACCCATAACGGTCTTGCCCTTGATGGGCGCCTGAAGGAGCAGGTTGCGGAGGTTTTCGGAGAAGACCTTGATAGCGCCCTCGGAGGCGGAGTCGTAAAGCTCGCTTCTGATCTCACGCTCGATGGAGGGGGCGATAAGACGGGAATAAGAGTCCTCGACGGCAGCGCGGACAAGCTCCTTCGCAGGGCTGTCGCCTTTTTTCAGCACCTTGGAATAAAGGTAGGAAAGTGCCGTTTCAGGATTAAGGGTGAGGGATACCTTGAGGAATTCTTCCTTCTCGCCGCGGTTGATGGCAAGAACACGGTGGGGGGCGATTTTGGAAACGCGCTCGGAAAATTCATAGTACATTGAGTAAACGGAATCCTCGTCCTTTGCCTGCTTCGTCTCAATGATACCGCCTTCGCGGGTGAGGGTACGCAGACGGCTGCGGTAGTCGGCGTTGTCGGAAACGGCTTCTGCGATGATGTCGGCAGCGCCTGCAAGAGCCGCTTCGGGCGTGGGCACGCCAAGCTCCTCGTTTACGAAGGTGGCGGCAAGCTCGGGTAGGGAAGGCTCGTAGGACGCTTTCTGTTCAAGAATGGCGTCTGCGAGAGGGGAAAGACCTCTCTCCTTTGCAACGGAGGCGCGTGTCTTTCTCTTGGGACGGAAGGGGCGGTATATATCCTCGATCTCCGCAAGGATCGTTGCCGCGTCGAGAGCTGAGGATATCTCGGGCGTGAGCTTTTCCTGCTGTGCGATAAGGTTGCGCACTTCTTCACGGCGCTCGTCGAGAGAGCGAAGGTAATTGAGTCTCGTTTCAAGCTCGCGGAGCTGAGTGTCGTCAAGACCGCCCGTTACTTCCTTACGGTAACGCGCGATGAAAGGAATGGTGTTTCCTTCGTCGATGAGCTTAACGGCTGCATCGACCTGACTTTCGGGTATCGACAGCTCTGTCGAAAGTGTTTTTAAGATGTCCATTTTGTGTCTCCGATTCTTTAGTATCACCGGGGCGGTTATTTTCCGCCCTTGAAAAGGGATATCTCATCGTCGCTGAGATAGCGCCACTGACCTGCATCGAGGTCGGGGTCAAGCATGATTCCTGCGAAGCTGACTCGCGAAAGAGACGTTATCTCCGAGCCGACAGCGTGGAACATACGCTTGATCTGATGAAATTTTCCCTCTGTTATCGTTATTGTGTCGCCGACGATCTCGGCGGGGGCTGTCAGCACCGTTCGTCCTATGCCGTCGCGTTCACCGATGTCAACGCCCGATTCGATCATCGCCTTCATCTCGTCCGTGATCTCGGGGGAGGCGGTGAAGCGGTACGTTTTTTTGACGTGGTGCTTGGGGGAGAGGGCGCGGTGCGCCGATGCGCCGTCGTCGGTGATGATGAGAAGTCCCGTCGTGTCTCTGTCGAGACGTCCCACAGGGAAAACTCCTCTTCTGTGGAGGCCCTCGGGGATAAGCTCGTTTACAACGTGCTCGCCGCGCTTTGCATCCTCTGTGGCGGTGATGTACCCGGCAGGCTTATTGAGCATAAGATAAACGAACTCGGTGTAGCTTATCACCGCGCCGTCGCAGGCGACGGTGTCATCCCTGGCAAGCTGACGGGCACTGTCCTTGACGGGGATGCCGTTTACGGTGATCCTGCCCTTTGCAATAGCACGGGCGGCGTCCTTTCGGGATAAAAAAAGCGCTCCGGAAACGTATTTGTCAAGTCGCATATTTTCCTCCCGTTGCCATTTCCCTTGTGGGCGATATAGCGGTATCAATATCAGCCATGGTGCATTATATCATAAATTTGCGTTTAAGTAAACAAAAATTACATTGACTTTAATATACCGTTGTGTCATAATGGACTTGTGTTATAGCACAGCAATGCTGATTAAAAAAGGAGAAAGCTATGTTCTTCCCCGATTACTTCAAAACGCAGAAGATACTTCACGTTGGCTGCGAGGAGCCTCACGCATATTTCATACCCTATGAATCCCGTAGAGCCGCGGACCGCGATATGCGCGGTAAAAGTGCATATTTCTACTCACTTAACGGAGATTGGGATTTCAAATTCTATAAATCCGTAAATGACGTTACGGATTTCACCGTTCCCGGCTTCACCCGTGACGGTATGGACAAGCTTACCGTACCTATGAACTGGCAGATGGAGCTTGGCCGCGGTTACGACGTTCCCAACTATACGAACGTTGCTTATCCTTTTCCTATAGATCCCCCTTTCGTTCCCGATGAAAACCCCTGCGGTCTTTACGTTCGCGATTTTGAGGTCAGCGGCGACGTTCTTGCAAAGAAGGAATGCTACCTGAACTTTGAAGGCGTTGATTCCTGCTTCTACGTTTGGATCAACGATCAGTTCGTGGGATACAGTCAGGTCAGCCACATGACAAGCGAATTCAACGTCGGCAAGTACCTCACCGCCGGAAAGAACACCATCAAGGTCCTCGTTCTCAAGTGGTGCGACGGCTCCTATCTTGAAGATCAGGATATGTGGAGAATGTCCGGTATATTCCGCGAGGTGTTCCTTCTTTACCGTGAGCCTCTTCATATCGTCGATATCTTCACTCATGCAGATCCGTCAGACGATTTCACGGCAGGGGAACTGAAGGTGGAGCTTACGGTAAACGCCGACCTTCCCGTTGAATACGAGTTTCTTTCCCCCGATGGCGACGTTGTGGGCGGCGGTTCTCTCAAGCTTTCGAAGGACGGCGAATTCACTGTCAACGTCGAAAATTGTCAGCTCTGGAGCGATGAAGACCCTGCACTTTACACACTTGCTATCCGCGCGGGCGGCGAATATATAAATATTCCCGTTGGCTTCAGACGCATCGAGGTGAAAAATAAGGTCATCTATATAAACGGCAGGAAGGTGAAGGCAAAGGGCGTTAACCGCCACGACAGCCACCATCTGCTCGGTCACGCAACTCCCGTTGATCACATGCTCCGCGACCTTTATATAATGAAGGCTCATAACGTGAATATGGTACGCACGAGCCATTATCCCAACGATCCCCGCTTCACGTCTCTCTGCGATAAGGTTGGTATCTACGTTTGCGACGAGACTGATATCGAGACGCACGGTATGCACCCCTGGAACGGTCTTTCCGATAATCCCGACTGGGAAGAAGCATACGTTGACCGCGCAAGACGTATGGTGGAGCGCGATAAGAACCACCCCTCCGTTATTTTCTGGTCTCTCGGCAATGAAAGCGGACTTGGCTGCAATCATAAGGCCATGTCCCGTTATATCCATGGCAGAGATAACAGCCGTCTCGTACATTACGAAGGCGCAAACATAGGCTACTGCGGCGGAGAGCAGCCGGTTGACCTCGTTGATGTCGAGAGCCACATGTACACAAATCCCACCTCCTCTGAGGAATACTGCCGCAACGCAAAATATAAGCTCCCATTCTTCCTCTGTGAATACAGCCACGCAATGGGCAACGGCCCCGGCGACCTTCTGGAGTATTGGGAAAAGATCTACGCCAACGACTCCTTCTTCGGTGGTTGTGTATGGGAATTCATCGACCATAGCGTTGCCATCGGCGATAAGTATAAAAATCCCTCCTTCACCTATGGCGGTGACTTTGGCGATAAGCCTAACGACGGAAACTTCTGCGTTGACGGTCTCGTTTATCCCGACCGCAGAGCTCACACCGGTCTTCTTGAATATAAGCAGGCGATCAAGCCCTTCGCTGTTACAGACGTTTCCTCAGCAGAGGGCAAGTTCAGAATCAAGAACCTCCGATACTTCCGCGATCTTCGCGACACAGATCTCGTCTGGTCGCTTGAACGCAACGGTAAGGTAGTTAAGGAAGGCAAGATCGACGCACTTGCAGTAGAGCCTCAGCGCTCACGCACCTATACAGTTGATTACGGTAACGTTAAGCTTTACGGAGAACTCTATCTCAATATCAGCCTACGCTCCCGCACCTCCAAGCCTTGGGCTCCCGCAGGACACGAGCTTGGTTTTGCACAGCTTCCCGTTCCCGCTGCTGAATACGTTTCATACGAGAACGAGGCAGCACCTGCTCCCAGCGTTACCGAGTGTGAAAGATACATCAACGTTAAGGCGGGCGAGACCGTTTATACCTTCGATAAGGCAACGGCAGATATCGTTGATATCGTTGATAACGGACGCAGCATGATCACAAAACCCGTGAGGGTCACGGTATGGCGCGCTCCTACCGATAACGACAGAAACGTAAGATGGGAATGGGCACGCTACGGATTCGACAGAGCCTTTACCAAGTGCTACGAATGTGCTCTTGCAGAAGCAGGCGACGTCGCCGTTATCAAGGCAAAGATTATGCTCGGCGCATATTCCGTTGATCCTATCCTCCATGCAGACGTAACCTACACCGTCAGCGGCAACGGTACTCTCACCGTTAAGTATGACGTTGACGCAGACGTTATCAAGAGAACGGCTCCCGATAAGCAGAAGAACGAAAGACGCCCGAGAGGACAGGCGTTCCTGCCTCGCTTCGGAATCGAGCTTTCCATGCCGGAGGGCACGGAAAACCTCCGCTACTTCGGGCTCGGTCCCAACGAGAGCTATATAGATAAGCAGCTTGCTTCCCGTATGGGTGAGTTCGCGTCCACGGTACACGAAAGCTACGAGCCTTACGTGTTCCCTCAGGAAAACTCCAGCCACCACAACACCAAGTGGGCAATCGTTTCCTCCGTTGCAGGTCACGGACTTATGTTCACAAAGACTGAAAAACCCTTCTCCTTCGGTGCAACTCACTATAGTGCAAAGCAGCTCACCGAGAAAGCTCATCACTACGAGCTCGTCCCCGAAAAGGAAACTACCGTAAACATCGACTACCGTCAGAGCGGTATCGGTTCAAATTCCTGCGGCCCTGCACTTGCTGAAAGATGGCGCCTGCAGGAAGAAGAATTCACATTTGAGGTATCTATCACCCCCGTATTTGCAAACGAGGCTGAGCCCTACGAGCTTATTTAACTTAATGTAAAGGAGTAACTATTATGTCGTTTAAGGTAGCATTTATCGGCGCGGGAAGCATAGGCTTCACGAGAGGTCTTCTTGCCGACATACTTACCGTTCCGGAATTTCACGATATCGAGGTAGCTTTCACCGATATCAATCCCGATAATCTTCGTATGGTAACACAGCTTTGCCAGCGGGACATCGAAGAAAACGGACTTAGCATCAAGATTCATGCCACTCTTGACAGAAGAGAAGCTTTCCGTGACGCTAAATACGTTATTAACTGCGTACGCATCGGTATGCTTGAGGGGTTTGAAACAGACGTTTCCATTCCTCTTAAATACGGCGTTGACCAGTGTGTAGGCGATACGCTCTGCATTGGCGGTATTATGTACGGTCAGCGCGGTATCGCCGCAATGCTCGATTTCTGCCGCGATATCCGCGAGGTCGCTGCTCCGGAGTGTATCCTGCTCAACTATTCGAACCCCAACGCTATGGTGACCTGGGCGTGCAATAAGTACGGCGGCGTTGAAACCTACGGTCTCTGCCACGGTGTACAGCACGGTCACTGGCAGATCTCTCACGCACTGGGTAAGGATAAGAAGGACGTTGATATTATCTGTGCCGGTCTTAACCATCAGACCTGGTACATCAGCGTAAAGACCGACGGCGTTGAACGCACGGGTGAGCTTTACGAGCTTATGTCAAAGGCAGATTATGCCAAGGACGAAAATATCCGCCTTGACGTGATGAAGCATTTCGGATACTATTCCACCGAATCCAACGGACATCTTTCCGAGTATCTTATGTGGTACCGTAAACGTCCGGAGGATATGGAAAAATGGATCAACTACAGTTCGTGGATACAGGGAGAAACAGCAGGATATCTCCGCGTTTGCACCGAAAGCAGAAACTGGTTTGAGACCGACTTTCCAAACTGGTTAAAGGAGCCGCCGAAGCAGTTCGTTCCCGAGAAACGCTCCGAGGAGCACGGAAGTTACATCATCGAGAGTCTTGAAACGGGCAGAGTATACAGAGGCCACTTCAATGTTATGAACAACGGGACCATCACGAATCTTCCCGATGAATGTGTCGTTGAAGTACCCTGCTACGTAGACGGTAACGGCATTTCCATACCCAAGGTGGGCGACCTTCCTCTCGGATGTGCCGCTATTTGTTCGCAGAGCGTATGGGTACAGAAGCTTGCCGTTGAGGCAGCGGTCCACGCTGATATAAATCTCCTTCGTCAGGCCGCTATGATGGATCCGCTTACGGGCGCCGTTTGCACACCCGACGAGATCATACAGATGGTGGACGAAATGCTCGTTGCAGGCGCAGAATGGCTGCCTCAGTACGCTGAGGAGATCGAGCGCGCCAAGGTGCGCCTGCTTGATAAGAAGGTGCCCTACCGTGAAACCAAGGGCTTCACGCTCAAAACCAAGACAGTTGAGGAAATGGCAGAGGAAAAGACGAAGTATCGTGAAATGGCAGCGGCTGCCGCAAAAGAAAACGTTAAATAAAAAGAAATTTCCCCTTGAGGCAACGCCTCAAGGGGAAATTATATTTATTCGTTGATGTGTATGTGATTCTGATACGCGACCTCGGTGAGCCACTTATAAAGCTCGGTCACGTCATATTTTTTTGGGAATTCAAAGGTTCTCTCGTCCGTTTCAACGCTGCTTTTTGCGCGGAAATAAGGGGACGTGATGTATTCCACGGTGATGTCGCAGTCGTCGATGCCGAAGCCTGCCGTCTCAGCAGTCACGTTGATAATGGAATCGATGAAAATGGAGGAAACGCGGTATTTCTGACCGGTGGTGCCTTGCTTGTCAACATCGATGATCCGTTTGTCGGTGAAGATAACGGTGTCGCGAATGAGTGTGAAGCCGACCACGATGGTCTCTTCTTCCATAAGGTAGCTGCCGTATTTTTCAAGCAGCTTTTCAATCGCTACCTCACTGTAATTACCTACGACACCCTGAGTCAGGTTATCAAAAAATCCCATATTGCCACTCCTTTTTGTTTTTGTATATATAGTATATCATTGCATGCATGAAGATACAAGACGATAAGCAGTTAATCGATTTCAGAAATCGATATTATATCAAATATTTTTCGCGGTTCTTTGCCTTCTACGTTAGCTCGATCCCAGTCCTGACGGATGATCTCGCCGTTATAGTACCCGAAAGCGGAATCTCCGCCGTCAAGATTGAAGGCGGCAATACACCCGAGCTCAGCATAAACTTTTGCAAGATCCGCGAGCTTTATACCTCCTGAATATACGCGCTCACCGTTATACTTGAGATGACGCCGCCCTTCGGCAACGATAAAGCAGTAGTGACCAGGCTCGTAATATCCGATAGAGGAACGCGGATGCTCTTTTGAGAGGTATGAAGAATAGTCCTCATAACTATCGAGCGGCTCGCCTTCGTCCGTGAGAAGCGCAGGGCCGAACGACCATATCTGATATACGTCGTCCGTGACCTTAAAGGTCGGAAGCTCCGAACTTCGATACGTCTTCATTACGCCGTCGTAGTAAAGCACGCAAAAATCGTTTTCTCCCACGCCGTCGTTGCGGAGAAGAGTGCCGTTTTTAACGGAGATCTCGGCGTTATTCACCCAATAGTCACCGCTTATGGCGGCGATTGAGTTTCCGGCGGAGGTGTAATCGTTAATAAAGTGCTTTGATTCCGAATAAACGGCTTTAAGGCAGCTTATATCGCGCAAATAGATGTCATAAACAAAATATTTAGCGACATAACCGTCGAATTCGCGATATACCTCATCAATAGTCAGATAAATGTTATAGCTCCGATACATTGTATCGGTCTGCTCAACGGTGCCTTTCGGCGCAAATAATGATTCCCAATACGGCGTATCGACTTCGGATGGCGTCTCGGTTTCGATCTCGGAGGCGGTCGATTCTTCTTCATCGGGAATATCTGTGCCATTATCTTCGCTGACGGTACCGATCGTGTCAGCGTCGGTGTTGCTGTGGCTCGTGTCGTTGCCTGTCTGTGCGTTTGTGTCCGCGACGGAGGCAGAGCTGTCTTCATCTCGGATAATATCGTTATCGGGCGAGATGATTATATCGTCGTTCCCTGAAAACCACATTTTTTCAACGTGGTGAAACCAGCAAAAGGCGCAAAGACAAACTGCGGAAACCAAAAGATCAGCAACTGCGATTTTTAATGTGTGAGTCCATTGGCTTTTCATGGCTACACCTCGTGAATATCACCAAACAGATCCCACGCGCCGCCTTTTGGCGTGTGATCAAAGGTCATAGCCACTCCGCTCTTGGGATGGGGGAACGAAAGTGAAACCGAGGCAAGGGTGGGGTGGCTGCCGCTGCAGGGGAGCTTGACGCCGCCATAGCGCGTGTCGCCTAAAAGGGGAGTTTTACGCGACGAAAACTGAACGCGGATCTGATGCGTGCGTCCCGTATGTAGGATCACGGAAAGCAGAGCAAGCTCGTGCCCTTCTGCACCGGCTCTTGCCGTTACCCGATATGAAAGCCGCGCTTCCTTAACACCATTGCGTTTCCGCGCCACAACATAGGATTTGTTTTTTCGCACGTCGTGCCAGAGAAGATCTGTCAGGTCGCCCTCGCTATCCTCTGGCACTCCCACGGTAACGGCGAGGTAGCGTTTGCGCGTTTCACCGTTTGCGAATGAGTGAGAGAGGGACGCGGCAGCAGAGGAGGTTTTTGCATATACCATTATTCCCTCGGTGCCGCGGTCGAGCCGGTGTACGGGATAAACGATGCGGCCCGTATGTTCTGATAGTGCAGATATCATGTCTTTTCCGCCGGCGGACGACTGTGATTCGACTCCGGCAGGCTTAACGGCAACGATAATATGGTCGTCCTCGTAAAGAATCAAGCAGCCGTTCATTTTTCAAATCTCTCTGCCGCGTCGCGGAGCATTTTTCTTATTGGGAGTCCGTAAGGACAGCGAGGCTCGCAGGCACCGCATTCAATGCAGGCAGATGCCTTGACCTTTAACCCGGCATAACGGGTGCTTGCCCATTCGGTGAGTCCGTATCTTGTGAGGTATCCGTCGAAAAGGAACACGCTGGGAATGGCGATGCCGACGGTGCAAGGGGCGCAATAGCCGCAACGGCGGCAAAAGAGTCCGCCAAGCTCACCCTTAACGGCGGAGATGCTGTTCGTTTCGTCTTCGGTCAAGGGGGAGGTGTCGTTTACGGCGCCGTAGTTTTCGTTCACCTCGTCGCACGAATACATACCGGGGATAACGGTGGTAACGTCAGAGTTTGAAGAGATATAGCGGAGCGCAAGACGAGCATCGCGGATGGCGCCGCCTGCCAAAGGCTTCATAGCGATAAATCCGATGCCGCGGCGGGCGCACAGCTTTATCAGCTCCTCTGCGTCCGTCTCAACAATATTGTAAGGAAACATGAACGTTTCCACCCAGTCAAGATCAAGGGCGAGACGGAAGGTTTCAAGTGAATGTGCGGTGAGTCCGATGTGACCGATCCTGCCTGCTTTTTTCGCCTCCGTAAGTGCTTCCAGAGCGCCGCCGGGAGAAGAGACCTTTTCGAGATCGGAAGGCGTTGCGTTATGTATCTGATAAAGGTCGATGTAGTCGGTGCCGAGATTTTTCAGGCTCGTATCAATATCCTTTGCCATAGCGTCACGTGTGCGTGACACGCTTTTGGTGGCGAGTATGAACTTTTCACGCCTGCCGGCAATTGCATAGCCGATGTACTCCTCGCTGACGGTGTAGGCACGGGCGGTGTCGATGAAGTTGATGCCGTTTTCTTCGAGTGTGTCGAAAAGACGGCGGGTGTCTTCCTTGCCTATTCTCTGTATCGGTATGCCGCCGAATCCGAGACGGGAGATGGTAAGTCCTGTTTTTCCGAGATCAACGTATGTCATATAACATCCTTTATTGAAGCGGTTGAAATAAGTGCAACGGCGTAATCCCTGATGTCGGAAACATCGGGGGTGACAGAGCTGTCGCTGAACGTAAAGGCAACGGAATATGCATAAGTGCCCTCGATCCAGACGGCAAACGCCGTTTGACCGGACACGTAGTATGTCACCTCGCAAGAGCCGATACGCTCTGTGGACGTGGCGGCGTCCGCCTCAATTCCGGCGATGCCGGGAGTTTTATCCGTGGTGTATTTTTCGGCATAGTCGAGAGTTGCCATACGCACAGCGAGAGTGCCGTTCATTCTCTCGCCTTCGTTGATGACGGAATATTTGATCTCACCGAGATTTTTATCCATTGTGCCATAGATGATAACATCTTCCTCTCCGGGGACGGTCTCCATGGGGAAGGAAAGATTATTTGACATATATTCATAGGTCTCGTGATAGATCATGATGAAGGTGTTGGAGGCGCAGGATGCAAGCGCTGATGATGCGATCAGTGCCAGAAATAACAGTATTGTGATTTTGCGTTTCATAATAATCTCCATTCTGCCGCCCTATGGCGGCACAAATATATTTTGAAATAAACCCGCGTCGCTCTGCGACAAAGATGGGTTAGGCTCCATTTTTAGAGGTGATTTGTGCGTGAAACAGTGAACTTGCGGTTCAGAAGGAGTGAACTTTCACGCTAACACCAAAAATTATAACGGTCAAGAAAATTATATCACCAAAGCTTTATAAATTCAACATCGGCTTCGGTATAATCTTGAATGCACCGTAAATTTATAGTAGAATATATAGCAATATAATAAAGTGAGGTATAAAGGATGGCGATAGAGACCGAACGTAAATATCTTATCAGGATGCCGCAGTCCGCTGTCATCGGAGGCGCTGAGAAAAGCGAAATAGAGCAAATATATATAAACGTCAGGGGCGATTACGACGGAAGCCGTATACGCAAAAGAGTTTATGGTGACAGAACTGTTTATTATCTTACGTCGAAAAAGAGAATAACCGACATGAGCGCCATTGAGGATGAGAGAATTATCTCCGAAAGCGAGTACGAGGAGATGAGGAGCCTTATCGAAGTCGGTTCGCGACTGCTGAAAAAAACGCGGTACGTGATGCCGTACCGCGGTTTTGATTTTGAAATTGACATTTACCCATTCTGGGATGACAGAGCCGTTATGGAAGTAGAGCTGACGGGAGAGGACGTAGAGTTCGAGCTACCGCCGGATATATCAGTGATCAAAGAGATCACGAGCGACGCGAGATATAAAAATCACGCGCTCTCCCGTGTTATTCCCGATGACGCTATTTAATAAGATCTGCCCAGCTTCCGAAAAGATCGGCGAGATAGACAAGAAACTGACGAATGCTTTCAATGATATCGATCTTCAGTGCCAGCACGCAGACGAGAACCGCCGTGCCTAGCACGATGAGGAGAATAGCGTTTACGATTATAAATGAAATTGCCAGCCTGCGGCGTGCCAGCTTCTTTGCCGTTGCTGCTAAAATGATGGAAATAACGAAACCGAGTACGGGAATTGAGCAGAGCACCAGCATCAGCGCGTATCCCCATTCGCTTACGGGAGCATATATAGACGAGGGGCATGGCTTCATATCGGCGTATGCGCTGTAAGTGAGACGTGCTGTTTCGGGTGTCGGCATTGATTTTTTCTCCGCCTCCGCCTCGTAAATGGCGTTTTTTACCATTTTGTCAAGAGGAACTTCCGGTGTGTTTCCTTCATTTCCGGTGCCAACATCGTTTTTTATTTCGTCCATTATATAGGATCCCTCCGTGATACCTGATACTTTCGTTACGTTAATATTATTACATATCAGCGGGAGTTTGTAAAGCAAAAAAATAATTTTGTTTTCAGGAGAATTAATTGTTGACATGAGCGACTCTTTTGTGTATAATACTGTTTACGGAAAGCGAATAGCTGTCCGCGAAGGAAACAAATGAAGAAGTTTCTTGACAGGGAGAAGTACTCAAGAGGCCGAAGAGGCGCCCCTGCTAAGGGTGTAGGTCGGGATAACCGGCGCGAGAGTTCAAATCTCTCCTTCTCCGTAAAACAAGAGCCTGTCCGCAAGGATAGGCTCTTTGTTTTTACCTTGAAAGGATTGAACTGAGCGCCGGGAACCGCGCGAGAGGGAGCGATTGATTTCTACGATAAACGGACAGTCGGTGTGTGAGTCCCTACGAGGGAGCGACGGAAAATATCCTTTCATAAAACTCGAAATTAATCGAAAAAAAAGATGCAAATACAGCGCCGCTGTGGTATAATTGTTACATGATCGTTTCCAAAAAATAAAAGGGGGATGAACATGAATAAACTGTTCAAGCTCAAGGAAAACGGAACTTCCGTAAAAACTGAGATCCTTGCAGGTCTCACTACGTTTATGACAATGGCGTATATTATTGCGCTGAATCCCAACATTCTCACCAACTTCCAATACGGTGTTGACGGCAGCGAAGACCTTACAGCCCTTTGGAACGGTGTTTTTATGGCAACCTGTATTGCTTCTGCCGTTGCAATGTTCTGTATGGCGTTTATCGCAAACAAGCCTTTCGCGCTTGCCCCCGGAATGGGACTCAACAGTTTCTTTGCCGTTGTAGTTGCCAATATCGTGGGTATTACCGGTATGAGCTACGTTGACTCGTTCAACTCGGCGCTTGTTATCATACTTATCGAGGGCATCGTATTCGTACTGCTGTCTGTCGTCAACGTTCGCGAAAAGATCGTTGAGGCGATCCCGCTTGGCATCCGTCTCGGCATTTCTCCCGCTATCGGACTTATGCTCATGAACATTGGCTTTGGCTCCAACGTCAGTCTTTACACCGATGACGGCGGTCCTTACTACGTAATGAAGGACTTCTTCGGTGCGCTCACTCCCAAGGTCATCTACGATCAGCTTGGCAAGGTGGGATACACCACTATGATCATCAGCGTTGCAACCATGTTCATCGGACTGTTTGCGATCATTATCCTCTCCAAGCGCGGCGTTAAGGGCTCCGTTCTTTTCGGAATGCTTATAGCTTCTATCGTTTACTGGGTTGCTGAATTCCTTTTCCTCGACGTAAATCCCTTTGCATCCCTAGCGTCTGCATCTTTCGTTCCCCCCATCAAGGATATGGTGGACGTAACTCTCTTCAAGTTTAATTTTGCCGGATTTGTCGAGATCGGTTGGTTCACCGTTATCACTCTCGTTATCACGTTCTGCGTTATCGATATGTTCGACACCATCGGCACTCTCGTAGGAACTGCAACACGCGCAGGTATGGTTGATGAAAACGGCAATATGCCCCGTATGAAGGAGGCTCTCATTTCCGATGCTGTGGGCACCATTGCAGGTGCTTGTATGGGTACGTCCACGGTTACCACCTTCGTTGAATCCGCATCCGGCGTTGAAGCGGGCGGACGCACCGGTCTCACGGCGCTTACGACGGGACTGATGTTCCTCGCCTGCATCTTCATCGCCCCCATTGCGGCGATCATTCCTGCGGCGGCAACGTCGGCGGCTCTCATCTACGTTGGTGTGCTTATGCTTCAGGGACTCAGAAACGTCGATTTTGACGATATCGACCAGCTCGTTCCCGTATTCCTTATGCTCATCGCAATGCCCGTTTCCGGTTCCATCGGTCACGGTATCGGTCTCGGACTTATCGCGTATACCGTTATCAAGCTCTTCACAGGCAAAGCGGAAGAGGTATCGGTTATAACGTATCTTATCTCCTTACTCTTTATCATAAAGTTCTTCCTTGTTGTGTGAGTGTATATAGCAAAAGCAGATCTGAAAAAGCAGATCTGCTTTTGCGTTTCTCTCTTGTTTTGTTGCGGAATGAAATGTATAATGATATCAACTACTGTCGATTGGTTGGAGTATTTTATGGCAAATGAAAATTATTCACTAAAGGGCGCGGAGCTTGCGTCGATGCTTAAAAGCACGGCTAAAAACGACGCTCTTGAAGGAGGAGACCTGAATCTTCCGCCCGAGAAGATAAAGTGGTGGCAGGATGCAAAGTTCGGAATGTTCATTCATTGGGGACTTTACGCTCTCGTTGGAACGGGCGAATGGTGCATGCATAACGACGGCATCCCAAAAGAGGAGTACAGACGCCTTGGGGATAGATTCGCGCCGCGTGATTTTGATGCGGACCGATGGATGAAGCTTGCCGTGGCGGCAGGCTGCAAATACGCCGTTATGACGGCGCGTCATCACGACGGCTTTGCCCTTTGGGACAGTAAAGCAAGTTACGATGATTTTACTTCCGTAAAAACAGCAGCGAAGCGTGATTTTATCCGCGAATATACGGACGCCGCACGAAAAAACGGTATATATACGGGCATATATTATTCACCGATGGATTGGAGATTCGCAGGTTATTTTGATCCTGAGGGAGAGTATGAAAGTGCGCTTTTGATGAAAAATCAGTGCTATGGTCAGGTTGAAGAGCTCGTTCGCGATTACGGATGCGTTGATATCCTCTGGTACGACGGCGGCTGGCTGGCGCACAAAGGAAGTGACGCGGATGCGGCGTGGCTGTGGGATCCCGTTTCACTCAATAGGATGGTGAAAAAGTATCAACCCGACGTGATTATAAATCCGCGAAGCGGACTTCGCGGTGATTTTCAGACGGAGGAGGGAGGCGGCGACGTTACTGGCGCTATAAGACCTTACCCGTGGGAAAAGTGTATGACCGTCGTTAACGGACCTTGGGGATATTCGCCCGACGCCAAGGCACGTCCCTATGAGGAGATACTGAGAATAATGATCGACACTTTCGCCCGTGGCGGAAATGTTCTTCTGAATGTGGGACCCACTCCGGATGGTGAAATCCCCGCAGATCAAGTGGAGTGTTTCCTACAGATCGGAGAGTGGATGACGAAATACGGAGAAAGCGTGTACGGAACACGTGGCGGTCCTGTTGAGCCTGTGGACGGCGTGTTTGGCACAACGGTACGGGATAACGTCGTATACGTTCACGTGACGGACTGTGAAAGCTTCTGTCGTATGATCCTGCCGATCAGGCATGAGGATATTCATTCTGCTGAAGCGATAACGGGCGGAGAAGCGAAGGTTATACCCGTAGAGGATGGGGTGAGGCTCACCGTCACGGAAAAGCATCCCATAGATACGATAGTGAAGATAATGTTGAACAAATAAAAGAGATGCGGTCTTGCCGCATCTCTTTTATTTGTGGACTTGAAACCGATATTCAGTGTCCGTTAGTCTTTGGTGTATTTTATAACAGCCTTGCCCGTATACCCCGACATATCGTAATTTATCGCATAGATCCTGACGCTGTAACCAACGACGTTTGCAACGCAGCGGCTATCACCGTTTGGCGCGATATACGGAAGCTGATAACGCCAATTATTATCTGCGTCCGTTGCAACGATGTTTAAGGAAACGATATTCGTCATCGTCACGCCTGCCGATACGTCTTTGTATGTTGCGTTGGGGAGCGCTCCGCAATCGAGGAGCTTCGTGTAGACGGACTTGTTCAGGTATCTTTCCGTCGTGCGGTATTCGTATCCGGGTATCATCGGCGGCGTCACCCACTCCCATGCGGAGGCGGTGCCGTCCAGTATGGTTCGTATAAGCTTGTAATTTGTGTCGTATACGGTCATTTCCTGCACCGCGGCACCTCCGCTTGACGCGCTCACGAAAACGTGTGCGGCGCTGAATGAGAAGCCGTCGAGAGTCATGGCGTCTGAAGGCTCTCTCGTCAGTACAAGATACCATCCGCATTCAAGGGCGCTGTCAAGCTCCTCAAACGTGGTGAGTGTTTTTGCCACTCCGCCAAGGCCATATCCCGAGGGGGCGGCGCCGATCCCTGCGGGGGTAATGCTGTGAGGATTGGATAGATCGGATATGTGGGATCGGATATCCGTGGTGATGGAGTTTACGGTCTCCCACATTGGACTGCGGACAGGTGAACTGTACGATGTTCCGTTATCGCTGAACGACACCACATAGCGAGTCCATAAATATTTGCCGGGCGCCGCATCGGGTATCTCCGATACCCATTCGCCACCCGAGGGATATGTGTCTGTGTCGGATACGTAAAATTCTATTTCAAAGCCTGCGATCCCGACACCTGTTTCACCTTTCAGGTCAGCGGAACTTGTGCCGGATGCACTGGTAACGGTCAGCGTAGTGCCATCCCAACGGTGCGTGCAGTCTTTGCCGGCGCGGATAAGTATCTTCTGCAGCTCCGTAAATTCCATATTGAAGATATCGTCTTCGTCAAAGCAAACGTTGATAACGTCGGTTCCGATCACTGCATCACCTCCGCTTTCAGGTTGGAGTGAATGGGAATGCGCACGGGGCGTGTTGCGTGGCGGACGCCTTCGTAAAGCAGATTGATCTGCGCTATGGCAAAGGAGTTTTTGTCGTTTGCGGAGAATTTACCCGTTTCGGAAGGGGTAAGACTCAGTATGATCTCGTTTTCCGATAGGGTGAGAGATGAGCTGCCGCTCGTGAATTCGAGGATGCGGCTGCCGTTCTGGGAAAGGATAACGGAAGCCTTCATTTTCTCAACGGGGATCGGAAACTTAAATTTGATTTTATGATCTGTCCAGATTGTTATATTTGCTACCTCCTGCATATAATTATTGATTGTCACATAAAATTGTGCTAAAATGAGGCTGTAAATATAATAACACTATTGGATTTGTGACTTGGTTGTATTATATCACAAAATATTGTGATTGTCAAGTGGAAACTGCTTCGTGCGCCGGAGGTGTAAATGAAACTCTACGACAATATCAGATCGCTTTGCGACAAGAACGGCATAAAACCGGCGGCGCTTGCCCGCACGCTGGGATTTTCGAAAAACTATTTTACTGAGATGAAATCGGGACGGGCGAGGTCCTGTTCGGCGAATAAGCTTGCGATCATAGCGGAATATTTCGGTATCAGTGTCGATGAGCTTTTGAATGGAATCTCCGATGCGGAAAGCGTGACTCGCGTGAAGATACTCGGCACGGTGCCCGCCGGTATTCCCATCGATGCGATAGAGGATGTTATCGGATACGAAGAGATAGACGAAAAGCTGGCGTCAACGGGAAAGTTCATCGCTCTCAAGATAAAAGGCGACAGTATGTCGCCTCAGATATGCAGCGGAGATACGGTGATATTGAAGCTGCAGCCCGATGCCGGAACGGGAGATACCGTCGTAGTTATGGTGGGAAACGAAGAGGCGACCTGCAAACGGCTGCGAAAGGAGCGCGAAGGAGTTTGGCTCTTGCCTAATAACACTGCCTACGAGCCTATGTTTTATACGAACCGCGAGATTGAGGAGCTCCCTTTGAGGGTAGTGGGAAGGGTAGTTGAGCTGCGCCGAAGCTTTTGAACAAAGACGAATGCAAAAGACCTGCAAAACAGTGTTTTAGTGAAACTGTGTTTTGCAGGTCTTTTTTACTTGGTAGTCTACATATTCGCGATATATTCGAGCGCTTCGCGATAGCCGAGGAATCCTTTGCCGCAGATGGTCTTAACGGCAACGAGGGAAACGTAGGAAAAACGTCTGAACTCCTCGCGGGTGTTAATGTCGGAAAGATGGACTTCAACAGTTGGGATGCCCACGGCTTTCAATGCGTCGAGAATGGCAACGCTGGTGTGGGTGTATGCAGCGGGGTTTATGAGTATGGCGTCAAACTTGCCGTATGCCGCTTGAATGGCGTCCACGATAGCGCCTTCGTGATTGGATTGATAGCATTCAACTGAAAGGCCAAGCTCGGCAGCGCTGTTTCTTATGAGATCCAGGAGGGCGGAGAAGCTCTCTTTTCCGTAAATATCGGGTTCTCTTTTGCCGAGAAGATTGAGATTGGGACCGTTTATAACGAGAACTTTTTTCATCTTCGTTTCCTTTCTGAGTTTATATTATTGAATCGAAAAGAGTGATGGCGGCTTCGGCGGCGGCTTCAACGTCCTCGTTGGTTTCCACCTCACCGTGGGAGAAGCGTTCGTATGCATCGCGCCGCTTCTCATAAAGAGACTTTACGGAATTTTCGCCCTGGGAAAGAGGGCGGTTTTTCGTAGGCAAAAGACTAATATCCCGCTTCAACCACAAAACGACGGCGTTTTGTCTTATCACATTGAAATTTTCGGGAACAGTAACGGCACCGCCTCCCGTTGCTATAACGAGAGAGGAATGCTTGCAGACCTCTTTGAGGGCGGCGGTTTCGCATTTGCGGAATTCAGCCTCGCCGTCTTCTCTGATAATATCCGCAGGGGTGCGTCCTTCGCGTGCGGTGACCTCGTCGTCCATATCAACGAATCTTCTGCCAAGAGACTTTGCAAGCTGTGCGCCTATCGTTGATTTGCCGCAGCCGGGCATTCCCACAAGGACGATATTTATAAGCTCGGAGCGTATGCTTTTGAGTATCACCTCGATAACACCGTCGTCGATCCTTTCGCCCGTGAAATACTCCGACGCCTGCTTTGCCTGAGCGACAAGCATATATAGTCCGTTACGATGCTTGATCCCAAGCCTTTCGGCATCAAGCAAAAGCTTCGTTTTTGAGGGATTGTAGATTATGTCGATAACGGCTTCAACGCCGACAAAATCATCAAGGCGTATTGGCGACTTGAGATTGTCCGGAAACATACCGACGGGGGTGGTGTTCACGATCACGGCGGTGTCTTTGTAGTGCAGACTTATATTTTCGTAATTGTTTTCACCTTTTCGGGAAATGATCACGGGCGTACCGCCAAGATCCCTGACGACGGCGGTGACCGTTTTCGAGGAGCCTCCGCTTCCCAGTATGAGAACCTTTTTGCTGCAGACGTCGGTAAGACCTGTCAGCGTTGAGCGAAAACCGAAATAGTCCGTGTTGTAGCCGTAAAGCTTGCCGTTTCGTTTTACGATGGTGTTGACGGAGCCGACGGCGAGAGCCTTTTCGTCTATTTCTGCGCAGTATTTCATAACGTCCTCTTTGTAGGGGATCGTCACGTTTATTGCGTCAAAATCGCGCTCGGTGAAAAACTTATCGAGCGCCTCGGGCTCGCGCTCAAAAATGAGATATTCATAATCTCCCAGGTGACGGTGTATTTGCGGCGAATAGCTGTGTCCGAGCTTTCTTCCGAGAAGACCGCATTTCATAAAGTTACCTTGCCTTTCGAGGGGACTTGTCAAATGATCTCCGAGTAGCTGCCCAGATATCTGAATTCCTGCGCTTCACGTTCCAGGTCGGAGAGAAGCTCCTTCAGCGCAGGCGAGTATATGGATTCGTCAATGTCGAAATAGAACATGAATTCAAAATTGCGGTCGGGGATGGGACGGCTCTCAAGCTTGTTTAAGTTGATTCCGCGAACGTAAAGGCGGGAGAGAACCTTATAAAGCGAACCGGACTTGTGAGGGAGCACCATCATAATACTCGTTTTATCAGCGCCGGGATATATCTCAAGCTTCTTGGAAATGCAAATGAAACGGGTGTAATTGTCCTTTTCGTTGCTGATCCTGTCGCGCAGTACGGAAAGGTCGTAAAGCTCGGCGCACTCCTTTGCGGCAATAGCGGCAATGTCCTTTCTGCCCGATTCAGCTACCTTACGTGCGGCAACTGCGGTGTTTTCGCAGGGGATCACCTTAACTCCCTGGAGCGTGGAAAGAAATTCACTGCACTGTGAGATCGCCTGCTCGTGAGAGTAGATCTCCTTTATATCCTTGATGTCGGTGCCTCTGGGAGCGAGCAAAGCGTGAGATACCTGCACGCGGGTGGTGCGGACGATGGAGAAATTGTATTTCGCCATCAGATCGTAGATCTGATTAACGGAGCCTGCGGTGGAGTTTTCGAGAGGGAGAACGCCGAAGCGGCACAGTCCCTTGTCAACCGCAGAGAAAACGCTCTCAAACGACGAAAGAAACATAACGGACGGACGGCGGAACATCTTCTCCGCTGCGGTCTGGGAGTATGCGCCAACGGTGCCCTGGCAGGCAACGGTGGCTTTTTCGGGAAAAAGATTTTCCGTGTTCTTTACGGCGTCGTCCATAAGCTCCGCAAGCTTTGAGGGGGTGGATACTATCTTCGTCTGATATGAGCGCGAGATCTCAAGGATGAGGGAATAAAGGGAATCGAGATTGCTTTCGTATTCCTCACCTGCAAGCTCTCTGATGCGTTCCAAAAGATTCTTTTCTCTTACGGGATCACGCACAGGAAGGTTGTTTTCCTTTTTATGCTCACCGATCGCCTTAACGGTGTTCATTCTTTCAACGAAAAGCTTAACTATTGCCTCGTCTATCTCATTGATTCTGTTTCTGTATTCTTCCATGCTCATTTTGTTTATGCTCCTTTTATATGCTGAAAGTTCGTTTATTATCAAAGCATCTCATCCATCAGCGCCAGCATCAGGCAGGACTCGAT